>JBHPCA010000001.1:0-74822 GCA_042576225.1 Candidatus Babelota bacterium
TAACAAAGTAGTGGGGTGGCAATGAAAAGAATAACGTTTATAGGTTTATTTGTTGTAACTCATCTGTTTTTTATCTTTTTCCAGATAAACAAGCATAACCAGATAATTACATTATCTTATGCAAAGCAAACCTATGAGAATGAAATTAAAGAGCTAACAGAGAAAAAGCAGGAGCTTTCGCAAAATTGGTACCATTTACGCAAAAGATCTACAATCAAACAGTTTGCAAAAGATACACTAAACATGAGCAAAGTTAAGTTGAAACAGGTTAAAAAAATAGAGCTAGCGAAATTAGAAAATAATAAAAAACTAGAAAAGTAATAAACAATATGGGAAAAAGCTATAAAATAAGAACCGTTTTTATATTTTTACTTTTTTGTACCCTTTACATGATAATCGGGATTAATCTCTTTATGATCCAAATCATGCAAAGTGATTTTTTCTCTAATCTGGGGAAAAAACAATACAATATCACACTCACCATGAAACCGGAACGAGGCCCAATATTAGACAGAACCGGCAAGCAATTCTTGGCAATGAACAAAGACTGCTTCTCTGCATTTATATTGCCTAAACAAATTGCTCAAGAAAAGAAGCTGGTACTATTTTTGGAAAAGCATTTCCAACGTTCTATAAACAGGTTTGCAAGAAGCAAAAACAAAAACTTTATGTTTGTAAAAAGAAGATTAAGCAAAAAAGAAATTAACGCGATAAAGGGCTGCAACTTAAAAGATATACATCTTTTAAAAGAGCCAAATAGATTCTACCCTATTGAGTCTGCAAGTACAATTGTAGGCATTACCAACATTGATAATAACGGGTTATCTGGTTTAGAACTTACGTACAACACACAACTTTCAGGAACCCCAACAACGTTTTACTTGGAAAAAGATGCTCGATCAGGCCATTTTTATTTTAAAAAAGAAACAAAAGTAAGAGGCAAAATTGCAAAACCAATAACGTTAACCTTAAACAGCGACTTGCAATTTCTTGCTGCCCAAGAGTTAGAAGAAACAGCACAAAAACATGGGGCCAAAGACGGGGCAATAATAATCATGGACCCAAAAAACGGCGATATACTTTCTATGGTGAATTATCCCTATTTTGACCCAAATAACACCCAGCAGTTTGATCCTGCAAAAAGCAAAAATAAAATTATTACTGAGTGCTATGAGTTAGGCTCCGTTATAAAAGTATTTTCAGCACTTGCTGCTCTTGAGCAAGGCGTTGTAACTCCCGATGAGCTCATAGATTGTAAAAGCAAAAAAACAGCATTTGTAGACGGCAGACAGATAAACACGGTAAAAGCACATGGGCTTATCACATTTTCCCAAGTAGTAGAAAAATCTAATAATATTGGCATTGCCATAGTCGCAAAGCGCTTAGGCGAGAAATTATATGATCATTATAAAAAATTTGGATTTGGCGCAAAAACTGGCATTACATTCCCCGGTGAACAAAAAGGCTTTGTTAATCCTCCAAATAAATGGTCAAAGCAATCTATCATCTCTCTTTCTTATGGGTATGAAATCACCGCAAGCTTACTGCAGCTGGCAAAAGCATTCTGCTTGATTGCCAATAACGGAGTGCCAGTTAAACCCCGCTTGACAGGAATTGGTATAAACACCACTGCAAATGGGCAAAACCCTGTGTGTTCACAAAAAAGCATAGAAGCCATAAAAAATATTTTGGAAAATACTACGCTCAAAGGCACCTGCAGACGCGCACGCATTAAAGGGTACAGAATCATGTGCAAAACAGGCACAGCTAACTTACTGGTTAACGGCGCGTACTCACAAGATGATAATATATTCACTTGCGCAGGGATAATTGAAAAAGGTGCTTATCAAAGAGTTATTGTGGTATTTTTAAAAGAGATAGATAAAAAAGGCGTATACGCGCAATCTATTGCTGTGCCGTTATTTGAAAAAATCGCAGAAAAAACCCTGATTCACGACAAGGTGATTTAATCACCCGTAATTTAATCACAAATAATTTGGAATGAGAAAAAAGGGAAATAATGGAAGATAAAAAAATAAACATACCAGCAACTGTTTCAAAAGAAGCAGAGAATATCTATAAAGAAAATTATAACGCAATTACCAAAAGCACCGGGAAATTATTTTTATTTGCGGGTGACCAGAAAATTGAACACCTAAATAAAGACTTTTATGGTGAAAATATACCCCCAGAAGTAAATAGTCCTGAGCACTTGTTTAAAATTGCAAGCAAGGGGGAGATTGGCGCATTTGCAACACAGATGGGACTCATATCACAATATGGCAAAGAGTACCCAGATGTTAATTATGTCGTCAAAGTAAACTCAAAAACAGATGTTATCCCTACAGAACAAAAAGACCCGGTGAGTAGCCAACTATGGACTGTTGAGGACGTTCTGGAGTTCAAGCAAAATTCTGGCCTAAAAATACGGGGCGTTGGATACACTGTTTACTTGGGCAGCGAATTTGAAAACGAAATGCTCTCAGAAGCTGCGCATGTAATCTATGAAGCTCAGCATGCCGGTCTTGTTACAATTTTGTGGATGTACCCCCGAGGCAAACATATAAAAGATGAAAAAGATGCTGATCTCCTTGCCGGTGCCGCCGGTGTTGCTGCTGCACTCGGCGCAGATTTTGCTAAACTTAACCCTACAGAAAAATTACAAGATTTACGCCAGGCAATAGAAGCTGCGGGTAAAACAAAAATTATATGCTCCGGAGGGCCCAAAAAAGATGCAAAACTATTTTTACAAACTATTAGAGAACAACTTAAAATGGGCACATCTGGCGTTGCTATAGGCCGCAATATTTATCAAAATACACTTAAACAGGCTGTCAATATCACACAGGCTGTGTCAGATCTTGTGTACAATGATAACTAGGGTCAACTCGATAATTAAGTGCCCTTGGATCTTCGGCACAAAAGAAAAATACTCACCCCCACTCATCCTGAGCTCGTCGAAGGACCTAATGTATTCCTTTAAAATAAATATCGGCAAGTTAACAGATTTTTTGTGATATTGAAAAAAATACCTGAAAATTTTTAAATTTTTAAAATAAAGACCAGCTTATGCAGAAAATTTTCCATCTCATAGGAATACACTAGGTCCTTCGTCATCCCCTTACGCCAAGGCTACAGAGGACAAGAGCTCAGGATGAGCGGATTGAGAAAATTCACTCTAAAAACTTGCTACACTTTCTTAGCTCGAATTCATACTACAAAAATAAATTTTCCCAAAGCTGGACAAAAATAATATCTCCCTTATAATTTCATTGGTTAAAAAAATATAACTAAATAAAAAGGGTGTGCTATGAAGAAAACGTCAATTATTTTATTCACTGTTTTATGTCTATGTTCCAAAACCCAGTATTGCATGAAGTATCTTGCAGCAGCAATTGCAAACAAACAAGTAAAAATATGGGACAAAAATTTTAAAGATGTAAAAACACTGGATACAGAAAATACTCCTTACTCTGTAATTTTTATTAATGGAGATAAGTTTCTTGCAGTAGCACTCTCTGAAAATATTGATATATATGATACAAAAAATTGGAAAAAAATTCACACCATAAAAAACAAAAAAAGCGACATCTTTTGCTTAAAAATCAGTAACGACAACAAGTATCTTGCTGGTGGAGATTATGCAAACGACAAAATAAATATATGGAAAATAAAAAATATAAAAAACTTTGTTCTTAAAAAAACACTGGATGATGGAGAATGTTTTGTAAATTCCATGGCATTTAGCAACAATAACAAATACTTTGCATTCAAAAAAAACAACCCTAGATACCAGAAAGAAGATTGTGTTATTTCTATCAGAGACATACCCTATTGGCAAGAGATCACAGAAGATTTAAATGTACCCAAAGGAGAAGATATTCAGTCAATATTATTCACAAATGACGATACACATCTCATATCATGCTCCAATGTAAACCGAAAAGATACAATCAAAATATGGCCAGGGAGCACAATCGGGTGTTTTAGTAATCCCGTTAAGCATGATTGTGATGACATTCTTGGGATAGTAAAAGAGATAGTACTCTATAAGTTGTATGTTACTTCTTTAGCAATAAGCAAAAATAATAAATACCTTGCAATGGGAGGCGCAAAAAAAATAAAAATTCTTGATCTTGAAAAATGCAAAATTCCAGCAAAAACAAATAATGGGCACAAATCCGATATTAGATCAATAGCTTTTGTAAATAAAGATAAAAATGTACTTTCAGCTTCAATGGACAATACTATAAAACTATGGAGCCTCGACAAAAGTTTAAAAGAAAAAAATAAAATAACCTGCAAAGACTCCGTGCTCTCAATAGCATTGTCAACATTGTCCAAAAATTCTTAGCTTCTAGCTTATGCCCGACCTCTTCCAACTTTACTCTGCACACTTCTACAAAGTCGTGCGATCTCTTTCATACCAGAGGTATCTACAATTGAATTTGCTAGATTCAGCATTGTATCGTCGCATCTATTGGGGTTTTTATTATCAGCTATTGAAGCTAAACGCTCACCCTGGATCACCAAATCCTGCGGCACTATACTCAAGCCTTGCTGCTTAAGATTTGCCAGAGATCTTTTTACCATAGACTTGGTTGGGTACACGCCGTTTAGTAACTTAAATGTCATGAAATTTATACCTTTTGGACAAACTTTTCTTGTTTTCTTTGGTTTTTCAAGTAAGAATTTTTCTTTCGTATTGCTGACAACCTCGTAACCCAAGCTGTAGTAATCCAAAAGCCCCCTGCGTGCAAGCCCTTTATTTATACCTTTGACTAAATAAGTATTTGCAAACGTATCTGGTCTTGTATGCCTTCTGGAAGTTCTTGCTATGATTTTGCCTCTATGTGACTTTAAAAATTTAATTATTCCTGGCAAAGTTGGCTTCCCAATAGAACCCGTATCTTCTACAGGTGGGGTTTCTATAATCGCGTAATCTGCCATACTTAAGATAGAATTGGCCGCAATTTTCCACTTGTCTTTTGGAAAGTGATGCAACACGTTTAGTGCAATAACAACATCAAAACGCTCACACGAGCTTAGCAGCTTTAATTCTTCAGCAGTTATTTTTTTGTAAAGCAAAACAAGATTATCTCGATCTGTATTAAGTTGACACAACTGTTTTAAAAAACCCCCGCTCTCACCTGATGGGTGCTCAATCATAACGCAGGTAGCATCAAAATTTTTGGCTATCCTGAGTGACATATACCCTTCTGCAGCACCAATATCAAGAACCGTAATAGGCCGCTTATACTGTGATAACACTTTTGAGATAGCCGCATACCTTGAGTCACAACTTGGACCCCTTCCCCGTTTTACAATTTTATTATTAATTATAATATCCTGATACGGATACCTAGGAAGCCTCAAAACCTTTTCTTGCATCGTATTGCCCAATTTATTTGTTTTGCTCGCTTTATGTATAGTTTTATCTGTAATCAAATTTGAAAAAAAACTGAACAATAGAAACAAAGCAATAGAAGACAAAGAAATTACACTGACCTTGTAATAGCGATTCATACTTTCCCTTTTTAAAAGTTATTACAAAAAAAATAATAAAGAAAAACTAGAAATAATAGTACCAAAGAATTTAAAAAGAGCCATCAACAAATTAAGAAAATTTTCGGCACATTATTAACTTTGCAAACTACTTATACGAAAACGGCATATAATCAAAATTATAAAACGTTGCCAGTAATAATCTAAAATTACTAACCGGCTTTGAACAAATTACTTTACCAGTATCATCAAAATCGTTCTGCCAACCGTCCTGGTCAAAAGCTCTTGAGTAAGATGCACGAGTGTACTCTATTTCTGCACCCAAAGAGAATTCACCAAATCTTACTCGTAATCTTGGGGCAAATATAAAAGTATAATCTATAGTCGTTACAGAATCCGGCACATCAAGCAATGACAAGCACTCAGGATCTGTGGAATCCTCAGGCGGACATGTACAACTCTCAGGCGTATACTCAAACCCTTTAATAATTTTTTTTGATGCTCCAAAGTTTTTCGATACACCAACAAAAACACCCGGCTCTAAATGTGTCCACTTTTTGTAAATAATATCCGCCCAACAGGCAAGTGTTCTTAAATTATTAAGTAGCCTATCATCTGTTGCATCATTTCTGTATTTTACAGCATATGCACCTATCAAATCATAAACAGAACCATTCTCTGCATATGTAGCTCTCATTCTAACATCAAAAGGCTCAAACTTAAGAGCTGCAAACACAAAAGGGTAAATGGAATCAACTTGCTCTGTTGTTTTGTAAGTTTTAACAGCATCAAGGCCAGTCTCGGCCGGTGGAATCTGAGAAAAAAGACGAGGTACCTCTGCGTGATAATTTATTCCCACACCCAATATATGGTCTTTTACAAGCCAGTTAAATTGAGCAAATAAATCTGGCAACGTAGCCCAACGAGCAGGTTGAGAATCAAATATTTTTGAAACAGCCAAGACAAATTCAAATTCACGCATTCTATGTCTTAGCTTAATCTGCGGAGCATAATCAAAAGGATCATAAACTCTACCTTGCCCCCTGGAGACAGTTTCTGGAAACATCTCATCTAAAACCAGTGGATGATAATAATGCCCAAACATAAGTCGAGTATTCTTCCAATCAAAATTCGCATTAGCTCTTATTAATCTAAATAGCCTTACAGTGTCATTATTAATACCATTAAACTCCCCTTCTATCACTGCAGACGTTTTCGCGCCCCATAACATTGGACCTCTTACGTGAAGAGCACAACAGGCCCTAACGCCCATCATGTTAAATTGATCTTTTTCGTTTATGTCCAATCCACTATTATCTATTTTTTGTGGCGCAGGGAAAAAGATAAATTCATCAAATCTGTCACCAATCACCTGGCGACTATCATACATCATCTCAAAAGACATTCCGCCTACCAGATGGAATTCAAATTTTCTTTTTTTACGCTCTTTTTCAGGCTCATATTGCACAGGCTTTTTCTTCTTAGCCTTTTTTTCTTCCTCACAAAGCTCCCTGGCTTCTTCCAACTTTCTTGCAAAAAATTTTGTTTCACCAATATCCCTCATCTGCAAAATAGGAAGTATTTCATCCGGTTCCCCCTGCAAACTTAAAAATACAAGGCTTACTTGAAAAACAGCTGCTATAATTTTTATCTTAGGCTTCATCCCCAACCTCTTTACAATAAAACTTTAAAAAAATTTAAAAACTAAACATGAGACTTTTATACTAAATAACAAGCAATTTGTAAACGCCCAATACACCATTTTGTAATTATAGGCTACCTAGGTACCTTAGGTATTTTCATTATTGTCTTCTTACGTTTTTTTCCTTTTTTCTTCTTAGGTTTGACATAATCAATCACATACAAATCTTTTTTTTCTAGTTTAGATACACATATATGGCATGATCCCTCTTCCTTTTGGCCCAACCAATTAAGAAAACAGTTGTAATGTGCAAAGTGCCCACACGGAGTCCCTCTAACTTCTTTTACATTCATATCCTCAAGACATATCGAACAATCTTTGCTGCCACTTTTTGTGTAAAGCTTATTCAAAAGTAACTTAGTAATATTATAATATTTTTTCTCAATCGATTTATTAATAACTGTTTTTTTATTTTTATCTTGTGTATAAATATTTGCACCTTTTTCAATAAGATAGTCTACAAGTTCAAAGCAGTCATTTTCACAAGCCAAATGAAGTGGCGTTCTACCTTTTTCATCGACTTTATTTACATCAATACCCTTTTTTATAAGAAGCTTGAGTAAAAAATTAAACATGTTTTTATCATATTTTTTCATGCCAAAAACAAAGCCTAACTCAACATATTTGGGATTATTTATAATTTCTTTTTTAGATTTACTGTCTATTTTTGCACCATTTTCAATTAAGTATTTCACCATATCTAAATTATTATTCCTACAAGCCCAATAAAGTGTGGTAGTGCCACAATCACAAACTTTATTGACAGATATTCTGGCGCCATTTTTAATTAAATATTTTACAATATCAAAGTTATTATTACGACAAGCCCACCAAAGTAGCGTCCTACTAAACATATCAACTTTATTTACATCAAAGCCATTTTTAACAAGAAGCCTAACCATTTCAAAACCATCTTTCCAACAGACCCAATAATAATGTTTTCTGTCAATAGAATTAAGCAACGTTCTATTGATAAATGGCTTAACTAATGAGTCTATGTATTTTTTTATTGTACTTTTTTTGTTTTTAGATTTAGGTCTCATACTTTTTGATTTATTAAAGCTTGCTAAAAAGCAAAGCGAAATAGCTAACAAAATTATTTTTGTTTTTATCATTTTGTATCCTTCACAGTTTTTTGTTAAAACTAACAACAGACACATATATTATTACTTTTTTTACCCCGATACCAGGATTAATTAAAATTTTGTTAAAACTGTATGTCTAAAACCCACCTATTTTTCTTCTTTTTTTCTTCGGCTCAAACTCGTTTGGCCCAAACTCATTTTCTGTGTTTTCTACGTAGTCGTCCTGATCCTCATCTTGGCAATAATCTTTATACAATATATCAAGCTTTCTTTTACGTTCTTTCGCCTTTTTGCTTGCATACATGGTTTTGATAACCAAATCGCTATACGCCCTGTTTTTCCTAAGTCTTTTGCGATAAAAAACAGATTTTTTATTGGGCAAATCAAATGAATAAGCTTTGATGCCAGTAATCTTGCCGTTCAAGTTTTTTTCTTCGTATATAACGCTCAGCTCCTGCTGGGGGCCAAAAGTAATATCTATCACGTTTTTAATATTAAGATTATATATTTTTTTGACCCGCTTGCTTTTACAATCATAAGAATCAAGATCGAGTAAGCAATTGAGGCCTGCTTGATCACACACAAGTAAAAATTTTTCATCTGTTGTAAAAATATTACCTTTGGATCTTACAGAGCCCACGATTGTGATTTCTAATTTTTCTTTCTTGCTGGTTAATAAGTTTATTAAGCTTATTTTTGTTAATAATCTTGATTTTTTAGAAAGTATATTTTCTTTATATGTTTTTTTAAAGCAAAAATACTTTCCATTAGGGCTAAAACAGGGGGGTCCATTATTACAATCATAGTCATCTATGACCAGATCAGCTTTACACTCAAGAATATCATCTACAAATTTACACCTAGGTATATCAAACAAATATATTTTGCACACTCTGTCCGAAAAAAGAGGATGATTTTTACGCACCCAAAGATGCCTGCTATCATTACAAAACTCAAAAACAAAAACTCTTTTTATACACAGTATTTCTTCTCCTTTTTTTTCAAGATCAATCAATCGAAAAGCGTCTTTTGTAATAAAACCAAAATACCGGCTATTGGGAGAAGAAAATTTATATTTTTCAATATCTACTTTCGGCACAATAAGATCAAGCTTACTGCCCTCTCTGAGATTAACAAAGTGTATATTTTCATCACGAAGCCTAAAAGCTAAATACTTCCCATAATCACTTAACACATACTCTTCTATTTTCAGGTCTTTTATTTTGTTGTTAATATGTGTCATTGGCTTGAGTGTTTTAAGGTTAAACAACTGGAGCTTATCATATAAATAATTAAAAATAGCAAGATAATCACAAGCTTTATTAAACTCATAAAAATAAAGCCTGTTTTTATTATATTTTTTTATTACCGGTATTGATTTACGCTCCAAAAGACTCACAAGCTTGCCTTTAACAGCCAAATAATTCCCATTATGGCTACACATAAAAAGATACATCTTATCCATATCTATTTTTTTATTCCCTGTCTGGGCATCAAAAAGTTTAAGCTTTGCAAATCCCTCACCGAGTAAATTAAAAGACAGACCAAGATCTGTTAACGCTCTAAACCTAAATTCTTTATTCACAGCTTGTATGTACTCTATTTGCACATCTGGATTGAGTGAAGGTAAAGCAAAAAGCAAAATATAGCTCCCATCAGGGCTAAACTTGAGTCTCCATTTTTTTCTAAACTCCGGATTTTGACAATCTTTTAGTGTTACAATTTTATGAATAGCAATATACTTACTAATTCTCAGATCTATTTTATTCATGCAAAAAATAGATGGCGCTATAACAAAACAAAAAAACAAAGTTATGCTTTTATGTGATAATTTCACTTGAAAACCCCTCTTAAGCTCTTAAACCTTTACTAGATTAACGCGAACTCGAAATAAAAACACAAAAAAATAAACGCTTATCCTATATCGCAAATACATCTCCCTAATGTTATTAACTTAAGCAAATTTATATTTCTGATTTTCTGATTGCAAGGTATTCTTCCCCCGTTCTCCCTGAGCTTGACGAAGGGTTTATATTAGTTTTTATAGAGTTTAACATAGATTCATAAAAAATTGGCCGCCGAAAGTCTTTTTGTAACTCTTTTTAGAAAAAATAAGCTTTTAATATAAACCCTTCGTCAGGCTCAGGGAAAACGGAGAGGTAAGTTTTTTTGTCTGCATAAGAACCCTTATTTTTGTTTCTTTTAAAATATTTCAATTTTCGAGTTTGCATTAGATTACAAAAATTGCATACACCTACTCTCTGTGGCAACTATAACCTAGAGTGGGACCTAGAACGCATAAACGGCATTAAATATTAGTCTCATATTGCTTGCTGGTTTTGCATTTACAACTCTGCCATGACAATCATAATCATCTTGCCACCCCTCTTGGGATGAGTCCCTTGCAAATGCTGCACGAGCATATGAAACTTCAAACCCAAAAATTAAATTTCTAACCCGCGTTCTGACCCTTGGAGCAACCCTAAAAAAATACCGGGCACTTTTCATTGTAGAATTTATATTAATCAAAGATACATCTTCTTGCTTACCATCTTCAATTTTTGTATAACCCTTTACAATATTTTTGGACGCCCCTAAATCTTTTGCAAAACCAAGAAATAACCCTGGCTCTATGTTCTTATTTTTGACATACACTATATCGGTCCAAAAGGTAACTGCACGCATAGGGGTATATATTATTTCATCTGTTACAAAGTTTCTGTACTGCGCACTATATGATCCCATTATGCCAAACGGACTACCATTCTCAATATAATTAAACCTGGTTTTTATAATAAATGGATAAGGCCTTAATCGAGCATAAACAAAAGCCGCTATACCTGAAACCTGCTCCGTTGTTTTATAATTCTCTTCTGTTTCTAATCTTGGAACTTCTGCATGATAATTCAAACCAACACCAAAATGATATTTCCTGCCAAATCTTACGTTAAGTTTACAAAAAAAATCTGGTAAAACTGCTCTTCTTGCTTCTTTAAGTCCAAAAAGCTTAGATAGCGCTAACGTAAACTTAAACTTATCAACCACATGTACAAGACGTATCATTGGCACCCTTCTTATAGGGTCAAACCCCAAGCCTTCATCTCCGCTCACCGGCGTAGGATATGTTTTACTCAAGGCTAGAGGATGAAAAAATTGACCAAAACGAACCTCTGTCCTCCTCCAAAGAAAACTCATATAAATACTGCCAATACTCATTACCCCAAGTGCCTGTATCTCCTGCTCAGCTATACCCCCAAATCCAAATTCAAACCTCCCAATCACCTTTGCACCCCACAAATCTGGGCCCTCAAACAACGATTTTATACCAACGTTCACAGCAAACATATCAAACTGATCTTTGTTATTAATATCTAGCCCACTAGAATCAATATCTTGTGGTTCAGGATAGAATACGACGGCATCTTCTCCAATGCCTACAAATTGATGCGAATCATAAAAACCGACAACAGCAACCTGTCCCGCCGTAAAAAAACTGAACTTTCGCCCTAAGTCTTTGTATAAACTTTTACCAAGAAATGCTTTCTTACCACTTTGTCTCATCTGTACTGCAGTAAGCATCTCTTGAGAATGTATATTTTTTATTAATAAAACCAAAAAAGAAACAATCAACTTAAAAAATAATTTTTTGCACTTCATTTTGTACTTCACAATGCCCACTACCAATTTAAAAACCTGTTTACAAGTATTTAACTCAACCCCCCGCGATCCCTTTAGGCCAAACATAATATACAGGATAAACAAAAATACAAAATTTAAAACCCCAAAAGTATATTCATCTTAAATTTGGCTTGCTATAGTAATCACATTTGATATCTTGAGCAAAGATGTAAAATAGCTTAATAGCTTGAGAGCTTAATAGCTCAGGAGATATCTTAGGAGATAGAGTGGGCAATTCGAAGCACACAAAAAAAGCAGAGCATACAAGGCCTATTGTCTTGATTGTCGGCACAAGACCAGAAGGCATCAAGATGATACCTCTCTATCAAGCACTCAAAAAATCTGGGCTTCCTGCACTACTCTGCTCAACCATGCAACATGATGAACTACTCTCTCAAGTTTTTGATATTTTTGGTATAACACCTGACTTTAATCTTGAAATCATGCGTCAAAAACAGGATCTTTTTTATCTCACCCAATCTATCTTACAAAAAACAAAAGAACTTTTTGCACAACTACAACCATCACTCGTAATTGTACAAGGCGATACGACCTCGACTATGGCCGCTGCACTCTCAGCATTTTACGCCCATATACCGGTTGCTCATGTTGAGGCAGGCCTGAGAACAGATGACATACAACACCCATTTCCAGAAGAGGCCAATAGGCGAATCGTAAGCCAGATCGCAAACTACCACTTTGCACCCACACAACTTGCGTATAACAATTTAATTTCCCAAGGGGTTGCAAAAGAAACAATATTTCTCACCGGCAACACCGTCACCGACGCACTCAGGATTATACAAGATAAAATCACTACCGACGCTTTACACATTACAGACACACTAAAACAAACCATTAACACCTGCAAAAAGCAAAACAAAAAAATAATATTACTCACTGCACACCGAAGAGAGTCGTTTAACGGGGGAATAGAACAAATACTAAATAGCGTAAAAACATTTTTGCTAGATAACCCAGGTACCTGTTGCATATATCCGTTTCACCCAAATCCACAAGTAATACAGGCTATAGAAAAAACAGATATCAGCAATTTGGAGAATTTACATATCACCGAACCAATACAATATAGTGACATGGTCTATCTTATTTCTCACGCAAATATTATACTCACCGATTCAGGAGGCATTCAGGAAGAGGCGATCTCTTTGGGAAAACCTGTACTAATTCTCAGAGAAAAAACTGAGCGCATGGAAGGGGTGCAGGCCGGCCTTGCAACACTGGTCGGCACAAATGGAGAAAAAATTATACAAAAGCTAAACACACATCACAATTTAAAATCTTTTAAATCTAGAGAAACAAGTAACATATATGGCGATGGGCACGCATCAGAAAAAATAACAGTAATACTAAAAAACAAACTTTTAGATAAGTTAGATAATTTGCCCAAACTCCAAAAAGACATCTTTAAAGGGGCAACACATAATAGAGAGAAGTTAAAAAGCAAATTAAAAGGGAACTTAAGTATGAAAAAAGCATGTGTTCTTGGGTTAGGATACATAGGACTTCCAACGGCTATACTACTAGCCGAAAACGGCTTTGACGTAACCGGCTTTGATATTGATGCACAAAAAGTAGAAAGCATAAACGCGGGAGACCCGGTCATTGAAGAACCAGAAATTTATGAGAAATTACATATCGCTTTAAGCTACAAACATTTAAAAGCTACCACAAAAATACAAGCCAGCGATTATTTTATTATTGCAGTACCAACACCATTTAAAGAAAATAAAGCAATAGACCTCTCTTACATCAAGAGTGCTGCTATTTCTATAGCAAAAGTACTGCAAACAGGAAATACAGTGCTACTGGAGTCTACCGTCTCTGTTGGGGCAACAGAAAAACTGGCACAGCTGCTGCAAGAAAAAACAAAATTACGGGCCGGCAAAGATTTTCATGTAGCGCACTGCCCTGAGCGAGTACTGCCGGGAAAGATTTTCAAAGAATTAGTTGAAAATGACAGAGTTATTGGCGGCATAACGCCTGAATCTGCATACAAAGCGTCACTACTTTACAATACATTTGTCA
Organism: Candidatus Babelota bacterium; assembly: GCA_042576225.1. Classification (GTDB taxonomy): domain Bacteria; phylum Babelota; class Babeliae; order Babelales; family Vermiphilaceae; genus GWF2-30-66. Next base: position 14,020 of record JBHPCA010000001.1, read on the forward strand.
CCGGCGATATACATCTGACCGACTGCAAAACAGCTGAGATGGTAAAATTAATTGAAAATAGTTCTCGCGATGCCCAGATTGCATTTGCACACCAAGTTGCCTCAATGGCAAAAGCTGCAAAGCTCAACCCATATGAGATCATAGAACTTGCAAACAAACACCCCCGAGTAAATATACTGCGGCCCACTTGTGGCGTCGGCGGACACTGCATCGCCATAGACCCATGGTTCTTGGTAGAATCGTTTCCCAATAACTGCGAATTTATAAAAGCAGCACGGGCAACCAACGACAATCGCCCACTTGAGATTATAAAAACAATAAATAAAAAAATAAAAAAATGGGAAATCGCAAACAACACTCCTAATACCCCACGCGCAAAAAAATGCACAGTCCTACTGCTAGGCCTCACCTACAAACCAAACGTAGATGACCTGCGAGAATCACCGGCTCTATTTATTGCCAAAGAGATGAGAAAACATAAAAATATTAATTTATTAATCGCTGAACCAAACATAAAACAACAAAAGTTACAAACACTTTTTGCCAAAACACACACAAGCATACAAGATGGAATTGCAAAAGCAGACATAATTGTCTATCTAGTCGCCCACAAAAGATTTAAAGCAATCGATAAAAAATTACTTAAACACAAACTTATTTTAGACTTCTGTGGTGCAACATACATATCTAAAACTAAAAACCCAGAACCCACAAAAACCTGTATGCTCGACTTCTTCATAACCAACTCACGCGATACATCCTGCTGCAAAAAAGATAAAGGGAGTGCATAATGAGACAGGTGTTTTTAGATAGAGGCAATATTGTAGTCAAAGAAGTATGCCAACCCCATCTTGATGAAAATAGTGTACTAGTATCAGTACACTACTCTTTTTTGGGCTCAGGAGCAGAGATATCAACTATAGAAAAAGCACAAGAGAGTATTTTTTTTAGCGATGTGCCAAACAAAATAAAAAAAGTAATCAAATCTGTCTCAAAACACGGTATGCAAGAGACTGCCCACTTGGTTAAAAATAAAATGCGAGGACATATACAACCACTTGGTTACTCCTGCTCGGGAGAAGTTATTTCCGTAGGCGACCAGGTAAAAAATATAAGAGCAGGCGACCTGGTAGCATGTGCCAGCGCAAACTTTGCAAAACATGCAGACATTATCGCAATACCCCAACATTTAGTCACCCCAGTAAAAAACAAAGAAAATTTAAAAGAAGCAAGCGTTGCTACAATCGGCGCACTTGCATTGCAAAGCATACGCCGTGCAAACTTACAAATAGGAGAGCATGTATGTGTGATTGGCCTTGGAGTCTTGGGTCAAATAACAATGCAAATGGCAAACCTATCTGGGTGCAATACCGTTGGTATAGATATATGTGCCCAACGCTTAGCTCTTGCAAAACAGCTAGGCGCCAGCGCAGCACTGCACTCTTTTGAAGATGACGTAATCAACGAGATCGATTACATCACTAATCACCATGGCATGGACTGCACAATCATTGCCGCTGCATCAAAAAGTGATTCTATTATTGCGCAAGCAATGGAAATAACTCGCAAAAAAGGAAAAGTTGTCATTGTCTCTGATGTCGGCCTCAACTTAGAACGCAACCCATTTTATAAAAAAGAGATCGAACTTATAGTCTCCTGCTCATATGGCCCCGGAATAAACAATTACGAAAATGAACCATCAGCCCACCCAAAAAGAGACTACCCATACGAGATAGTCAGATGGACTGAAAACCGGAACATGCAAGCGTTTATCAAGTTACTAGAAAACAAAAAAATAACCATAAATAAATTAATCACCGACAACATCCCTGTAAGTGATATAGCAAAAGCATACACCAAACTAAAAACAAGAAAATCTTTAGGCGTCATAATTCACTACAACACCAAACCCTCTTCCCTACAAACAGGCTCACCTGAAACAGGCACGCCTGACCTAGGCACGCCTGGCCCAAACACCCAAAACACCCTTGATCCCACCACCCCTGAAAGGGGTCATACAAAAGACACAGAAATAAAATTTATGCCGGCAACAAAAGACGTACTCAAAGTTGGCATTGTTGGAACCGGTGAATTCTCCGAACACAATCTTTTGCCAGTCATAGCACAACAGAAAAATGCCACTATACATACAATCACCGGCAAAGATATATCCAGATCACTGCACATGTCCAAAATATATGGTGCAAAAAAATGCTTTGCCAGCTACCACGAGTTCTTCGAACACGAGTTCTTAGAAAAAGAATCCAATAACATCTGTGATGTTGTCGTCATATCCTCTGAGCACAAATACCATTGCCAACAAGCACTTAATGCACTGCAAAAAGGCAAAGCCGTATTTCTAGAAAAACCGATGGCAACCAACCCCGACCAACTGCACCAAATACAAAACTTCTTGCACACGCACCCGACAACCCCATTTTGTGTAGACTACAGTAGATCATTCTCCCCGTTTATACAAAAAATAAAATGCGCCATCAAAAATAGAAAATCACCACTCGTGATTAATTACCGAATGAACGTCGAGCTTCTGAAAAAAAATAAGCCGGTGCAAGAAGATATGGGAGAAGGAAGAATTATTGGTGAGGCCTGCAGCATCTTCGACATATTCTATGAACTCACCAACTCAAAGCCTATCGCAGTCTCTGTCGAATCTTTACACTCACCCAATTCACAATTATTTCCCACAGACAATTTTTGTGCACAGGTCAGCTTCCAAGACGGCTCTATATGCTCACTCACCTACACTTCACTAGGGCATCAAAACATGGGCCGTGAACGCATGGAACTCTTTTTTGACTCAAAATCTATCGTCATGAAAGATTATAAAGTTCTCCAAGGTTTTGGGCTGCGTAAATCATTTGACGAGTGCTCTAAGTTCCCGGACAAGGGACGACACATTTTAATCAGCAACTTTTTTGCAAAACTCAAAAACAAAAAGTTCACCCACCCTATAGATTTACAAAGACTCTACGACGTGGCAAACCTAACCATCACTGTCGATAAGCTTGCCTGCCAAGGTGGCGGCCAAAAAAACCTCACATAATTCCACATCAATTTCAAAAACTCCTTGATTAACCTTTTTTTTCTGGCACCATTCTATTATAGAAATCGTGTAGAATCGTACTTGGAGTCTTATAATTTTTATATTTTTTAACTCTTACACCACAAAGGAAAAAACTCATGCAAAAACTTATTTGCACAAAATTATTAATCGCCTTGACCATAAACCTTCTTGCAACCCCATTTGCCCATGCCGGCAAAAAGTATCACAAACACAAATACAACAAAAGCAGGAACTATAGACGCAAAGAACGCAAGTTCAGTCACAAAGATAGAATTAGCAAAAAAGAGAAAAGAAGAAAAAGCAATTGGCAAGAAAACATAGAAGCATTAAGCAATTTCAATAAAGAGAGAAATAAATTTTTGGAGACAAAAAAGAACTTCTTGCGTTCTATCCGTCGCAAACGCAGGTCAATTGAGTTAAAAAAGAAATACTTAAAAAAGAGGCTAAAGGATATATCATTTTGTATAAAGATACCATTTTGGATAGAGCCCTTGCTTTACCCCTCTCTTTATGACACCTGTCTTTATTATGATACTGAAATCTATTAAATTACGCCTGACTTTGATGCATATTCAACAAAAAGCTGGGGGATAAATATTTCCCTTGCTCAAAAAATACTATACACTGAAAAGCAAAATCATACATTTCGTTAAAATTTTTAGGGAGTTTTAGACATGAAAAAACTTATATGCTCAAATTTATTAGTTGCTTTGACAATAAACCTTCTTGCTGTTCCGTTTGCCCATGGCGGCAAAAAATATCGCAAGCACAAATATAACAAAAGCAGGAACTATAGACGCAAAGAACGTAACTTTAGCTACAAAAATAGAGTTAACAAAAAAGAAAAAAGAAGAAAAAATAAGCAACAAAAATACACTGAAGCATTAAGTTTTTTTGATAAAGAAAAAAGAAGACTTTTACGCTTTATCCGTCGCAGATCAATTAAAGCAAATAAGCTAAACACGAAAAAAAGAAACAAAAAGAAGCACCGAAAAAAAAGTGATGCAAATTTTGGCACCACACGCTATTCTTCTGGGGCAAAGATATCATTTGGTACAATACTCCTACTTCTCTTCACGCTTGTAGCTTCAGGCAATTCAGAATGGACGTGCGTAGACGGAATATATCAGACGACATATAGAGGCAACAGTTACGGTAGTGGTGATGAATTAGAATGTAAGTGTATCCACGGTACATTCGGGGGCCAACTTCTAAGATGCGATGCTACTGATATCAATCAACCATGGGAGTGTGAAGAAGGCCTTTATAATTTTAAAATATGTATAGACGACCACCTGTCTCTCGAGAAAGAGACTGACTGCACTTGCAAAGGAAATTTTTTTTCCAAACATACACTTGATTGTGGAAATATAAATTTCTATCATTCTTCAAATATATGCTCAGACCTAAATAAAAGGAAGAGAAGCTTTGGATCTTCTTCTCTTGAAGATGAACCTTGCTGTGATGCAACAGTCACCACCGAAAATAATAAAACCACAATAACCACTAAATGCCCACTCTCCCAAGAAAATTCTAATATAAATACAGCTCTGGCAATATCTTCGCTAATTTCCGGACTCGGCTTGGGCGCTTGCTTAACAGGGCTTATAGCGTGCATAATGTGCGAGCCCTGCAAAAGAAAAAAACATACTGAAAATTCAAACTCTATCACTTTTGAAGAAAAAGAGAATAAAAAAGAACAGGATGAAACAACTGAATCAGAGATAGACACTGAAACCGAAAGCGAAACTGAGCAGGATGAAACAACTGAGACAAATACAGATACAGATACAGATACAGAAGAATAATTAGATTTCATCCCCTAGCTTTGATGCGTATGCGACAAAAAGCTGGGGGATAAATATTTCCCCTTTTTAAAAAATGCTATACACTAAAGAGCAAAATCATATATTTCGTTACATTTTTTAAGGAGTTTTAGACATGAAAAAACTTATCTGCACAAATTTATTATTTGCTTTATCTTTAAATCTTTTGGCCCCTTCGTTAATACATTGCGGCAGAGGAAAATTTCAAAAAACTAAAAATTGTGGATCTAATAGGTATCGCAAACGTGATAAGTACAGCTTAAAAACCAACAAATTTGTGTACAAATCTAGAAAAAAAGAAAAAAGATACAAAAGTAAGCAAAGAAAAAAAATAGAAGAGTTAAATAAAAAAATTCAAGATCGTATTTACAATAAACTAGACTTCTGCAAAACCAAAAACTTCAAAAAATGTGGTAAAGGGAAACATAAAGACTATGATGTCACAACTTACTCTCCTAGAGCAATTTATTCCAGATTGATTGTTCTACTAATACTTCTTCCAATGCTTATATCCTCAGGCTATTCTATGCCTCCGTACCCCGAACTACCACCATGCATAGCAGGCCCATATCCCTTGTCCGTTGAAAACGCAAAATTCTGGCACAATCACATAACGCTATGTTACTGCAGAGTAGGTTTTTTTGGCGACGAATATCTAGACTGCAATCTTGAGCTACCAGTGCCCGAATTAGAATGTGAAAGTAACATGTATGATATCAAAGTAAAATATATTGAAGGCATCACCCTCTTAAGCAAAGACGCTCCCTGTTTCTGTGAGCCAATGGATGGCGGCAACGACCTTGCTATTTTGAATTGCAACAGCCCCTTCGCAAAATTTGAGATCGTCCCAGCAATTTGCACAGCCAAAAAAAGAAGAAGCTCTGACCTATCTTTAGATAAACCATGCTGTGATGCAATACTTACTACTGAAAATAATGAAACCACAATAACTACCCAATGCTATCCCTCACAAGAAGTTTCTAATATAAATCTCGAGCTAATACCAATTTGGCTTACTTTAGGACTGGTTTTGGGTGCTTGCTTAACAGCATGCCCAATAGGCGCACTTTGTGCAATCAAAAAAGGTTGCAAAAAAAGAAAAAAAATTACTAAGGTCGAAAAAGAGCAACCAGTTGAACTCGAAGATAAAAACAAAAAAGAAAATATTAAAACCCAAGATGAAAAGACTGAGGAAGAAATAGAGACTGAGTCAGAAACAGAAACTGAGACAGAAACAGATACCGATACTGAAAGCGACACAAGTACTGACACTGAAATCTATTAAATCACGTCCCCCGGCTTGAACTCGCAAGAACAGAGAACCGGGGGAATAAACTTAGGACGAATGCTTTCTTTGAAGCTGAGAAGATTTGTTTATGTTTGGCTGTAGACCCCTCGGCACTAATCAACCTAGTTTTTTTTAAGGAAAAAACCATGTTGATTACGGGCTCGGGGCAGGTCGGAATTATGAAGCCCTTCGGGCTCCCTTTTAAACTTACAATAAGTAAAGTTATATTATTTCGTAGATGTTATTTGGTCTTTTGGGAAAAACACAAGTCAGTCTAAAGTATGGGTTTTTAAACACGTATACCTATGGTGAGTATTTTTCGAAAAAGCTTGCAGCATTTCAAAATCACCATTGATAAAAGCTTTTTTCTTATTCCTAGACCAACTTTTGATCTGTTTTTCAACGTAAAGAGCTTCATATCTTTTTGAAAATTCTAAGTAAAAAACAAGTTTCACAGGCAACCTCTTGCGGGTATAAGAAGCACCCTCTCCTCGATAATGGTATTTCACCCTACTGAAAAGATTTTGAGTATACCCTACATAATAAGAGTTATCATTGCACTCAAGAATGTAAACGTAAAACTTTGGTTCTTTTTTTGCCATGGTTTCAAACTCCAAATAAAAAACACTAGAAAACATCTACGAAATAATACAACTTTACTTATTGTAAGTTTAAAAGAGAGCCCGAAGGGCTTCATAATCCCGACCTGCCCCGAGCCCGTAATCAACATGGTTTTTTTCTTAAAAAACTAGGTTGATTAGTGCCGAGGGGTCTACAGCCAAACACAAACAAATCTGCTCAGCTTCAAAGAAAACATTCGTTCTAAGTTTATCTCCCAGCTTTCAGATTTTGTGTGTCAAAGCCGGGGGAAATAATTTAGTAGATCTCGATATCAGTGCTTGTTTCTGTGTCCGTCTCCGTTTCTGTCTCGGTTTGGCTATCACTCTCCTCAGAAGTTTCATCCTCTGTAAAATTGGTATTTTTGTTAGCACGCTCTTTTTCTACTTCAGATACCATTTTGTTAATCTTCTTTTTTTGCATTAAGCACAATACACACGCTATGCACACAAATGGTGAACAGCAAAGGGCCCCTAATGCTATCCCTGCGCCTCCTACTGACGCAATTAAAGCTGGTAAATTGATCGCATCAGATTCGTTTTCTAGGGGGCAAAACAATATTGTGTTGTTAGGCAAAACACTCTTTTGGTTTTTTCTGTTATCGATAAAACGCCTTAAAACGCTCCTAGGCTCACATTTCACAGTAAAAAATCCGTTACAATCTAAGTAAACATCGTTTTCGCAATCACAAGATATTGGAGCTAGAATTTCCCAATCTGAATGACCAAACATTTCGAGAGTATATTCTCCTGGCTTACAATGATCTGAATATAACATGGGGAAATCTTCACAAACCAACAGTTCAGAAACTGCCCCCCAAATTGGATCTGTATAAAGCTCACACCAGCAGTAAATATCCTCAAAAGGATAGTAATCGCCAGATCTTATATGTATCGCCGAAAAAAAATATGATCCTTCCTCACAATGGAAGTACTCTACATCATCTTGTGCCTTTGCCCGAAGAAACAAAAAAAATAAAAACAATACAAATACAAGAGGTTTTGAAGTAAGAAGTCTTAAAGCAGCTTTAGAAAACATTGATAAAGATAGAGCCTTGCGGGATTTTCCTGTTTTTAAAGATTTTTGACGAATATTTTTATTGCCCATAAAAGAATAACCATAGACAAATTTTTCAGTTATATTTTGCAGGAGCTTGTTTTTTTCTTGCGCAACTTTTAACTTCTCAATTACTTTTCGTTGCTTACTTTTTATTTTTTTTTCTTTTTTGCTTACCCCATACATAAATTTTCTATGGTTCAAACTGCGTTTGTCACGCCTATAGCACCTTTTATACCCACTGTTTTTACGATATTTTCGTTTTTTCCCGCAGTTTACAATCGGTACCATCAACAAATTCACAGAAAATGCTGCCAATAATTTTATGCAAATAAACTTTTTCACTGTGCTTGTCCTTTTAGTTAAAAATTAAAAATTTATAAAAATAGAGAAACTCAAAATATAATTCTGTCACAAGAATGCCAACACAGAAAAAATATTCAATAAAAAGTATACCATTTAGATTACATCCCCCGGCTTTGACGCATAAAGCAAAGAGCCGGGAAATAAATTCTAAAGTACCCAAAAAACTATTCGACACTCTCACTCTCAGTATCTGTATCAGTTTCGCTCTCCGTCTCCATATCATCCTCAGTTTCTAAGTCATTATCATCTTGATTTTTTGAAATTATTCTACACTTCCCCTCTGGCTTATCCTCGTTTTTAGAGGAAGCTGTGAGTAACTCAGGGGACTCTTTTTGTGATGTTATACGCATTTTTTTAAGCATCTTTTTTACCACACACTTAAATATGCAATAGAAACTTAAAGGCAAAACAATACATCCTGCACATACCAAAATCGGGGTGACAATACTTGAAACACCTGAGGTTATATCCAAGACGGTTGTATCTTGAACAGTTGTAGCTTGGGTAAATGGAGAACCTATACTTATACCAAAACAATGTAGAATACCCAGTTGGCAAGAGCAGGTTGCAAAACCTGCATATAATTGAGGACAAAACATTTCGAAATTGTAGAGACCACTTTTACACCCAATAGCTGACTCAGGAAATATGGTAGGAGCTGGACAACTAACTGATGACCCAACTTGCTCACAATATTTAGTAGTAAAAAATGTATAAAACGACTCAAAAAAGGAAGTAACAGTAATTCGGCACTTAACTTCGTAAGAAAAGGCTGTCCTGAAAAGCGTTAAAAAAAGGAAAAGCGCAAGTTTCTTGGGAATACGAATTTTTGAAGGAGACCTTAAAGAAAGCTTCAACTTTGAAAAAAACTTTAAAGAATTTCCAAATTTTTTCCCTAACTCTGAAAGAACTTCATCTAATGTTACAAACTTGTCGTTGTTTTTTCTGAACTTTTTTTCAAGCTTTTTATAGTACCTTTCTTTTCTTACTCTTTTTTCTTTCTTAGTTTTATACGAAAACTTCTTATGTTTTAAACTACGCTTGTCACGCTTATAACGCCTGCTGTACCCACTGTTTTTACAATATTTTCGTTTTTTACCACAGTTTACAATCGGTACCATCAACAAATTCACAGAAAATGCTGCCAATAATTTTATGCAAATAAATTTTTTCACGTGTCTACCTCTTGTAAGTTAAAAATAAATAATAATAATAATGATTGCTACCATTTTCTATTAAACTGGTAGCTTTTGCAAGAACTTTAACAAAATGTTTTGACTAATTTTTGAACACAAGTATATTTTAAACAGAGTCGTATTTGGAGTTTTGTAATCCTGATTATTTTTTTATATATATGCCAAGAAGGGAAGAATCTTGAGAAAAATCATATGTGTCAAGTTGCTAGTTGCTTTTGCAATAAATCTTCTTGCAGTTCCATTTACGTACTCTGGCAGGGGGCACCGATATTACCATAACAAATGGAGTAAAAGCAGATTTTTTAAAAAAGATAAACAAAGTTTGAAAAACCGCAAAGTAACACACAAGAGGCGTAAAGAAAAAAAAATAAACCATAAAAAAAAGAATAAAATAGATCAAAGAAATTTTGTTAGAACTAAATTCTCAAAATTTTTAAAAACCGATTGCCTAAAAGGTTTGCTATTTTTATCTCTATTGCCAGGTTTTAACTTTGCAAAAAAGCCACAACTCCCGACCATGTTCTGCAGGCATAAAATAATGCCTCTATGGGAACCCCAAGGAATCTTCTGGCTTAAACAGTGTTGTAAATATTCTTACATTACACACAAATTTTTATATTGCATTAGATATGACCCGGATTTCTGCCCTCCTAACTGCATGAGAGGTTACTGGTGCCCTAAGTATCTACCTGGCCACATTCAAAATTGCATAAACGGCACAAAAGTTTGTAGTATTTTCGATTGCCACAAATGCTACTACGGTAAAGATGCTACAGGCGATTACAATAAAACAACACAACGTTATGAAAATATAGACTACAGCAAGTGTACTCCTAAAAGTAAGTTATCACAAAATAGAACCCGATATTCTTATTCGTATTGCTCCTACAAAGATTCTGCCATGGACTGTTTTATTAAACAAGATATAACAAGCCTCAAATGGCCCTCTGGTTTAACTACGGGTTTGGCCATAACAGTACTGCTTGCAATAATCTTGCTACAAGCACAGATTTGTTGCTTGACAATAACTCGAGCAAAACCTACAAAATATAAACTAGAGTTGCCTGATCTTGAAATACCAAATAGTTCAAGTGATTCGAATGGATCTAGTGAATCAACAAATTAAACAAATAAAGCGTAAATAAGATGCAAATTATAAAAAAATTACTATCTATCAAGTTATTAGCCGTATTTTCTTTTCAAACTTTTTTCATCCCATTTGCCCACTGTGGAAGAAAAAGAAATTGTTTCTACAATCACAATAAAAGAAAAACACGCAGATTTTTCAAACGAAACAAACAAAATTTAAAAAATCGCAAAAAAATACACAAAAAACACAAAGAAAAAATTAAAACAAGAAGAAATAGAAAAATAGATCAAGAAATTTTTACCCAATCTGAATTTTTAAAGCTATTGAAACAAAACAAATGGCTCAGCTGCTTAACTTTTATCTCTCTGCCAAGCTTTATTTCTACCAAAAACAATAAAAAAGGTAGATTTATAAAGATTACTACTTGCAGCCACAAGTGGAAAATTTTACCAAAGTATAGCGGGATTTTTTGGTATAAATTTTGTTGCATACAAATCAAAGATACCAAATTGGGCAGATTTACAGGAAAGAAATACTGTTGTCGTGACGAACCAAACTATTGCCCACCCAACTGCCTCAATAATACCGGCCTCTATTGCCCTACACCTGAGTTTCCTGATTACATAATGAATTGCAGAAACGGCACAAGAGTTTGCGACATTAGAGATTGTTACAACTGTTACCTAAAAAATGCGACAACCAAAGAAAAATGGAGCCTTAATGACTGGTACAAAATAGACTTCAATAAATGCAATAGTACTAAGACCAAGCTTTCTAACAAAACACGCAAAGACCACAAACTCCCAGATTTTGGCTCATACTGCACTGATAATAACTTTGGTATAGATTGTTCTATAAAACAAGATATAGCAAGTATAAAATGGCCTCTCATAACAACTTCAGGCGTACTGACGGTTGCTCTTATCGCAATAATACTACTACAAACGCAGATGTGTTGCCTAATCGGATCAGAGCATAAGAAAAACAAAAAAACCCATCTTATTACACAAGATAAAATTACAAACATATCTGTTAAAAAAATTCGCAAAAATAAGGCACCTGGCGCAAAGCCTAAAAAGAAAAAATTCAAAAAACATAAAAATAAGAGAAATCACAAAAAACGCAAAAAAAAGAAAAGATACAATGTTACTGTTGAGTTTAACCATTAACTTACCCCAGAATAATACTTTACCAAGAGGATTCAAGCCATGAAAAAATTACTCTCTACTACACTGCTAGCCGCATTTTCTTTCAACATTCTTTTTGTCCCCCACGCACACGCTGGCAGAAAGCACCACAAAAGCTTCAAGCGCAGACACACAAAAAGAAATAAACATAACAGAAAATGGCAAAAGTATAAGCGTAAGATGAAAAACAAAAGAAAAATACAAACATACAAAAACAGAGTAACACAGCATAAAAAGAGAAAAATGCTTACTATGCCAAAAATTTTCAGACATAATAAAACAAAACACGCAAAAAACATATTCCCAAAAAATGTGCCCACAAAACTATTAAAATCCATGGAAAACATACCGAAAATGTTGTTAAATTTTCTGGTAAAACTCTTATCCCTCTTTTACCTATTTCGTACCAGATCTTCCCAAAAAATACCCATTTCTCAAGATTTACTGGAACTGGCCAATTGGATCAAACAAGACATGTTAGAAAATGAAGAGCTACAATCATATATGCTAAAAGATGGTGAATCGGTTCGAGATCTTTTAGCAAGGGGCCAAATATTTGTTCCTGAAGACAGTGAGTTAAACACGCTTGGTCAAAATATAACATTTACATTTGATGAGACAGAATATGACTACAGCTTAGCAATTGCTACGATTTGCAGCTCTGTTATTGCGTCTGTTTTTGTTCCTATATTCTGTGTTTTATGCACCTGGATTTGCTTGCAAAAAAAGTGCCGCAAAAAGAGAACGGATATAGATCCTGTTGTTAATATCACGCCCAAAAAAAATAATGATAACAATTTGCCCGCTCTTGATTACAAAACTGATTCAAGAAGCTGTGAAAGTGGTACAGAGAAAGAGACTGTGACGGAGTCTGATTATACAACAGATTATACGACCAATACTGAGACAGACTCTGACTTTGGGGTTGCTACCAACCCTAAATCTTACAAACCCGTATACTATACTAAATCTAAAACTAAATATAAAAAGACTAGAAATATTTCAATACAAACTGACCAGAGTGAGACTAAAACAGATATTACCACAACTGAAAGTGAAATGGAGAGTGACTCTGCGGCCCTAGACCCAATAGTTGAGAGTGTAACAGAAACAGAGACTGAAACAGATACTGAGACGGAAAGCGAAATCGACACTGATACTGAAGCTGAGACTGAGATAGACACAGAGACAGATACTGAGGATTAAATATTAAAATTTTTATCGGGGGATTATTTTTTTGTTAGTAGAAGGGGTTTTTAATCCTCCGTCTCTATTTCAGTCTCTGTCTCCATCTCACTCTCAGTTTCTCTTTCAGACTCCGTCTCAGTCTCAGACTCCGTTTCAGTTTGAGTATCCGTCTCACTATGTATCTCAGGCTTGTTATTGGCCTCAGTATTGTTACCATTAATAACAACTTTCTTAAGCTTAACAGACTCTTTTTTCTTCGAATCATTCGAATTAATGGTCTTATTTTTTTTCTTGTTACATGCATCAGAACAATACCCGGGAAGCTTGCAAGCCGTTGCCACTAGAGCAAGCAATAATGGAGACACCATAAAGAAGACAAAAATAATGTTCTCAATAACGTTGCTCCCGAAAGAACAGCACAATTTATCTTTTGTTGTACCATTTCTGGTAATACAAAAATTTCCACTATCAAGCTCAAGACCCAATTTCGAAAATTCTGATTTTAACGTATTGCAGCCAAGAAAGTTTGAACAAAAATTATCATCCCAACAATTCCAATATTTGTCACAGCATTTCGACCCGTCACACGAACAAGGACCAATAATATCGGTGTGAAATTCAGGAGCAGTGCGACAATCACAAAGCGGAGACACTCCCCTTGTAGGCCTGAATAAGCCAAACAAAATTGCTGCCATTATTCCCTTTTTTGAACCCAACATGCCCAAGCTACTTCTTCCCTTTATTTTTTTCGTTTTCTTACTTCCGCCTCGCCTGAATTTCCAGCATCTTTGATGCGGAGATGAAAGGCGTTGCGTCCTCCGAAGCCTTGGCGAAGGAGGATCAAGTCTCACTTGTTGTCTATTTTTGTATTTTCGCTGCTTTCTAGACATTGATTTGCGAATTCTATTTTTATAAAAAGATCTATGACTTTGCCCCCTTTGCTTGTGTTTAAATCTCCCTCTGCCACAATTGACAAACGGCACCACAACACTATTTATCGCAAACGCAATCAATAATTTTGTACATATAAACTTTCTCACCATTATCACTCCTACTTTCTCCCGCTTCACTTTTACTTTTAATCCAAATCTTTTTGAGAGTCTTTTTATACTTCCTCGAACGTAACCGTGCTTGAATTTTTCAACTTTTTCTGGGATTCCAAACGCATGTTCTCCCTAATCTTTTTATACAAACAACATAACCATCCAATAGTACCAATTAAACACCCTGATGCAAACAAAGAAGATGTAACAATATTTACAACACTTGCAGTTGTGCTCAAATCAACAGATTTTTGGCCATTTAAATCAATTTTACCATAACCAAAATTACTCTCCAAAAATAGTCCTGATGACGACTGCTCGGGAACATCAAGCCAAATATCACTACACTTTAGCAAACCCCCCATCTCCTCTCCATCAATATATTCACACCTGCAGTATGCATACTTTGAAAGTGGCGTGTATGGCGTATAAACAGTAACCTCATACTCATCATCCACGCAAGGATCCAGATATACCCCCCTACAATTACAAGTCAGAGACTTACTTCCACTTGGAAACTCATACATATACGTACAATGACATACCGTGTCGAAAAAAAAGTGTACAACTCTAACGCGTCCCATCATCTCTTCTGCAGAACTAAGAGCTAAAATGGCTAAAAATATAGCGAAAAATAAAAGTTTCTTAGGCACACGCAACCCAAATAACTTCCCAAGTTTTTTAAATAAAGATTCAGCTTCAAGATCATCTAGGCTCTTTTTATTTTTTCTACTCTCTTTCAACCCATTAAATCTCTTACAACCCAAAAGCTGCTTTATCTTCAAAAACTCTTTTCTAGCTTCATTTTGTTTTACTTTCAAACTCTTATTTCTAGCTCTATTAGCTTTACTTAACTTCTCTACTCTCTTTTGCCACTTACTTATTCTCTTCTTCTCTTTCTTGCTAACCCTACCTACATAATTAAATCGACGCTCTTTACGCCTATAATTCCTACCCTTGTCATGCTTGCGCTTGTAATACTTCTTTCCACAGTTTACCAACGGGATTACAAGCGAATTCACTAAAAAAACAGCCAACAATTTTGCGCATATAAATCTTCTCACAGTTTCCCCCTGCTTTACCTTTACTTTTCATCTAGCTCTGTTTCTGACCCTGTGCTTGTTTCAGTTGTATCTTCGCTTGAATCCTCGACATATTTTTTATTATCTTTATTCTTTTTTTGAGAATCTTCTTCTACTTCTTCAAGCGTAACCGTGCTTGAATTTTCCAGCTCTTTCTTGGATTCTAAGTGCATGTCTTTCTTGATCTTTTTATACAAGCAACACAAGCCCCCAATAGTGCCAATTAAACACCCTGATGCTAGCAAAGTAGACATAACAATATTGGTAACACTTGCTGTTGTGCTCAAAGCAACAGTGTTTTGGTTATCTAAATTAATTTGAGAAAAGGTATAGCCCACTGAAGGGGAAGAAAAATGAAGCACATCACACGACAAACAATCCTTTCCATCTTCAAAATAATCATAGACACACGAGCAGTAAACAAGTTCCGGAGTCACAAGAATCCCCCAAAAATTATGATACGCCTTAACAAGATAATATCCCTCATAACAAGGCTTAGTCCTAAACCAACCGAAACATGACAAGTACTCCCTATCATTCAAGACAATATACTCACAATTAAGTTTATCTGGAACTTCTGCATCTAGACCCATAGCGATAGCATGTACACGCTCTGCAGAACTAAGAGCTAAAATAGCTAAAAATATGCCAAAAAATAAAAGTTTTTTAGGCACACGAAGCCCAAAAAGCTTCCCAAGTTTTCTTAACAAAGATTTAGACTCAAGCCCATCCCCCCTATTCTTCTTTTTTCTACCCTCTCTTAACCCGCTTAATCTCTTACGAGCAAAAACTCTCTGTTTTTTTCCTAGACTAAGTAGATACTTTTTTCGGGCTTTCTCTTGTATCTCCGGCCAATTCTTATTTCTAGCTCTATTAGTTTTACTTAACTTCTCCACTCTCTTTTGCCATTTACGAGCTTTCTTTTTCGCTTTCTTACTAACCCTATCCCTATAATTAAATTGACGCTCTTTTTGCTTATAATTCCTGCCCTTGTCATGCTTGCACTTGTAATACTTCTTTCCACAATTGGCAAACGGGATTACAAGTGAATTTATAAAAAAAACAACCAACAATTTTGTACATATAAATTTTCTCATGGTTTCTGCCCCTAATTTACTTTTACTCTGAGTCTGACTCATCTTCTACCTCTGTCGTCTCCACCTCTGTGCTTGTCTCACTATTTTCATACTGATCGCTATCGCTAATCTCAATCACTCTTTCATTGTCTGTATCCGTATCTGTCGTTTCATCCTGCCTGCCCGTAGTAGTTTTAACGACCTGTCCGTCATAGCCTTGGCGAAGATGGAAGACGAGAGCCTGACGAAGGGCGTTATCTGTGCCTGTTTTTTCTTCAACCTTGACAATTTTTGAGTTTGACAACTCTTTTTTCGATTTTAAGCGCATCTTTTTGATAATCTTGTTGCCCAAACAATACAACCCTCCAAATAGACCTGTTAGAGCACAGCCTGATGCAATTAAAGTAGAAGTAACCGTAGAAAAAATATTTGACGTAGTGCTTAAAGCTGAAGTAGAAGCGTGGGTATTTCGAGGAATTTCACAGTGCAACTGATAACCTAAATCACTTTTCACTTCACAATAACATGTCGTATAATAATCTAATTTCCCATAATCATCTATTAATTTAATATAATATGTATCGGTTATACATTCTTCTTTTGTAACACCACACTTCTGTGGATAACCGAAGTCTTCAATTTCACCCGTCTCTGGATCTTTCCAAACAACATACGTTGTATACGTATTGCAAACAAGCCGACCATCACGATAAATATTCGTTTCAATCTCATGTTGTTGCGCAAAAACATTCACAAAAAGAAGTATCATGATAAAAAAGCGTGAAAACTTTGGCATCATAAACTTGCCAAATGACAATCCCCGCGATGTTTCAAACTTTTTTGTATCTTTTCTATATTCTATACATTTCTTGTGTTTTTTTAGCAGATACTCTTGTCTAGCTTTTTTTTGTATCTCTGGCCAATTCTTATTTCTAGCCCTATTAGTTTTACTTAATTTTTCTATATTTATACTTTGCTGCCACTTGCTCTTTCTTCTTTTCTCTTTTTTACTAACCCTACCACTATAATTAAATCGACGCTCTTTACGCCTATAATTTTTCCCCTTATCGTACCTGCGCTTGTAACGCTTTTTGCCTCCATTGGCCAGTGGCATCGCAAGAAGATTTATTGTCAAAGCAACCAATAATTTTGTACATATAAATTTTTTCACAGTTTTTGCCTTTCGATGCAAATATAAACAACTTGAATTAACCTTTAAGGCTTCAGATGCTCCCCCAAAAAAAATCTAGAGATGGCAAAGAAAAAACTTTGCCATCTATCTCTTTTAGTTTACTCTATCTCCTCCGTTTCAGTATCTATTTCAGTTTCTGTCTCATTCTCAGTACAAGACTCAGTTTCTGTTTCATCTTCTGTCTCACTCTCAGTTTTTGTTTCCAGCCCGCTATCACAACCTTTGCCCTCTTTTCCTTTTATAAGTTCAAGCCGCTTTGTCGGGGAAAGCTCTTTTTCTTTTTCGTATGTTATTGCTTTCTTCGAATTTAAATCATTATCTTTCTTTTTACACATTTTTGATAAACACTTGTAAAAGAGAAATCCTGCGAAAATAGCAAGTATATTCGAAACCGGTGTAACAATCATACTTGTGAAAGAAGATTTCTCCGCTAACGTACAAGGGTTATTAAGTGGAAGATAATTGCAACATGTTGCCTGAACCTTACCAGTAATATTTTGTTTAACACAAAGAGTTTTTTCTTCGCTAGATCCAAATGATACAGGCGCTAGCTCTTTTAATGTACCGCAGGACACTGATGCCCACGGTAGATTGTTAGAAAGACAATCTACATATTTGCAATCATACGGCCTACCATAACACTCTTTATCATCTACACTTTTATCACCATCACACATACAACACAATTGATAACCATCTCTCTCCTGTCCACACACATCATACCACTTACCGTACCAATCATCGCCCTCATTATAGTCACAACTATACACGCTAAAAGCCGTTCTTGCGCAAAAAGCTACCACAAGAAATGGCACCCAAAGATTCGTATTGAATGGCAATCCTATTTTCAATCCTCGAGACCCCCTGTCATAAAATTTTTCTACCTGATTCTTTTTATTTTTTCGCTTTCTCTCTTGTTTTATAAACTTATTTTTAAGCTTATTCCCTTTCAAAAAAGACTTGCCCCTTCTGCCCTTTTTATGCTTAAAACTTCCCCTGCCACAATTGGCAAATGGCACCGCAAGTAGATTTATTGCAAACGCAACTAATAATTTTGAACAAACAATTTTTTTCATTTTTTGTATCCTCGTATAAAAAGTTTTGTAAAAAACAATATTTTAATCTGTCCCTGTCTCGGTCTCACTTTCAGTTTCTGTTTCTGTCGTTTCATCCTGAGCCTGACGAAGGGCACGCTTACTTTGTGTTTCAAGTTCGGGCCTGCTTTTTTTCTCTAACTTTTTACCCTCTCTAAGCTCACGCCTTTGTTCTTGAGTAAGCTTTTTTTCTTCTTCATACGTTATTGCATCATTATTTTTGTTTTTCTTTTTACACATTTTTGGAAAATACTTATACAGAAAAAACGCAACAAAAGGTGCTATAAAGCTCAAAACTGGAGAAATACCCATATTTGCAAGGGAATAACCTGCAGATCGCTCACAGGCAGACGTATCTTCGCTTTTCATAAAGTGGCAACAGTCAGAATTTGTTGCATTACTTTTGTAGCAAACAGTCTGACCTTCCAATTGCACACCTGAATCAAGCATAGATTTTTTCATTGAGGTACAAATTGAACTTGGCGACCTGAAGTACTCACAGTTAATAATTGGACAAGTAAGATACCCAGTACAAGCATATCCTTTAATAAATCCGTTCTCACTCTTGTATAGCTCACCTTCACAATAACAACAAGTTTGTAGATTATCTTTTTCCTTATCGCAAAAATCATACAACTCTCCATCGCAACCTATATTATTACAAGGGATCGCATCAGGAAAACCCCATACCAAACAATATTTTGGATCTCCAGCCAAGCAGTTTCTGCAAACATCCGTAACGATTGGAGGCCAGTTGATATAATCAACCATGCATTTGTCCCAAAAAGAACCATCACAAGCCTCAACATTTTGCATATAAGCCATTTTTGCACAAAAAGCTACCAAAAATAATGACCATAAATATTTCATCTTGCGAGGCAACCTTATTCCCAACCTTTGAGACCCCCAACTATCAAATCTTTTTAGCTGGTTCTTTTTGTTTTTTCGCTTTCTATCTTGTTTTCTAAGTTTATTTTTAAACTTGTTCCCTACCAAGAAAGATTTGCCCCTTCCAACCTTTTTATGCTTAAAACTTCCCCTGCCACAATTGGCAAATGGCACTACAAGCAGATTTATTGCAAACGCAACTAATAATTTTGAACAAATAAACTTTTGCATTTTTTCATGACCTTTCACAACTTTAATCTGTCCCTGTCTCTGTCTCACTTTCAGTTTCACTTTCTGTCGTTTCATCCTGCCTGCCCGTCCCTTCGCTGAACTCAGGGTAAACCAAGGTTTTAACGAAGACGGGAGCCTGACGAAGGGCACGCTTACTTTGTGTTTCAAGTTCGGGCCTGCTTTTTCTCTCTAACTTTTTACCCTCTCTAAGCTCACGCCTTTGTTCTTGAGTAAGCTTTTTTTCTTCTTCATACGTTATTGCATTATTATTTTTGTTTTTCTTTTTACACATTTTTGGAAAATACTTATACAGAAAAAACGCAACAACAGGTGCTAGAAAGCTCAAAACTGGAGAAATACCCATGTTTGCAAGGGAATAACCTGCAGATCGCTCACATGCAGACGTATCTTTATTTTTCATAAAGTGGCAACAATCTGTCTGTGGTAATATAACCCCAGCAGAATCTGTCACATTTTTTGTGAAACAAAAAGTTTGGCCTTCTAACTGGATACCTGAATCAAGTAACGTTTTTTTTACTTGGCTGCAACTACTAAATACAAGATTCTCACCACCGTTTCTGCAATCAAGACGTAGAACCTCCAAGGTTGTACAATACTGATCTCCTGCCCAATCAATATCATATTCTTGGCATATCTCACATCGTTGCATTCCAAACAATTTAGGCCCACAATAATCATAATACTTACCATCACAACCTGTAGCACTAAAAGCTGTTCTTGCTAAAAAAGCTACTACCAAAAATGATACCAAAGATTTCTTATTGAATGGCGATATCATTGCCAGCCTCTGAGACCCCCGGCCATAAAGTCTTTCTACCTGATTCTTTTTGTTTTTTTGCTTTATCTCTTGTTTTTTTAATCTTTTTTTAAACTTGTTCCCCTTCAGGGAAAACTTATTCTTTCTATAACTTTCACGCTCATGTTTGCGTTTGCATCTAGAATCATTTCTCATACAATTGGCAAACGGCACCACAAGAAGATTTATTGTTAGCGCAACCAATATTTTTGTGCAAATAAACTTTTGCATAACTCTCGCCCTTTCAGCGTAAAAATGTAAATATATAAAATTAAAATTAATAACAAGACTCCAAGTACAAACTCTATACAACTCTTTTGGAAAAGGTAACAAAACAGGAACTTTCGTCAACTAATTTCCATATAGTTCGTCTTTAAAGTAGCTGGGCAAACACCAACTAATAATTGATAAGCAGCGTTTCTTTTTGTATAGTACACAGGAAAACTTATATACTTTTGGTTAAAAAATATTACAAAAACACAAAACAAAAGGGATGTCGTGAAAAAATACATAAATAGTCTGGCTTGCTTACTTATTTTTGCTTCTTGTAGCAGTTGGGGACAAACCGGTACAAAATTAAAAACAAAAAAACTAATAAAAAAGGGAACGGGAAAAATAAAAAAGGGAAAGTGCATACGCCTCAAAAGAACATGCAACAAAAAAGTATCCCCATGCCTCACAGCACTCTTAAAATGCCTATGTTTACTCGTGGTAGACTGCTACGAAAGCCAAATCAAACTTTACGAAGGTATTCCCAAAGAACATCGCTATCTTTTTTTTGCGCACCATTAGATAATTTTTTTATAAACCAGAAGGGAAAATTTATGAAAAAACAGATAATATTTTTATATTTATGCATGTTGTGCATACTTGCAAGCTACACAAACCCTATCTTTTGTGGGCCAAAGAAAAAGAATATAAAAAAGAAATTGCTACGAAAAAGAAAGGGCAATCAATACAGCATATGCTCACGCAGAAAAGAAAAATGCAAAAAATGCTGCAATTGCGCGTTGTACACTTTTGGAGCACCAATTTTCTATATCCTATTTAAATTGTGCAAAATCGGGGAAAGTGTTCCAAACCCATACTAGTATGAGAAAAATATATTAAAACTCTTTGCATTTATCAAAAATCGTGATAGAAACTATAGATCAAACGATTGCACGTTTTTAATATTCTTATTTTCTAACTTCAAAAGGAGAAGCCATGAAGAAAAAAATCTTGAGCTTATTTCAAATAAGTTTTTTGGGTCTTTTTTTACTTGTTACGCATAAAGTACATCTATTTGGAGAATGTATGCAAAATAGTATGGGAAATATTAGAAAAAATGAAAGTGTGAAATATAAAAACGTCTATTTTGTCATTTTAGCAGGGGGAAGTGGCACAAGACTCTGGCCGTTAAGTAGACAAAACAAGCCAAAACAGTTTCTTGCAGTTGGCAAAAGTAAAACATTGCTAGATCAAGCCATCGATAGAATTTGCAATCTAGTGCCTAAAGAGAATATCTGGATTAGTACCACTGAAAGACACAAGAAAAATATAGTGCGATACGTGGGAGATAGAATTGGCAACATTGTGGTTGAACCAGGAATGCGTAACACAGCTCCGGCTATTTTGCTCGCCTGTTTAGAAATTCAAAAAGTTAACCCTGAAGCTTGCGTAATTTTCCTGCCCTCAGATCCATTTATTGAAGATCAAGAGAAGTTTGTGCAATATATGCATCAGGCGATACAATTTATGGAAAATAATAACAAGATCACGCTGTTTGGCATCAAACCAACTTACCCTGCAACTGGATATGGATATATAGAGTTTGATACTGCAAATGGGTATGGGGATAATAATAATAATAATAAAAGCGCGCCGTATCCGGTATTACAGTTTCATGAGAAGCCGAAGCTAAGCGTTGCAAAAGAGTATATCAAAAAAGATAATATGGTCTGGAATATTTGTACGTTTTGTGGAAAGTGTCATGTATTTGTCAAAGAATTTGAAAAGTATGCACCAGATATTTTACAAGGTGTGAGAGATTATGTAAATGGAGTTGGGGATTACAACGAGGTAAGAAAAGATTCTATCGATTATGCGATAATGGAAAAAAGTAAAAATACGTGTGTTATTCCGGCAGATTTTCCTTGGTGCGATGTAGGCAATATAGAAGTATTTTTGACAATACAAAAACAGCATATGCAACTTAAAGAGAACACAGTTTCTGTAGATTCTAAAAATAATCTGGTAAACGTAAAAGACAAGCTTGTGGCACTGGTTGGTGTAGATAATCTTTGTGTTGTTGAGGCTGACGGTATACTATTGGTAACCAGAAGAGATAAAGCTGAGCAGGTAAAACAAATTGTACAAAAATTAAAAGAAGATAGTAATAATTCTGAGTACTTATAGTGAAAAAAGCACTAATCACAGGCGTAACGGGGCAAGATGGGGCCTATCTGTCAGAATTTTTGATACACAAGGGGTACCAAGTACACGGTATCAAAAGACGATCATCCTCTTTTAATACAGGCCGGATAAACCATCTGTTTCAGGATGAGCATGAAAATTTTAATCGGCAGTTTATTTTGCACCATGGCGACTTGACCGATGCGACAAACCTGATACGCATTATCCAGGAGGTGCAACCGGATGAAATTTATAATCTGGCTGCACAAAGTCATGTTGCCGTTTCGTTTGACACTCCTGAGTACACAGCACAAGCAGACGCACTAGGCACACTACGCATTTTGGAAGCAATACGTATCTTAAAGCTTGAGAATAAAACGAAATTTTATCAGGCTTCTACAAGTGAACTATATGGCAATGCAAGTGAAATACCACAAAATGAATGTACGCCATTTGCACCGCGATCGCCATACGCAGCAGCAAAACTATACTCATACTGGATAACTATAAACTACAGACAAGCGTACAATATATTTGGGTGTAACGGGATTTTATTTAATCACGAATCGCCAAGACGGGGCGAAACATTTGTCACCAGAAAAATTACACGGGCCGTTGCCCGCATAAAACATGGCCTGCAAAAAACTTTGCACCTGGGAAACTTGAACGCAAAACGTGACTGGGGACATGCGCAGGATTACGTTGAGGCGATGTGGCTCATGTTGCAACAAGAAACCCCTGAGGATTATGTAATCGCAACTGGGCAAACGCACTGCGTCAGAGAGTTTACTAAACTTGCATTTGCACAAGCAGGCATAGAAATTGAATGGTTTGGTTCAGGGTTGCAAGAAAAAGGCTTTGATAAAAAAACCGGCATCCCCCTTGTGCTTGTACACCCAAGATATTTCAGACCCACAGAAGTTAATTTGTTAGTTGGTGATGCGAGCAAGGCGCATAAAGAACTTAACTGGCGACCAAAAATTACTTTTCATGAGTTAGTAAAACTTATGGTAGAAAGTGACTGTAAGAAAGTTGAGAAAAAGTTATATAGAAATAAAAATGAGATAAAAAATAAGATGGGATCTAAAGTAGCGAAAAACCCATTTGTAAGTAAAAAGATAACACGAATTCGATAATTCAGGATCCTTGAAATTTACCTACTGGAAATAATTTTTTCTTCCGTTCGTCCTGAGCTTGTCGAAGGATGTAAAAATTCATGAAAATTTAAAAGATGTTTTTAGAAATGATTTTTACCAGATTTTTGTATTATAAGGATTTTAGATCCTTCGACAAGCTCAGGACGAACGGAAGAAGGAATACATCTGTCAGTACTTTTCAGAGATTTCGAATTATCACTTTCACACTAAAGTAAAAAGAGCTATAAGCACGAAAAGCAAAGTTGAAAATGAAGCTAGATTCAAAGATTTATGTCGCTGGACACAAAGGGCTTGTAGGCTCAGCAATTACCAGAGAACTCAAAAAAATGGGCTTTACAAATATTGTAACCAGAAGCTCAAAAGAGCTGGACTTGAGAGATCAAAAACAGGTAGAGCTATTTTTCCAGCAGGAACAACCGAAGTTTATATTTTTGGCTGCTGCAAAAGTTGGGGGCATTAAAGCAAATAACGATTACCCTGCGGATTTTATTTATGATAATTTAATGATCCAAACAAATGTTATTCAAAACGCATATAAATATGGCGTTAAAAAACTTTTATTTTTAGGTTCATCTTGTATCTACCCAAAAATGTGTCCGCAACCAATCAAAGAAGAATATTTACTCACCGGCGCTCTTGAACCAACAAATGACGCGTACGCAATTGCAAAAATTGCCGGCATCAAAATGTGCCAATCATACAACAAACAATATGGGACACAATTTATTGCTTGCATGCCCACAAACCTGTATGGCCCACATGACAATTTTAACCCGATCACCTCACATGTTATGCCTGCATTACTTCGCAAATTTTATGAAGCAAAAAAAGAGAACAAACCACATGTCACTATCTGGGGAAGCGGCAGCCCATATAGAGAGTTTTTGCACGTTAACGATCTGGCAAAGGGCTGCATATTTTTAATGCAAAATTATAACGGCCAAAAAATTGTCAATATTGGCACAGGGCTTGACTTAACTATCAAAGATTTGGCGCTTACGATTAAAAACATAATTGGCTACCAAGGCAAGCTTGTATTCGACACAAGTAAACCTGATGGCACGCCTAAAAAGCAACTTAATATCGATAGAATCAGGCAGTTGGGCTGGTCGCCGACCATATCGCTTGTAGATGGGATCAAAAGCACGATCCAATGGTGCGTAAAAAACAAAATTTTTGATTAATATGCCCAAAAAGCAGAAAAAACTTGTCTATTTGTAAAATTTTGATATACTGTATATATAATGGTAAAAATAGCGAGTAAAATAGCGCTACGCGCCAATGGTGCTACGCACCAATGGTGCTAAATAGTGCGTATTAAAAAATAATGTAATTAAATCCGTCTTCGCCAAGGTGCAGTTTATCCTGAGCCTGTCGAAGGGACGGACGCCACGCCTGTCCTGAGCCCGCCGAAGGGGCTTTCATCCCCGAATCAAAGATTCGGAGTATTAAGACGAAGCGAAATAATACAATTAAGGAGGTTGTCCCCATGAAAAAGGTAAACAAAAATATAAGTAAAAAATTTTTAGTTTTTGGTGTTTTTGCATCAATACTCTTACTATATGGCACACATAGTTTCCCT
Organism: Candidatus Babelota bacterium; assembly: GCA_042576225.1. Classification (GTDB taxonomy): domain Bacteria; phylum Babelota; class Babeliae; order Babelales; family Vermiphilaceae; genus GWF2-30-66. The sequence goes on from JBHPCA010000001.1 coordinate 39,476, forward strand.
ATGAAGAAGTTTCTTGGCACATTTTTTCCAGAAGAAAAATATCCTCTGCATAAAGCGTGTGAAAAAAACAACACCAAAAAGTTTAAAGTTTTGGCACAAAAATATCTAAAATCAAACGTATATGCCTATAAAATCAAAGAGTTCGATCAAATAGGCATTACACCTTTGCATATCGCCTGCGCAATGGGAAACTTGGAAATAGTAAGATATATTTTAGAGAAAAATCCTGAACTTGCTCAGACAAAAACCAAAAAATACGAATATACACCTTTGCATTGCGCATGCATATCTGGAAAAATGGATATCATTATGTATCTTATAGGAACACACAAGGTTAAAATAAACGTCAGTTCAATCCCCGAGGACACCTTTCATAAGAAAATTTTCAAGACATGTGAAGTTATGATAAACTTCCACAACGAACGCGGAAAAACGCCAATGGAGCTTGCAAAAAAAGCCAAACAAAAAGAAGTGGTAAAGTTCTTGGAACAGGTAATAAAAAGCAAGAAAAAAAGATTAATGGAAATCTGCAAAACAGGCAGCCTTAAAGACTTTAAAAAAATAACACAAGAGTTAGCATTAGAACACATGAGTTCCCAATATCTAGAATTAGCTTATAAAAATAAAAAGCTTAACCTCTTTTCCTATATCTTACAGTTCCCGATCAATATAAAATGTACAAAATATAAAATATTTTGCCTCGCATGCAAAAACAATCAAACAAAGTTTATAAAACGGATAGAAAAAAAAGCTTTAAACTCTGAACTCCTATTACCTTATGCCTGTAGTCATGGCTACATAGAAGCCTGCAAATATTTTTTTAAAAAATTTGAACATAATATAAATAAAACATACGGAAGCAGCAAAGAAACACCTCTTTATACTGCATGTAGTAATGCGCAATTAGAAACAGTAAAATATTTTATAATGGAGCATGGAGCCGACGTTACTATTGCAAATCGCTACAAAATGGCCCCTATTGAGACTATTTTTCTCTCCATGGAAAAAAAATTCAAGAAAAAAAAATACACAAATGAAGATTTTAAGATAGCCAAAATACTTCTGGAAAATGGCGCAACTATGAAGCAAGAATACATAAATGAGATCTCTCACAAAAAAACTAGAAAAATACTCCAGACAGCGCATGATTATCATAACTGCAAAACAAGGCAGGAAAAGATCAATCTCATTATTAACACATCTAACGATAAACAAGTGCAACAACTACTCATACGAATAGCCTTTGGCGACCTTCAAAAACTTTTTAAAAAAATAGCGCCAGTTGAAGCAGATATTTTCTTGCAAATCTACAAAAATAAAAAGATAGATATTAGATCAGCACTTCATGTAAACAGAAAAGAAGATATTTTAGAGTTTATCAAGTTGGTTTTAGTGAAAAAAGAAAACATTTTTCCAAAAAAACTACGATTGCTTCCTAAAATATTAAGTTTTCGATTCAAACAGAATCTACGCAACAATAAATTGTATGATATAACTATCTCGTGCCAGAATTAATTCCAATTATTCCAGAAAGGTAGGCGTGTAACTTGAACCTTGCACCCAGAAAGCCAGAATAACGTTTTTAAAAGAGTCCCTGCAATGCACTCTGAAAGTTTCGCTCTCACCCCTTTTTGCGTCTGCCCTTTTTGCAGCTTTTGGCTAAACCTAATACACTTGGCCAAGTCTGCTTCTTTACCACACATCTTCTTAGAAAGATTTATTTTATTCACTTTATGATCTTTTTTCATAGCATACGAAAATGAAAACATAAACAAACTACATATAAATAATAATTTTATCGTATTTCTCACAGTTTCTCCAATAATTTATGCCCAATTTTAAATTTAAAAATTAAGTTGACTAAGCTCAACACTATGCTAGTTTTTCTTATAAATTTAAGTAATTTCTAATAAAAAGGATAATGATGTTGCAAAAAAAAACAAACCCCTTTATTTTCACGCTTTATTTTATATTTATTTTTTATTTGAGTAACTTAACAGCCAAGACAAATGATCTCGGGTGGGATCATGAAAACATGTACATAGATTTTGCCACTTCTATGCAAGTAAAAAAATACGCAAAAGCTATTGCCCGAACAAAACAGGTTACCGAAGTTGATGGAATACAACTTTACAAACTATTCAAAAGACTTTATGAAAAAAACAACTTAACCCAAGTAAAGCCATCAAAAGATCCTAAAATTCCAAAGATTATACATGTGGTATGGATAAATGGCAAAGTAGATGACCCAAGTGTGCCAAAAGAACTTGAAAAATATATTGTCACCTGGAAAGAAAAACATCCTGATTGGAAGTTCAAGCTCTGGACCGATGCAGATGTGGCAAAAATTACGCTGGACAATCAAGATCTTTATGAGAACGCGGTAAACTTTGGAGTAAAATCAGACATACTAAAATATGAGATTATCTATCGATATGGCGGTGTCTATGTGGATACTGACTTTGAGAGCTTAAGGCCACTTGATCACCTGCATCACTGTTATGATTTTTATGTTGGCATACAGCCATTGGACACACAATATTTACAACTTGGCGCTGCACTGTTTGCAGCTAAACCGGGACATAAATTATTAAAACACGTTATTGAGACCATGAAAGAAAGTTATTATTCCCATAAAGGCGCTCCTGCAAAAACAGGACCTATTCATTTTACCAGAGCACTTTTTGATATAGTTGAGAAATTGGACACCATCGACATTGCATTCCCTGCTTCCTACTTTTATCCTCTTGGCGGGTATGAGAAAATAATAAATAGAAAAAAATGGGAAAAATTGGGGGCATTTGCTATTCACTGGTGGGGAATGACCTGGATGCCATTACAATACAGAAGAGGTGATTTTAAAAAGATACAAAATCAAGAATTAATTAAAGATTGGAACAACTGATGAAGCGTTATGCTGCTTTTTTACTTATCACTGTGATAAGTATCCCTAGCTGTTTTAGAGGTAGAACAAACACAGATTCATATAAAAACCCCAACCAATTCAAATCGTTAGCAAAAAAGTTGTATCTAGATTTTGACAAATCTATGCAAACAACAAGATACAAACATAAAATAAACTCCCAAAACAGATCTCTATTTGATTTTTTTAAGTATCAATATGACATAAACAGTCTTGGCAAAATAAATCCCCAACGTATCTGCAAAATACCAAAAGTATTTCATTACATATGGCTTGGGAAAAAATTGCCAGAGCAATACAGGCCATTCTTAGATACTTGGCTCAAATACCACCCTGAGTGGACATTTGTATTCTGGGTAGATAACCCTAAAAATTACGACCTGGGAAACATACAAGAGCTTGATTTTGACGGGTTAAAAAAATATCTAGAAACAAATAAAAAAGGCCAACGCATAGTCATAGACGTAAAAAATATTAATTTTGACAACAGAAAGTTTTTTGATAAAACCAGAAACTATGGCCAACGATCAGATATTTTAAAGTGGGAAGTAGTGTATAGATTTGGGGGCGTATACATAGATGTGGATTACGAATGTTTAAAGCCTCTTGATATGCTCCACCATATGTATGATTTTTACACCGGCATACAACCGCTTGATACCAGTTTCATTCAACTTGGAGCTGCACTGTTTGCCGCACGAGCAGGCCACCCTATACTAAAACATTGCGTAGAAACAATACATGCTGACTGGCACAATCCACAAATAGTAGTCTCCACGGGACCTCTTCATTTTACAAAATCATTTTGTGAAACCCCAATACAAAGCAAGTTTGTTAACGTCGCCTTGCCGGCAAGTTACTTCTACCCTTGTGGTTACGACGAACAAAAACTTCCTAGAAAAAACTGGATTAAACCAGAATCTTTTGCTGTACACCATTGGGCAGGAAGCTGGTTAAAACCTGAAGGCTGGGATCCCAAAACTACTAACAGTTAACAAAAGAATTTTTAAAACTTAAAACAAGAGGTAAGTAATGACGCGCAATACATTTACAAAATCCATAATTCTATTTTTCTTGAGTTTCTCTTTTTTACACGCACATACAGAAGAAAAAAGTCACATAAAATACAACTATCCAGAAAAACCAATGGTCATAGAAATACCTTCCTACAACAATAAAGATTGGTATAAGCGAAATTTGGACTCAGTTTTTAATCAAAATTATACAAATTATAGAATAATCTACACAAACGATGCCTCAACTGATGGAACCGGAGATCTGGTAGAACAATATATAAAAGAGCGTGGGCAAGAACATAGAGTGACCATCATACACAATAAAGAAAATAGGGGCGCAATGGCAAACCATTATACAGCTGCTCATATGTGCAAAGATTATGAAATTATATTACACCTTGATGGGGATGACTGGTTCAAACATGAAAATGTACTGCAAATCGTAAACAAAGCATATAACGAAAAAAATATATGGCTCACATATGGGCAATTTGAAAGACTATATTACAAACGTGCTGAAAAAACTACCAACACAAAACTCGGTACATGCGACACAGTCTCAAAAAAAGTAATCTTACATAATGCATATAGACAAATACAATGGATAACATCATCATTGCGAACATTTTACGCAGGACTGTTCAAGCACATAAAACTCAAAGATTTACTATGCGATGGCACATTTTATAATGCCACATGCGATCTCGGCCTCATGTACCCTATGGTAGAAATGACCGGTGGCAAATTCTCATTCATAGAAGAAGTTTTATATGTTTATAATAAGTTAACCAATCTGAGCGACAACAAATTGAGAGTTTTAAGACAGGTATACCTTAAACATTTTATACGCTCACAAAAGAGCTATGAACCGTTACAAATAGACAAACCGATTCCATCACGCAATATCCCACAACATGCTCACACAGACCTAATAATAATCTCAGAAGGCAACCCTGCATATCTGTATGCAATGATCGAATCTGTGCGATGCTACACAAACGCAATAGACAAAATCTATGTCTTAAAAGACCCTTGTCATGGCACATACAGGGATCTTTATGAACAAGTAAAAAAAGATTATCCTAAAGTTGAACTAATAAAAGTAAACCCTACCAACTTCAAGAGCATGCTCGAATCAATACTTGAACTTACACACAATAAACACATATTACTTGCTCAAGGCAACTGTATACTCAAAGACTTTGTTGACATAAGCATGTGCATAGAACTTCTTGAGAGCACCTATGCCCATGGGTTTTATCTTTCTCTTGGGGAAAATATACAAGAGAACACAAAATTAGTTAAAACACAAAATATACCAGTGCACACAGAACTTCAAGATGGGATCTTTTTCTGGCAATTTGCATACGGGCAGCAAGAATGGAAGAAACCTTTCGCTCTCTCTATGGCTCTGTACAGAAAAAAAGATATTCTCAGTTTAATTACGCCAATACACTACACATGCTCTCAAGACTTATGTAACGCATGGCATTACCAAGGTTTTGATTTGCGCAATATTGGCCTATTTTTTAAAGAATCAAAAGCTTTGGCTCTCGAAGCAAAAAAAGAAACCATACTGGAGAAATTACGAGCTCACATGAAAATAAACATTGCGCCGCTATTTTTGCTGCAAAATAAATCTTCAACAGAACATATAAACCTAGAATTTCAAAGTCACAATTTGGGAAACATAAGTTTTTGAACCACTGCATTTTTGAAATATAAAATATAACGCAACTTTTTTACCGGAGATAGCCTATGAAGCTCACAAAAAAACTAACCTTGGCAAGCATAGCTCTTTTGTCTTTCACTCTCTCGTACGCTTTAAGTATTGCTCACCCAGCCCTCACTCAGACAGGTGAAAAACGGGAACGAGAAATAGTCGTCATCATACCCTCTTACAATAATAAAGACTGGTACGAAAAAAACTTAAACTCTGTGTTCATGCAAAAATACGAGAATTACAAAGTTATTTACATAAATGACAAGTCACCAGATGGCACCGGAAAGTTGGTACAAGACTACATAAGAAAAATAAAACAGGAGCATAGATTTACCCTGATAAATAACCCAAAAAACACCGGGGCACTGGCCAATATTTACAAAGCAGTACACACCTGTGATGATAACACTATTATCGTAACCATCGACGGAGATGACTGGCTCAAAGATGAATATGTATTTCAAAAAATAAATGAAACCTATCAAGACCCAAATATCTGGATGACATACGGCCAATATCAAGAACTACACTACAGCAAAAAACACAATAAATACTTCACAAAAAAAGGACACTGCGGACAAATAAAACCAAATATAATACGCGCACATGCATATAGAGAAGACCGATGGATAACATCCCACCTTCGTACTTTCTACGCAGGCCTTTTTAAACAGATAAAACTACAAGATTTCTTGGAAGACAGCCAATTCTACCAGGTAACATGGGATATGGCATTTATGATGCCAATGCTTGAGATGGCCAAGGGCAAATTCAAATTCATTGACGATGTTTTGTACGTCTACAATTGCGTCACCCCAATTAATGATTTTAAAACAAAACTTATAAAACAACTTCACCTGGAACATGTGATACGGGCAAAAGAAAAATATAAACCAACAAAAACACCACTAAAAAAATATACTCAAGATGCAAGAGCTGATATTATTATCATCTCACAAAATTCTCCTACACATCTGCAGGCAACACTGGAATCAATAGAATTCTATGTCTCAGGCGAAAAAAATATATATGTGCTTTACGAAGAAAAAAACAATCAAGTGAACCAAGATATTCAGCAAGATATTCATCAAAATATTCAGACGGTAGCCAACGATTTTAACTACGTAACGTTTGTCCCACATAACAATCTCAAAATCTCACTACAAGAGATTCTGAGCACCTGCGATAGCACATACATACTTATTGCAAAAGACAATATTATCGTAAAAGATTTTGTTAATTTAAAAAAGTGTAGCCAACTTTTGGATCAAACATATGCATATGGCTTTTATTTTTCACTCGGCAAAAACATTCAAGAAAATAGCGCGCTTGCAAGAAAACAACATATTGCCCCCCATACAGAAATAAAATACGGGGTGTATGCATGGCAATTTAAGGATGGAGAGCATGACTGGAAAATGCCAAATAATCTGTTAATGACCATGTACAAAAAAGAAACTATTTTAAAAACTCTGAAAAATATAGAATATCAAACTTGCCAAGATCTAGAAACACGTATAAACAAGCAAAATTTTGATGCAAACCAGGTAGGCCTATTTTTTGAAAACTCAAAAGTTATTGCCATTGCGCCAGATAAACCAGACGGAGCAGATGGGATGAAAATAGATATATTGCCATTATTTTTATCAAAAAATAGTTCAATTTTATTAAAAACTGGTTTATCTTTTTGTGAAAGAGAAGATTTAGATTAAAAAATTTAGGCAACAGCTTATGTAGTATGTTGATGCTGCTCCAAAACCACGCTGTTGCCTAAAATTATTGGCCAAAATTATTTGATTGACTTTTTAACCCCATGCGATATGTTTATCGCAGAAAAAATTTATAATCAAAAAAGACAGGAAAGAGTAAGGAAAGAGCAATGAAGAAAAGAGATTTTTTTAGTAAAAAAATCAAAAAAAGCGGAGTACTACTAGCATTTGTAGCGATAATGGCCTTCTCATTAACGTATCTCAAGAGCTATAGAAAATCTAGAGCATCTAATAAAAACAAACATATTGTTGTCATAATTCCCTCTTACAATAATATGAAATGGTATGAAAAAAACTTATCAATGCTTGCAGCTCAGGAAAAAACATATAAAAACTGGAAAGCGATTTACATTGATGATTGCTCAAAAGATGACACTGGCCAAGCAGTAGAGCATTACATAAAAAAACATAATCTCGAGCACAAAATTAAGCTCATCAAAAACACTGTTAATAAAGGCGCCATGTACAACCTGTACCATGCAATACATTCGTGCAAAAATGGCGACATAGTCGTCACTCTCGATGGCGATGATTGGTTCAAAGACGAACATGTACTTTCTTACATCAACCAAGTATACCAAGATAAAAATGTCTGGATGACATACGGCCAATATGAGATATACCCATCAGGCAAAACAGGACACTGCCAAAAAATCCCTGATGTAATAACATCACAAAATGCATTTAGAAAGTTCAGGTGGCTCTCTTCGCACTTGCGCACATTCTATGCAGGATTATTTAAAAAAATCGCAAAAAAAGACCTGCTTTATGAAAATAAATTTTATGCTATGACATGGGATATGGCAATGATGTTTCCAATGCTTGAAATGGCCGGCAAACACGCTGTTTCCATAGACAAAGTATTGTACGTGTACAATCAAGAAAACCCAATTAACGACTGGAAAAAAGATTTAAAACTGGTACTGCACTTGGAAAAACAAATTAGAGGAAAAGAAAAATATAACAAAATACACGCTATAACATAATTACTAAATTACTAAAGGACGAGTAATGCAAGCAAAAACAAATACTTTCACAAAGCATAAATTTATACACAAACTTACAAAACTATCTATACTCTTTTTAACATTCATTTTCGCTAGTATAAAATCTGAAAAAGCTGATCTGGTAGCATTTTCTTTTAACCGACCGATACAACTGTATGCGCTGCTTGAATCACTCGACACATATGTTACAGGCCTTGAGCAAGTACACATCATCTATAGATCAACTAACGAGAATTACGAACAAGCATACCAAGAAGTTATCGAGCAATTCCCTTACGTAATATTTCACAAACAAGGAGCTAACCCCAAAAAAGACTTTAAACCGTTAACACTACACGCATCTTTTGACTCACCTTGCGCATATATACTCTTTGCTGTAGATGACATAATCGTTAAAGACTTTATCAACATAGAAAATGACATAGAGCTACTCAAAGAAACAAACGCATATGGGTTTTACTATAGACTTGGCCTCAATATAAACTGGAATTATCCATATAATAGAGCAAACAAAGTTTCAAAAATAGAAAAGATAAACGATGATGTACATCAATGGCACCTTAAAAATGGAACCTACGATTGGGGATACCCAAACACAGTAGATATGACCATGTACAAAAAAAGCGATATTCAAAACGACCTAAAAAGAATGCACTACCACGCCCCAAACCCACTTGAGGGTAACTGGGCCCGCCTAGGAAACAAAATTAGAAAATCAGGCAAAACAGGCCTATGCCACGAAAAATCAAAAATTGTAAACTTGCCACTCAATAGAGTGCAAAACGTTTATCAAAATAGACATATGAACACGTTAGGAGCAGAAGAACTACTGGAAAAATTTAACCAAGGCCTAAAAATAGATATCACACTGTTATACCAAATAAAAAACAGATCAGCACATATGGACTATGTGCCACAGTTTATTGAAAGAGTATATTAAAAGATAAAAATATCAGGAGAAGTATATGCATGCAAAAAAATTATTTTGCCTTTCTATTTTAACACTATTACTCACCCCCCTATTTTCACAAGCCATGAAAACAGATAAACCAAATCCAGAGCCAACAAAACCCACACACACTGAGAAACATATAGTCGTCGTTGCCGCAAGTTATAACAATAAAGATTGGTACAAAAAACATATAGACTCTTTTGCCTCTCAAGATTACCCAAATAAAACCATGATTTATGTAGATGACCTCTCACCAGACAAAACAGGAGACCTAGTAGAACAATACATACAAGAAAAAAATTTAGAAGATTGCATAATATTAATAAAAAACGAAACACGAAAAGGCGCACTCGCCAACCAATACTATGCAATACATCCATGCAAAGATGACGATATAATAATTATCTTAGATGGCGATGATTGGTTCGCTGACAACCAAGTACTTTCATATATTAATAAAGTATACCAAGATCCCAATATATGGTTAACATATGGGCAATTTAAACATTTATCAAACGGCAAACGAGGCTTTTGTTCCCCTATGCCAAAAAGAGTTGTAAAAAATAACGACTTTCGAAAACACCCCCACATCCCATCACATCTTCGCACATTCTACGCAGGACTATTCCAAAAAATAAAAATCGAAGATCTAATGTTTGAAGGTGATTTTTTGAAAATGACCGGCGACATAGCGGCTATGTTTCCAATGATTGAGATGGCAAGCAAGGGTCACTTTAAATTTATCCCAAAAATTCTTCTCATTTACAACGACCTTAATTCTCTTAATGACCACAAAGTCTCAAAAGGCCTACAAAGAAGATTAGATTTACTTATACGATCAAGACCAAAATATAAGCCAATTGAAAGCCCGTTTACAAACCAATAACAAATTAGGAAAAAAAATGTTCTCAAAAGCCAAACTATTACCCCTCGCACTTATCTTACTCTTTGGCGCATGCCAATATACTCATGCACAAACTCAAGAAAAAACTCCTCAAAAAAGATACAAAGTCGGACTTTTAATCGTAGCCACCGGCAAATACATACAGTTTGTAGAACCACTAGTAAAATCTGCTGATATACACTTTTTACCAAACCATGACGTCACCTATTTTGTATTCACCAACAAAGAAATACCCAAACATGATAATATAATCAAAATACACCAAGACAGATTAGGCTGGCCATATGACACCATGATGCGCTATGAAATGTACTACAATGCAAAAGAGTTGCTTGAAAACATGGATTACCTGTTTGCCTGTGATGCAGACATGCTTTTTGTCGACACCGTTAGCGATGAAATCTTGGGGGAACAGGTGGGCACCATACACCCTGGATTTTACAACAAAAAAGGGACCTATGAAACAAGAAAAAGTTCAACCGCTTGCGTCAAGCCCAATGAAGCAAAACATTATTTTGCAGGCGGCTTTAATGGTGGTTCAAGTAAAGAGTTTCTAAAAAGATCAAAAAAAATGTCCGAAAATATATACAAAGATTTAGAAGAAAACATAGTTGCTGTTTGGCATGATGAAAGCCACCTCAACAGATATTTCATAGATAATCCACCAACGGTTATACTCACCCCCTCCTATTGCTACCCAGAACGCTGGAAATTGCCGTTTCATAAGAGATTATTGGCACTAGACAAAAACCATAGTCAAATGCGTAAATAAAACACAGGAGAAAAAATGAACAACACAAAAAAACTTTTAATAGGCCTACTATCAATCACATCACTGCATAACTATACATATACAGAAGAAAAAGAACTTAGATACGATTTTAACGCACCAGAGAAAAAAATAGTAATTGTTATACCCTCCTACAACAATATAAAATGGCTAACTCAGTGTTTAGGTTCCGTAAAAGCACAATGCTATAACAACTTTGAGGTAATATACATAAACGATTGTTCTACAGATAGAACAAAACATCTCACCAAAAAATACATTAAACATTACGATCTAGAAAATAAATTTAAACTCATAAGCAATGAAAAAAGAGTTGGTGCTTTGGCAAACCTTTACAAAGCAATTCACTCATGCCAAAACGAAGACATAATAGTCCTTCTTGATGGCGATGACTGGCTCGCTCACCCTTTCGTTCTAAAAATAATTAATAGCGTATATCAAGACCCAAATGTTTGGCTCACATACGGTCAGTTTATGAGTATTCCTGAGTGCACAAGAGGATTTTGTAGAGAATTTTCTGATAATATAATTTTAAACAATTATTTTAGAAAAACACACTTTCCAGTATCACACTTAAGAACTTTCTATGCAGGATTATTTAAGCTTATAAAATTCAAAGATCTTATCTATGAAGGTGATTTTTATCAAATGACCTGGGATAAAGCAATTATGTTACCAATGATAGAAATGGCCAGAGAAAGGCATAAATATATTGAAGATGTGCTCTACCACTATAATAACTCTAACCCACTTAACGACCACAAAGTAGACCAAAAATTACAAATGGATCTACATCATCAGATACTTTCTAAAAAACCATATCATAAAACTTCATGGGAAAATATTATAAATGCTGCTACAAAAATACAAGTATCAGAATAATATTTGAGAATTCCCAACTTTTAATTTTTGTAGAACAACAATATAATACATAAACGCCGATACATTATGGCTTTTGTATAGATGTTTAAGGCCACCGACTTAGTCGGTGGCAGTTTACTTGAACACCAATAATTTAGAAAAAATATCTTAGATCAAATTCACATTGAAAAATGCGCAACTCCTGTTTATAATAAATCAGAGCTTGTCAACCTACTTAAAAGGAGAGAAGGATGAGACAATTTAAAAATATTGTTCTTTTATTTTTCATTTTTATATTTTACGGAAATTCTTTTGGCTTGTCGGTCAAACTCACAAAAAGACAACTATGCGATCTTGAGCTGATCTTAAATGGCGGTTTTGCACCGCTAAAAGGTTTTATGTGCCAAGAAGATTACAATAACGTCGTTGAAAATATGCGACTTAAAGATGGCTCCTTGTGGCCAATACCTATTACACTTGATATCGATGAAAATCTTGCAAAGAAAATTAAAAATAAATCTTGTGTTGACCTTTGTGACACAGAAGGAACAATACTGGCAAAACTAACAGTTTCTGGTTCCTGGAAACCAAACAAAAAAAAGGAGGCAAAATATGTCTTTGGAACAACTGACACTGACCATCCAGGCATAGCATACTTATTAAAAAAAACTAAAGAGTATTATGTCGGTGGAAAACTAAAAAAAATTGCATCTCCCATTCATTATGATTTTACCAATTTGCGCCACACTCCAAAACAACTTAAATCAATATTTAAAGAAAAAAACATAAAAAATGTTGTTACATTTCAAACACGTAACCCCATGCACCGTGTTCACAAAGAGATATCAACCCGTGCTGCTGAAAAAATAGGTGGTCATCTTCTTATTCATCCAGTAGTTGGCATGACTAAACCAGGTGACATCGATTATGTAACACGAGTCCATTGTTATCGTAAAATTTTAAAACATTATCCAGAAAATTCTGCCTCACTTTCTTTACTCCCTTTGGCAATGCGAATGGCGGGGCCAAGAGAAGCTTTATGGCACGCAATAATTCGTAAAAATTATGGGTGTACACACTTTATTATTGGTCGAGATCACGCAGGTCCCGGCAAAAATAAAACCGGAAAAAGTTTTTATGGGCCGTATGAAGCACAACAGCTTGTGCAAAAATATAGCAACGAAATTGGAATAAAAATTGTTCCATTTAAAATGATGGCATACGTCAAAGAACTTGACAAATACTTACCCTTAGATTTAATTCCAAAGAATTTAAAACCACAATTGATATCGGGAACAAAATTAAGAGAGATGATAAAAAACGGAACAAAAATCCCTGAGTGGTTTTCCTACCCAAATATTGTTGAAGAACTTCGCAAAACGTACAAACCAAAATATGAAAAAGGATTTACTATTTTTTTAACCGGATTATGTTCCTCTGGAAAATCATCCATTGCAAAAGGTGTTTGTGCAAAACTTTCTGAGACTACATCAAGACCCATTACTATCTTGGACGGAGATATCATTCGTCAAAATCTTTCCAAAGGGCTTGGTTTTTCGCAAAAAGATAGATCAATTAATGTACAAAGAGTTGGATTTGTTGCAAAAGAGATCACAAAACACAATGGCATTGCAATTTGTGCACTCGTATCACCGTATGAAGAGGACCGGAATAACAACAGAAAGGAGATAGAAGAATATGGTGGATACATAGAAGTTTATGTCTCAACTCCACTCGGAGCTTGCGAAGCTCGCGACCCAAAAGGACTCTACCAAAAAGCTCGCGCTGGAATTATAAAAAATTTTACGGGAATCGATGATCCCTACGAACCTCCAAAAAACCCGGAACTGATAATAAATACTGCAAATATTTCCAGAATGGATGCCGTTGAAAAAGTTGTCAACTATTTAAAAACAAAAAAATATATGTAAAATGCAAAGGAAAAAAATTATGAAAAAAACAGTTCTACTTTTTATCATCTTGTTTATCTCTTCAATCACACACGCCAAAAACGTTGTGCAGATGTCAATGCCAAAGGCGGGCACACACCTTTTGAAAAAATGCATCTGCTCTTTAACCAACATACATTCAGTTATCCACGCCACCAACGCCAACCCAATTGACTTTTATATTGCAATCCCAGAAAAATTTAAACACATAAGCCAAAATGAAAAACATTGGGTCACCCATCTTTTTTTCAATAAAAAATTCGAGCCATACTTAAACAACGATCAAAACGCCTTCTTTTTTATTTATCGCGACCCTAGAGATCAGATCATATCTTTTGCTTACTTCATGCTACCTCGTAGCAATAACTGGCCAAGAGCAAGTAAAATCTCTCTTGATGAGCTCATTATGGAACTTATAACAAACGGTAAAATATATAATAACCACCCACCATGTAAAAACATTAACGACCTTTACCAACAATACACTCCATGGCTTTACAATCTAAATGTATGCCCCTTAAAATTCGAAGACCTCGTTGGACCAAAAGGTGGCGGCAATTTAGAAACACAACTTCACTCTGTTAAAAAAATCGCTGATCATCTAGGTATTTTTCTCACAGAAAAACAAATACAACAAAAAGCAAACACTCTTTTTGGCGGAACTCACACATTTAGAAAAGGTCAAATAGGCACATGGAAAAAACACTTTAAAGAACATCATAAAGCTGCATTTAAAGAAGTTGCAGGGCAACTTCTTATTGACCTTGGCTACGAAGAATCATTTGATTGGTAGAAAATTAAAATTCTCGTAACATCAAAATCAATAAAATAAAACACCCCGTAGAAAACTACGAGGTATAAATCACATATAAGGTATAGCAAGACCATATTTGATTATCACTTTTTTTTTTGCTATAACTACCTTAGCTCTTATAAAAAATTTTAAACCCTTCTAAGCAAAAGGAGAAAAATGAAAAAAAACAAAAGTTTTATTGCAAGCTTATCCATTTTAGTTTTTTTATCTTCAAATATAAGTTTTGCACCACAACTAAGCAATAAAAAAAGAGATTGGATGCTTAAAAATTTCGATGAATCTATGAAAAAAAACGGCCTACATTACCCAAGATTCCAAAAAACGCCACTACTTGATTTTTTCAGAAAAATGTACAACAAGAACAATTTATCTGTAAAACAAACAAAGCCAGAAACTCAAATACCAAAAATTATTCACCAAATATGGCTAGGAAGTAAATTACCCGAAAAATATAAGGTTCTTCAAGATACTGTTATTAAATATCATCCTGATTGGAAATACAAACTATGGACAGACGAGGAAGTGAAAAAAATTAAGCTTTATAATCAAGAGTTTTTTGATAAATCAAAAAACTATGCGGAAAAATCAGATATTTTAAGATACGAAATTTTATATCAATTTGGAGGCTTATATGTTGATACGGATATTGAATGTTTTAAGCCATTTGATATTTTGAACGAAAACTATAAATTTTACTGTGGTGTTAGACCCCTTGACCACGGCTACTTAAGTGTTCAAAATTGCCTCATAGCTTCTGTGCCAGATCATCCTATACTTAAACATATTATTGAAAACATACAGCCTAAAACTGTGGTTGGAGATATAATTGAAAGGACAGGCCCTAAACATTTTTCAAAATATTTTGTTGATGTTTCAAAAACTCTAAGTCAAAAAGAATATGAAAATGTTATAGCACTACCTTCCAGTTACTTTTTCCCAACAGGATTAAAAAATAGAACTTTGCGCGGCAAAGCCTTAAAACAACACCTTAAAAATTTTCCAGAAGCTTTTTGTATTCATTATTGGGATACAAGTTGGTCAGGAGATTCCAATAAATTTCCTGACTTCCAATCTGAGGTAGAAAGAATCCAACAAGGATATAATATACACAATATAAATTAAAATAAATCTCTCCACAGCAAGGAGGCTGCGTGAAAACTGTAAATCTCAAAAAATAAAAAATAATTTAAAAAAATTATATCATTGAAGAATGACAATAAGAGCATTTTTCAATGATATAATTTTTTATTTTGATTAACATTAAACTTTTAAGCAGAGAAACGAAAAAATAAATTATATAGAAAGTCGCTAAAGTCTAATAAAAAACTTGATAATCACACTAAGATGAAGAATTTTGAAACTGGTGTTTACATAGATAACTGTACAAACTCTTACAAACCTCTTCTTTTTAAAAGAATCTGATCTTCCATTTTCATGAGTTTATTTAAAATAAAACAAAGAAAACCGATAGGCCAGCAAGACATACAAAGAATTAATGATCTCCTATCAAAGTAAAATCGCAACAATCCCTATTTATCCTAACTTTCACTTTATCTATTATTAACTTGTTATTCCTCCAATATCCATGCTCTGGATAGATAACTACAAAAAAGTCACCTATAATATCTGGGATGATCGCAAAATTAGATAGTGACCTTATTTGGCAATCATAATACGTCATTAAAATTAAATCTTCGACCACATTTTTACCATGACTATTACCTTTTTCTCTGCATGAGAAGGTAATATTTCCTATATTCAACTCTTTTTTATATTTTTCTACTATTCTTTTTGGATTTCTATCATCCGTAAATATATGAACATGAAGAGAACTCTTGTTAAGCATTTTATATAATTTTCTGATTTGCACTATGTAATACTCGTCTGGAGGAAATTTTAAAGGCCATAGTTTATCCGCATACTGCTTTAAACAAAGAGGAAGATCAATACCTCCCCCCTTTCTGACATGAACGGCCACAGAGATGCAACTTTCGGGAATTTCCGGTTTATCAATCTTTTCTATGGGACAAATTGTTCTTTTTAGTTCTTTTATAAAATTTTTATCATTCCAATCAATATTTACATTAGCATAATGATTACTCACATACAAAACATTTGCCTCAGGTTCAATCATATTAAATTTTGACTGCGATCTACCCCCGTATCCATATTTTGAATTTCTGAGTCGGCTACCAGCTATTTTTAAGTAAAGGACTTTATTAAACTTTCTTTTTATTTCCTCATTAAACTCCAAATCTATCTTGCTAATTTTCAATTCACCTAAATATTTTGAAAAAGAAAAATAAAGAGGAATATTATACTTGTACGATAACCACTTAGCCTTAATATAAGTTATTAATTGGTCTCCCAGCCTACCCCCTAATTTATAGGTAATCGCGCTTGTATTACCTTTGTACAAAACATCATCCTTGGAAAAAGCTAGCAATCTTGCACCGTAAAAATAGCAAACAAAATTCAGTAAAATTAAAAATAATTTATACGGTTTTAATTCTTTCACATTACCCTCGCAAACTTAGTTTAAAAACAAAGATAATCTACTTATTATGTCACACAAAAAACTCTGTTATTAGAATATTAAAGAAATTTTTCTCTGTAGCTAACACCAGACACAGAAGTGCTTAGGGTTTTTTAAACAATCTTTTCCCTGGTTTGACAACTTATGCTTTTAAGCCAGAAAAACCTTTAATATGCTCTAGTAAAAGGCTATTGTTGTATTAAGTAATTATCAAATTCACGCTATTTAAATACAATAATCTACTAAAGTATCTTCTGTGCATCAATCACTCTTCCAAGCATTAGTAGGCTTTTTAAAAGATACCAGTAAACACGCCAATGGGTCATGCCAAGATTCAAAACCTCTTCAAACTGCTCTATCGCTTCTTCATGATGATTTTCATGCTGCAAAAGAAGTCCGTACCATAAATTGTAATGTGGACTTCTATTACGCCATCCACGCCAAGGCATCGAATACTCTTTGTAAAAATTAATAAGCGCTTCTCGTTCGGGTCCTATTGCCCGCGAAAGCGCATGTTCAGCATCCAGGATTGTCTCAATAGGATAATTATTCCCATCATATATTCTACTAATAGTACAAGCTTCAATCAGAGAAGATACTGAAAGTTGTTTGTCTGCCTTTTTTTCTGCCTTATGAGCAATTAAAATATCACCCACAATATGAAATATCAAACCCTGCTCTACAAGAAAAGCATATACCGTCTCCAAAAGTGGATATGCCTCATTTCCTGCATCTTTGATACGTTCACCATAAAGTTTGGTTCCAAACAAACGAATATCATCAATTAAAATAACAGGGTCCGAACACTGCTTACAAATAATAGAAAGCTCCCTCATTATTGGCGTATATTCAGCTTCTGGCTGAATATTTTCATCCTGCATACTTGACATATAATGTCCATCAAGCCAAAATAAGGCTTTTTTATTTTTTGTTTCTAAATCAAGAAGAATTTTAGGAAAATGGTCAATCGTATTTCCGTGATATACGGTAACATTCGAATACATTTTTAAAGATAAAACAGACTGTTCATAAAACTCTTCGTTAAGCTCAACAGTATGCACCTCTTGAAAACAACCGGCTGCCTTGCGTGCAGTATGACCAAGATAGGTCCCCGACTCAACAAAAACATTCAACCCCGTTTGAGAAATAAGTTTTTTATAGCAACTAACCCAATCTTTTTTGAAATTGGTCAAAGAAAACTCTGTAGAACAATGCAATACTTGCATCCAAAAAAGCCATACTAACACACCAATACGCATAAAAAACCCTCCCTGATTTCCAAATCTTATTCACGCTAGAGAATATATAATTTCAACAACCAAATGCAATACAAAATAATCCAAAAAAGTCAAAAGATAATAGGTAAAGCTTTTTTATGCTCCAAAAATTTACTATTTCCCAACAACGATTTATTGCGATATGTTAAAATATTTTCGTGATCACAATTTTTCCCTTTTTTGATTATTGATGATTCAAACTAGGGAAAAGTTATTATATTTCAAAGATTTTTAAAAATTTTTCTTAGATCAAGTTTGCGTTAAATAAAATTAGGTTATATTTTTGTTATTACACTTTTATATCACCTAAGTTCCATAATGCAAGATGCTTTTGTAGCTTTTGGTGAACATTTTCTTTAATGGTTTCTATTGGCTCAGGAAGATTAAATGGTTCAATTTTCAAATTTAAAGGACGCCAGCCATTATCTGCCTCTTTGTCCTTATTTTCTTTTATTGCGAAATAAGTATCTACGAGCAAATATTTTGCTCCACTTTGTTTAAAGTTGGTAATAGCTTTAATAATATCTCTAAATGGAATATGTAAAAATAGATCTCGACATAAAATTATATCACATACAGGTAATAAATCTTTAGTTACATCTAAGTGTAAGAAAGTTCTATTTTCGTTTCCATATTTTTTGTTATTATTTTTGATTAATGGAAGCACTATATCTGCGCCTATATAGGTAATATTTGAAAAATCAATTGTTTTCATCCAATTGAAATCTCCACAAGGAATATCTAGCATAGATTTTATGTTATATTTTTTTAGGATGACAGGAATTATTTTTCTGATGAAGCTTGTAGAATTTAAGGTAGATCCTCCTCCAGAAACTGTCTCTTTGCCTCCTCCGCTCCAAAGATGGTTTTGATAAATATGTGTAAATATTTGCTCCATTGATCCTATAGTTGTATATGTGTAAAAAAACAAGTTAATACATATGAAAATTTTTACATTGTAAATATAAGTTTTGTACATTTTTTTCCTATTGAGTTTAGATTATTAAAATTTTCCTTGGTCTTTTTAATTGTTTCTATTTGTTCAAAGTTTTTTATCTTAACTTAAGCTACTTATAATAGTTTTGCAGTGGTAAATATTTTTTTGTATGCTTTAAATCTTTGTTTTTACTTCTTTTCTATCGCATAACTTGGAAACTTTTCTGCTGTAAGGTATTTAATTTCTAGGTTTTGATTAAGTAAAAATTCATTAACTGCTCTTATAACTCCAAAAACAGAATATACGGAACAATAGTCATGACCGCTCAAAAGGCCTCCTTGTTTAAGCTTTTTAATCCACGCATTTAAGTCACTTTTTACAGCATTATAAGTATGATTTGCGTCTATATATATCCAATCAAAAAATTCATCGTCAAATAAATTTGATACTTCTGGGGAATATTCTCTTATTATTGTAACTCTTTTATCATTTTTAAATCTTCTCAGAACATTTTGATATAACTTTTCTTGTTCGCGATTCGATATATTTGCAGAATCACCAGGGTAGATTTCTGTGCTTTGGTGTTCCCAGCAATCTATGAGATATAATTGTTTAGGATTTGTATATTTAAGTATTAAATCAGCAAAATTTCCTTTTTGAACCCCTATCTCAACAACGATCGCATTCTTGGGCATCTGTTTGAGGAAATCTATTCTTGATTTAAGATGTGGGGTAGGGTTTTTTATAGGCTTTTCAACATTATATACCTGTAGATGATTGCACTTTGTGGTTGTAATTGTAATAAGAAACAAAATTATCAACAAAAATGTCTTTTTGTTGGCTTCATTATAGTACATTAAACTACCTTTTTTAGTTTTTTGTTGATTAATTTTTTATTACTGACTAAATAATACATAAAAAAAATAACGAATTCAAAAAAATATTATAATTTCTTGTCTTCAACAACTTTACCGTCAAATAACCTTGCCATTACCATTCTATTGGCCTGCTTTGTAATATCTTAATTTTAACAATTACTAAAAACTGCTTTACAAAGCACATAAATCCTGTTTACAATAAACCAACATTTGATGGTTTATTTGAGGGATTATGTTTGATAATTGATGATTAAAACAATATTACAGAGGAGTTTCTTAAGAAAAATATTATAAAAAAATTGCATACAAATTACTTGCTCAATAAAGTAGCTGCAATGCAAAAAAAAGATAAGAAAGCAATATAACTTAACATGCCGTGGCCCTCAGACCATATTATTAACAAAAGGTTTTGCGCTCCTCAACCTTTCCTAAACAAACAGCTGCGCAAATCCATAAAAAGGAAGTTTTAAAAATGCTACAAAAAAATCACACAAAATACTTATTTAATATACTCATATATACAATTTTATTTTCAAACACATCAACTGCAAGCTGGTGTAAAAAATCAAATCCCCAAAAAACAAAACTTTTTCTTAGTCAGTTTATAAAAGAAGGAGACCTGGTGTTTGATGTTGGGGCAAATATAGGCCAAAAAACTGACATATACCTCTCATGCGAAGCACATGTCGTATGCTTTGAACCTCAAAAACAATGTTTACAAGTACTTTACAAAAAATTTAAAAATAATCCAAAAGTAACAATCGAATCAAAAGGGCTATCTTCAGAAATAGGACATATTAATTTTTTCACATGCAACGAAGCTAGTACAATTTCTACATGCGCAGAAAAATGGACAACAGATAGCCGATTTGTTAATCTAGGCTACAGCTGGAAAAATCCTACAAAAATTGAAGTAACAACATTAGACAAAATGATAGAAAAATATAGCATACCTCAATTTTGCAAAATAGATGTAGAAGGTTTTGAATACAATGTACTTAAGGGCCTATCAACTCCCATTCCATTCTTGTCTTTTGAATTCGCTTATGAAAATAAATTAGAGACAAAAAAATGTTTAGGACATCTAAAAAAATTGGGATACAAAAACTTCAACTTTGTTATAGGAGAAACAGCGTATTTTGCGTTCGATCAATGGTTAAGTGCAGATATAATTCTAGAAAAAATTTTTGAAAATAATCCGTGTGGAACAGATCTATGGGGGGACATATATATAAAATATTAGTTTGTATCATATAGATAAAAATTCAAATAACCTGAAAAAAGAGAATTTTAATGAAAAAAACAATATGGTGTTTTATGCCACTTGTCCTTATTTGTTCAACAATAAACACGTACCAGTTCACAAAAATAACTGTTCTAAGTGCCCCAATAGGTAAAAACAATACTCCCGCAGGAAGAGGTCCAACCGTAGTAAGAACAAATCTACTTAAAGGATTAAAAAAACTTGGTGTGAACTTTAATTATAATCCTAAGCAAATAAGAGAAGTAGGCGATGTTTTAGTTGTATTATCCAATATTCATGCTCTCAAGCAAGCGATACAATTAAAAAGACAAGGAATAATAAAAAAATTATTAGCTGGTCCAAACTTAATGGTAAGATCTATCGACCATAACAAAATACTAAATGCACCCGAACTTGACATGTATATGGTAAATTCCGACTGGACATTTATTTCATATCTAGAAGACCTCCCTTCCCTAAAAGAACGATTAACAATCTGGCCTGCCGGAGTAGATCCTGAATATTGGAAACCCTCTAAAAACAACCTCAAAAACAAAAATGTACTTGTATATGTAAAAAAAACAGGCGACAAACTGGCTCCTAAAATAAAAGAAATACTTGAAAAATATGATTGGAATCCAATAGAAATAGTATATGGAAAATATAATCCCAAGCAATTCAAAGAAGCCTTATCAAAATGTCACTTTGCAGTGTTTTTGAGCTTAGCAGAATCGCAAGGAATAGCTTTAGCTGAAAGCTGGTCTATGGGCGTGCCAACATTACCATGGAACTGTAGATATCTTAACGCACATGGAAAGATATACACATCTGTATCCTCATGCCCTTATTTAAATGATCAACTTGGCTTAGATTGGAAAAATATTGACGAATTCGAAAGTTTAATACAAAACATAGAAACAAAGTTAAATAACTTTTCACCTAGACGGTGGGTACTTGAAAATATGACTTGCGAAATTTCAGCAAAAATAATGTTGGATATTATAGAATCGTTATAATAAAGAGATAAATATAATTTATAAGAAAAACAGCCATGGCAGACATATAAATTTTTTAAAGATTGATCTTCAAAAAATTTATATGTATATTTCAAAAGAACAAAAAATAACATTCTACGGAGATAAAAGTAATGAAAAACAATAATTCGCACTTTGTAAACACAATTCTTTTTTGTTTTCTATTTCCAGGTTTACCCATTAGAGCTGAAAAAGGTAAAAAATGAACATTAAAAAAATCTTATTTTCCTCAATCTTATTTTTATCAATTTCATCTCACACAACAACTTTGCCCCATAATAAACAAAGCTACCCATATATTACAGGTAGCACACTTGCATCTTTTTGCGACTATATAATACCCCCCAATAACAAAATTAGGTTTGATCCTGCAAAAATAAAAGATGGTAGTAAAATTTTTGCAACAAGCACCGATTCTAGCATAAAATTCTTTTTTACAAAAGTTCACCCAAAAATCAACGCTAAATATGTATTAATAACACATGACGCTCTTTATAAAGCTGATCTTAATGTATATAAAAAATATTTAGATGAAGATAAAGTAATTGCATGGTTTGGTAAAAATCTATTTGTAGATCATCCCAAAGCTTATACTTTGCCATTGGGAATAGTAAATCAAAGTTACCAACCAGGAAATACTAAAATTTTTGACAAGCTAAGATCTAACTTACCCAAAAAAGATATTTTATTATACATGAACTTTAGACAGGGGACTGGACCCGGCCCTCAAAGAGCTATACGCCAATTTGTATGGGATTTTTTCTCAGATAAAAAATATTGCACAAAAACAGCATATAGTACGGGCAAAAACGCTAAAAGTTTTAATGGCTATATAAATGACGTTGCCAGATCAAAATTTACACTTAGCCCACGAGGAGGCGGCGTTGATTGTTACAGAACATGGGAAGCTATGCTAGTTGGAAGCATCCCTATAGTAGAAACATCCCCATTGGACCCTATCCTTGAAGGCCTTCCAATTATTATTATAGATGATTGGACCAAAATAACAGAAGAGTTTTTAATCCAAAAATATGAGGAAATAACTAGCAAAACATATAATTTAGAAAAATTGTTTATACCTTACTGGCTTGATAAAATAAACCAAGTTATTCATTCAAATGCTAATACAAACTCAAACACTTGATGAATAAGAATAAAAAAATTAATTATAATAATATTTTACTTGAAAGGCATAATAAGTGAAAATCAATAAGATCATCTTAAGCTTATCTGCTTCTTTTTTAATTATGGGGCATAGTTGCTCCTTTTCTAAATATTCTTATTTTAGCCAATACAAACAGGACAAATATATCCATGAAAATTTTTTTGGACATAAAAAGAATGGTACTTTTGTTGAAATAGGCGCTAGCGATGGAATTAAAATTAGCAATACACTTTTCTTTGAACAATACTTAGAATGGGATGGAATATGTGTAGAGCCTATGCCACATTTCTTTAAACAACTAGAAAAAAATAGATCTTGTATCTGCATAGAAGGTTGTATAGCAGATTTTAACGGTACTGCTAAGTTTTTACAAGTCCACGGCTATGCTAACATGCTAAGTGGACTAGCGAATTATTACGACCCTAGACATATTCAGCGCATAGAAAGCGAAATAAGGTCACATGGAGGCAAAAAAGAATTTACTGAAGTACAATGCTATACGCTAGAAAGCATACTGAATAAATATAATATTTCAAGTATAGATTTTTTAAGTATCGATACAGAAGGGAATGAATACTCGATATTAAAATCTATAGACTTTGATAAAATCTTTATAGATGTAATATGCGTAGAAAACAACTATAACACCAAAAACATAAAGCTATTACTAGAAAAAAAAGGTTATAAGTTTATAACAAAAATAGGATCTGATGAAATTTATAAAAAACTAAGCTAAAATTAATTAAATCAACCAACGTTTTTGCAAAAGAATTTGAATTAATAATATTTTATTCGTAAGGAGATAAAAATGAATCGGTTTTATTCTTTTTTTATATTATTATGCTTGCTAAGTGCCTTTAAAATTAGTTCTGCTCCTAAAAAACCTTATCAAGACATTATAATTAATAATGTAGTTATTGAAAAAGGTTATGGTCCTGATTGTGAATCAAGGTACAACGCTATAAAAAATGCTTTGTTAGACTTCAAAAAACCAATAACAGTTCTTGATATAGGGGCTGCAGAGGGATACATGTCATTTCGTATAGCACACGATCTTGAATCTCAGTGCCTTATGATAGGAGATCCCCATGGATGCGGAAAAGCGCTTCCGAGGCTATGCAAGTTAAATACAAGCTTAAATAATATTAGCTACCTACTAAAAAGAATGTCTGCCCAAGACTTAGAAAAATTAAACAAAAAAAGACATTTTGACGTTGTAATAGCGCTAAACATTCTTCATCATTTTCCACAAAACAAATGGAAAAAGGCAGCTAAAGCCATATTAAAACTAGGAGATTATGTAATCATAGAAACTCCACCAGCAGAAGACACAAAGCAAACCGGTAGAAAATTCCTTCCTGATATAATAAAATTTATAGAAGAACATGATTTCGAGATAATTGCAAATACAAGAAGGGTTCATACTGACCCAAACCTATTTTCAAATATGTATCTTATCAAAAATAAGGATTACTCCACAAATTAAAAAATAACTCAACTCGGCCTGATAAACACAGATTTTATCAGGCTAGAACCCCATAACTTCAAGAATTAATATTCTAATTTTTCAACTGCCTGGTTTTGTTTTTTAATTATTTCGTTCATTCTTTCACACAAATTTTCGCGATAATTCCCATAATTAATCTGAGCCGCCTATCGTAATCATAATGGTCTATGTCTATAAACTCAAAAAGCGTTTTTTTCAATCGTTCAGAATAACTTAAATGAGCAGGCCTTTCATCATCAAAATCTATTAACTCTATATTTTTTCCCTGAATAATCATATTAGCAGGGCTCCAATCAGTATGTATAGGATCCTTGATTCTATCAATAGCCTCTTTAAGCGCTTCTTTATCTGGATATATCCCCCTAAATGCTTTGAATGTTATAAAGTTAATCCCTGGTATCCATTTTGTAACCTTTACCTCACCTTTTCTTGACTTTGTTAAAAATTTTTCAGAAAATGTACTATTTATACTATATGAAATATTCCGTAGTTTTCCCCAGATCAAACTACTTGTTTCAATAGTCCTTTTATAAATATCAGACAAATAAATAGTATAAGCATTACCAGTTAAACTATTTTCAACTTTCCCAATAATTTTTGATTTTTTACCACATAAAAATTTTTTTATATCACTTATCAATTTACTGTAGTTATTTTTTACACTTCCCTCATACCTATCAGGTACTATAGTAATAACATGATCACCTAGATTAAAAATCTGTGTCAATGTTTTCTTCCAATTACTATTTAAAAAAAATTTTATATTGGAAAGCAAAACAACATCAAAATGTTCACACTCTTTAATAATCCTTATACTATTTGGTGTTATTTTATTATGAAGCAAAATAATGTTATTTAATTCAAAGTTCAATAAACATTTTTCAAGAAGTTTTTTAACTAAACCTTCACCCTCTAGCATAACACATACAGAATCATATTGATGCGCAACCATAAATGAGTAGAAACCCTTATTGATACCTGCTCCTACATCAATCATAGTAAAAGGCCTTTTATACTTGTCTAAAAACTTTTTTATAACGTCATATACTCCTCCGTATAACATATTATTTTTATCTTTCTCAATAACAATATCAATTACTTTACTTTCAAATCGATCATGATTTTCACTGAACATATTTGTCGAAATGAATATGCAAAAATGAAAAAACAAATAACACTTTACTATTTTCATAGATTTTCCTACAACTATTTTTTAGTTTTTTATAAAAAATAGTTTTCCATAAACTTTTTACCATCAAAACCACTATACTCCATCCATGCCCTTGTCTTCCATCCACAAAAAGCATCCATTAAACTTCCAAAATCAAATAAAAATATATTTTCCATTTTTTTAAAAAGTCTTTTTTCAAGAACCCTTCCGGAACACCCCATAGAAACAATAATAATTTTATACTCATCATTCTTTGGAATATTTTCTAAGCACTCTCTCTCTATTCTGTCTATCTCTAGATAAGAATTTCTATCCGGTGTTGGCACAAACACACAACCTTCCCCAAACAGTACATTTTTTATGATTTCAGGTATATTTTTATTTCCCACAAACAAGCAACAATTCTTGCCCTTAAGAAATTTTAAAAATTCAACACACCTCTGCTCATGCGCAACCGCCATAAATGGCAATATCCAAGGAGAATAGACATCAGTTATTTTTTTTCCCCAAAAGGGTGCCACCTTTTTTAAAAATTGATTAACCCAACTAATATCAGTTTTTGTTGCTTCAGGCATAAATTTTGTATCTTCACTCAATTCTGGACAATGCAAGGGAAGTGTTTTAACAATATTTTGGCCACTCAAAGATAAGGCTTCTCGCATTTCAACTGATAGTTTTCTACATGGCCTTTGATAGCTATCATATTCACCACGAGCAAGATTTATATCACCATCACCAAACCTAAGATAAGCCCCTTTCTCTTTGTTTTCCACAATCTCTATTATTTTATTTAAAGTTTCATCTAAATCATGAAAAACTAACTCTGGAGAAACAGAAAATCTACCTTCTGAAGGCTTACCCTTCACTTGAAAGCCAAAAAATAAAAGAACCGCTAAGAGTAAATTTATTTTATACGTTACTTTCATCAAATCCCCTATATCTTTATCAAAAATCTAACTATAAATATGATTCACAACTTCCAATTGCTTGGGAGTAAAAGCTACATTTTTATTGAATCCTGGAAGAATAGCATCTAAAAAAATATAAGCAAAGTTCTCACAAGAAAAAAGTAAAACTGCATCACTTTTTAAAAACTTGCGTATATTATCCAAATATTTATTATATGTTTTTTCATCCATATTTTTTATAAAACTATATAAATCTCCATAACTTTCAAAGTCACATCTTGATATAAAACAATTTTTAGGTATATACCCCGCTACATTTTCTTCACTCCAACGAATAGGTACAGATTTTGCTATCATAGGAAACAAAATCTTATGAGAGGTTATATAACCATGCAAATTTTTAGCATTTTCATAACAAAACACAAACTTGTAATTTTTGAAACATTCTGGCCTTGACCTAGAAACCCCCTTATAATATATACAATCTTTTTTAGACCATTCGCGACCATATAAATCAAAATCATCAGATCCAAGCTTGCTAAAAAAATCGATTATTTTCCAACGTTCCGCCGACAAAGACAAGGGGTGAGAATAAGCCTTTTTGCAAGTCAACAGTACACATAATTTTTTTTCTCCGAATAAAATTTCATCATCAATTATATCTAAACAAGGTTGGGGCTCATAAAACTTAAAGTATTTCTTATTATCTACCAAACCATCAAGCAAAGTATAAACCTTAGAGAAATGTTTATGATATCTTTTATCATAATTGTCAGGCTTTGTAATTGGAGGTTCCCACAAAAACAATATCCTTTTTTCTATAGGATACTTTGATAAAAATCCTAACTGTTTTTTTGGTATGCCAAAGCAAACAATTGCCGCAACATTTTTTAAATTTCTTAAAGATGACACTTGTCTTACTTGATAGCCAAGCCTTTTACAGCAATCTCTTAAATTATGTAAATGCTTATATTGATTATCACTGTAATATCCAAATATATTTCCAAAACATCCAGGAGTTATGTAAACAATATTATCCTTCCCCGGTAAAGATAAAGCAAAAAACACCACTAAAAACAAAAACATTCTAATTTTTCCCATTAAAAATCTCCTAACTACTTAAACTCCCAGTTAATACACCTCTACACGAAACCTTAAAGTCCTGTTTTTTAAAAAAAATAACAACACATACTTTAGCTGCATCAAAATATTATTCCAAAGTTTTCCCAATTTTATTATTTTTACTTTCGTTAAAAAATACAAACAAAAAAATAAGAAAAAATCCTCACAAAAGCCCATAGAAAAAGTAGATATCTCTACTTACAAAAATACTTATCAAAAACATTACACCAGACATTAAACATTCTTTTTTCTTTATACGTCACCAAACTATCTCGAAGAACTTTTTTAGCCTTGTCTTGCAATTTTTTTCTATCAAAACTCTTTTTTTTATAAGCTGTAACGATAATGTTTTTTATAACTCCCAAATAACTCGTTTTTTTAAAGCTTATATTAGAAAAACCAAGCTCACCTAAAACATAAGCATATTTCTCTTGATACCAGCCATCACAATGTATTGCCCAATCAGCCTCATGCGATCCGAATATATGTCTCAGGACCTTCTGTTTATCCCGATACGACAAGTTGCTACTCATAAACAGCTTAACACTTTCTTGAAAATCTGGCGTCTCTATAACCAAAACACCACCTGGCTTAAGCCATCTACTCCAATTGCACAAAAGGGCCATCGCTGTACATCTATCAAAATGCTCAAATACATGATGCGATCTCACCTCATCTACGCTATTTTCCGGAAAACTAAGCATGGTTATATCAGCATGAAAGTCTGCCACAGAAGTTGTTTGAGCAGTGTGTTGCGAAAGTGGAAAATCAATGTTCATATATCCTCTGAAATAACTTTGCCCGCACCCAAGATGCAACTTCAACACTTTATCACTTTTGAGCAAGCCAAGTTGTTTTAACTTTTCCAAAGTGCTGCCTTCCGGCAAAGTTGATGGACCTTCGCCGTATATGCATATACAAAAAGACAAATTTAGCAAAAAACCAAACGTTAAATAAAAAGTTAAAAATCTCATTAAATACTCCTGTAAAACACACTTTATATCACTCTCTCATTAAAATTACTTGGTATTCGTCAGCAACTATTTTAAAGCCATGTTCAAGCAAATATGGAATTGCATACTTACTTTTACCCAAATTAGACGTTTCACCATATAATTTTCTTGGGGTTTGATTCTTCACATCATCGATAAGTATCATCCCGCCAGGCGCAAGAAGATCTCTTTCAACAATCACTTTTGCCTCTTGCAACTGTAAACGACAAGTACTTCTATCCATGCCACCCGTATCCAAATAAAGTAAGTCTATCTTTTTTTGAGTATCCCATCGCCTGAGAAAATCAACTGATGAGCAGGTGTGAAAATGCATAAAATCTGCATATTTTTTAGTCATGGCTTTAGCAATACCAATAGCTGCCCTACTAATATCCACCGAATGAAACTCAGGATTAAGATGGGCTAAGCAATCGGCTGACACTATTGTAAATGATCCTGCACCCCAATCCCACATATTTGGCTTGTCTGGCTCCCAATATTTTGGATTTGGACTCAGGCAACCCTTGTAGCATCCATCTAGAAAACTTCTTGTGGTTCCAAGCTCTACGACGATTTTACCATCATTATTTTCAAAATTCTCAAATGCTTGCTTAAATGTCTCATAACGGGATTTCGGTTTAACTTCAAAATGTGAAAAGTCTTGGCTCTGATACGTTCCTTTTTGCAAAAAAACTTTATATCTTTCAAGTTTTTCTACGGAGTTTTTATCTTTAGGGCTTGTAGTTTTTTTATTCAAAAAATCAACTGTCTCCTGGAAAACAACGTCCCATTTTTGTAGCATTGTTTCTCGGTGATTCATACCAAACGCTTTTATTTTTTTGCTTAGGCTTTCATAATCTATTATATCTATTTTGTCTTTCAGATCTTGCCACGAATCAAAATACACAATCACATCTTTATACTGATCTTGGTACCATTCACACTCTTTAAAGTTACCACTGACACAACATCTAAAAGGGCGCCTCTTTGCTCGCTCACTTCTTATAAATTTCTCAGATGGAACAAAATGTATAAGACCTCTTTGAAAATTCTCAAATGTAGCTAAATTAGAAAAAGCATACGGATAATAAATAATGCCTTTAAACCCTTTTAGATCTTCAGGCCCATTATACACTCCCGTAAATGTTTTTATTCCCAGCTTTTCACAACTATTTTTCACATACCTCATTACATTGCCTGGCAAACGTGGATAGACAAATATTGTTTCATTTTTCTTGATATACTCTGGAATTCTCGATTTGAAATCAAGCCCTACCTCTTTTTCTTTTGCCCCAATAGGCTTTATTGTTCTCGTGCCTAGATTGACGTTCTTTCTTTTCGCATATATATATTCATAATCTGTGTACGGAATTATTTTTACATTTTCTTGATTATTCGCCTTGTTCATTAAGTTGTAATACTCTTGGTCTGGGAAAACGCAGTCCCGACTACCCCAATCACAATAATCAAATCGATTACATGCCCAAATTATTAAGGGCTTCTTCCAACCGTTTTGCAAAAATATCCTTGAAAGTGGTGCTGTATCAGAAGTAACTATCACATCAAACTGATCAAAATAATCTTTGTGCTTTTCCCATACTCTTTTTGCCCTTTCATGACCTATATTGTACACCTTGTTACCTGTAGAGGCCCCATCGAAATGCTCTCTTGGCAGATCAGCAGAGAGTATATACCAGGAAGTTACATTCAAACCAAGCTCACCACAAACTTCCTCAAAATCATTTAAACAACCTTTATGAAAACCTAAGTGCAATATTTTTAAATCAGAAAAACCTTTGACCTTGTTGCTATCATTTGAAATAATGGTGCTTGAAAAAAATATCAAAGCACCTGCAAAAATACTTATAAACAACTTTTTCACGACTAACTCCTAACTAAAAATTAAAATAACGGCTTGAATAAATCCATGAACCAAAATAGATAATTAATTCTGTTGATATACGTATGATTATCCCTCACAAAATCCATAAGCTCATATAATTCGTTAATATCAAGTTGCTTCATTTTCTCTATCGCGTCTAAACCTAGCTGGTATGGGTCTGAGTTATACAAAATTTTCTTATCAAAAAGCTCATACACTGTTTTTGAATTGGTAATACCTATTGCGCCGTAGCTTATATTTTTGAAAATTCTGCAAGGTACATACCCTTTTTCACACTGCCAAGGGCCCTGTATGGCCGGCGCCAAAAAGCAAGTTCTTATAAGTCTTATACTTTCTTCAGGGCTTATTTTAACACGATTTCTAAATGGTATACCTTTACTTTTACAAGCATCTGAAAACCTGTGTATTCCATTTCTATTGCTTATCTGTCCGTGCCCAGAAATCGTTCCCACATAACAAGCAAAATTTTCTTTCTCTTCTAGCGCCACCTGTTTTTTTATCTCATCTATCTCATGAGGCAATAAATCTGTAGCCCAAGGCATATAGATTACTCTGTTTTTTGTATCTATATGCATGCACTTTTCTATCCTTTTGTCGTTTCTATCCAAACAATCATGTGTATAGACCTGCAAAATTATACAATTTCCTGTATCAAATATTTGTTTATACCTATCTGGTTTGCAATTATGCAAAATATATCTGCAATCTCCTCGCACCGGCATCTTACCATCCACTTGCCCTTCTGTTAAAAACAAGGAGTTTGAAAAATCAATTTCACTAACATCATCTTTATTGTCCAACCAAAGGGTCTCGTACCCCAAATGCTTAAAAGCCTTGTAAAACGCATAATGAATATAAGAATGCGTATGAGAATGTAACTTGTGCCCCCATATGATAACTTTGTTAAATGGCAAAGGGTGTTTTATTCCCGATGTGTCGGGCTTTGGATAAGCTTTAAAAAAAAGACCTAAAAAAATTAGTAAGACAAATAATTTGAGCTTCTTCATCTCATCTCCCCTAAAGTATATATACATAAAAAACAAAATCTTTGATCTTTTATAACACATAAAAACAGGAAAGAAAAGCTCAAAAACATTACTTGCTTTTAAGCAAGTAAACGCCTTCTAAGCCACCTATTTTTTCCATAATTAATTTGTATTTTACGCCTACTCGTTCACGTAGTAAAGATAAAGAGACCTACGAACCACCGTTATATACTCTTGTTTGTCCAAAATCTTTTTCCCATATTTTAATTGTCTGATATAAGCACGATAATCACGAGGATAAACTCTATCATTGAAAAATGAATTTCCAACTCTTACAATAGGCAACAGTGGTTCCAAGTCAACTATTTTAATTTTATTGTCTTGCAATACAATGTTTGCAGGGGTTAAATCTATATACACATACCCAAGAAGATTTGTTCGTTCTAACAAATCATAATAAAAATCGATATATCGCTTATCTTTTTGTTTTTCTATTGGCAAAAGAGACCTTCCATCTGTAAGCCCTACTGTGCGCAAACCAACTCTAGTAACATACCCTCTGCAACATCCTTCATCATATATTACCGCAACCAACGGCGTATTATTCTCATCATAAAATCCACTTTGTAAACCCTGTAAAAAGTACCGGCAACGCCAAAAATTTGCGTCCCAAATTTTAAAAAAACAACCTTTTTCAACAGCAGCATAAACGGCTCTAGCTGCCCCTTTTTCAATGCCAGCTTTAACCAACCTGCAACTATCAATATCTACATCTTTCAATTTGATTTTTGGGAAACCCGATATAATCGTTATATTGTATATTAAATTGTATATTAATAAAATAAGAACAATAAAGACCCTCATAACATTATCTCTCTGCTGAAAGTTTTTTAACTAAAGTCTTATTAAGCACTTCAGTCTCAACATCTTTTACGCCTTTTGCATTAAGATATTTCTTGCCAAGTTTTTTGCAATCCTCATGAACTAAAACCATAAGATCTTTTGCATTATCTTCTTTAATTTTTATTTTTGTAGTAACTATTATTTCCACATACTTAGCTTTTATTGCCCTGGTCATAGAGATGCAAAAAGCAAACCAAAGTACAAACAATAGCTTTTGCCGAATAGAATTCATAATTTTTCCCCATAAAAAGCAAAATTCATTTTATTTGGTAAAGTGAATAATTTCTCCCCTCTTTGCTCTTCCAAGAATTCTATAGTGATTAAATCCACATTGCTTAAATCTGTTAAGCTCTGTTGTCAGTCCGTCATGCCCTTCGTATATAACTTCGTTAAACTGAGAAAGGTATGCAAGCAGCCTTTTTTTGTCTTTTATCCAATGCATCAAAGAAAAGCAAAAAACGATATCATAATCATACCCAATCTTGCTTTCATAGTTTGGCTCACCACTAAGATCTGCTTGCACAAACTTGACATCAACCTCAAATCCCTGAGCAAACCATTTTGCTGCCCTTACTCGATGCGGAGACCCTTGCCTTGCTAAAAATGAATCTGGCCCCTCAACACCAACAGATACATTAGCATTTCTATATTTTTTTAAACAGGTTGCAATAAGTCCCATATTACATCCAAGCTCTAAAATATTTTTACCATCATAATCTGTCGCATCTTTGATTATATTCCATCTGGTATCCCACAACCTGTTACCTTTGTAAAACTTGCCATTTATAGTTATAGCATAATAATTTTTACAACTTGGACCTCCAGTATTTACAGACCAAGCTTTTTCTATGAAATGCACTTTTTCGGGATTTATTATAAAGTTCTCAGAAGTTCGTTTTGATACCACACAATCCAAAAGATCTTGGGATTCTTGGGTATCAAGATCAGGAAGATTAGCGATAGAAACACATGATAAAAACAAAAATATAAATATTTTTTTGGAAAACAACATTATTATGACTCCTTTTTGGACACTATTTGAAATTAAGAAATCCACTAAAACCGATAATGCGAAACTTAAATAGATAAAATCAACCGTTTTTATAAAAATTAACTAAAACACTTGTGCGCAATGTAAAAAAGTGGTATAAAATAGGCATTACTAACAAAAAGATTGAAAGATTCGCGATGTTGAAAAATGATGCTCTCCGCAGCAAGCTACGAAGTATCTGGGAAGGCCAACTAATTAAATCCGTCTTCGCCAAGGCTTCGACGGACGCCACGCCTTTAATCCCCGAATCAAAGATTCGGAGTATTCAGGCGAAGCGAAATAAGTTTATAAGGCACGCAGCTTTATGTCTCATCACTTTGGTAACCACTTTGTCGCACATAACAAATCAAGCAAAAACCCCGGAACCCCAAGATTATGCCATTTACAAGCCTATCACACTTGAAGAAGTTGTTGATCTGGCCTACTTGCACAGACAGGATTTAGAGGGTTTTGACTATATTGTCAAGGCAAACTGGTACGCAGAAAGATCCGCGCTGGGCGGGTTCTTGCCACAAATATCTATTACCGCAGACTCGGGAAATTCATCCATTTCTGGGGTGAGTGGCGTAGGGCTTATTCCAAGAGAGAGTGTGGTTTTCAATGTCAGCCAGCTTATTTTTAGTGCTGATGGGCCCATGTTCCAGTACAAGATAGCCCAAGAGGAGACCAACATCTCAAGAGCGCAAAGAGAAAGCTTGCAAAATTCTATACGATTCAACTCAGAAAGCTCGTTTTTAGAGCTTAAAAAGGAGATTTTAAAAAATAAATTAATTGCAAGTTTGGATGACTCGAGCGTTGAAACGTTTGACCAAGAGATAACAAGAAAAAAAGTTGGGTTTTTAAATAGAACACAATGGGAAAATGCACAGGCAGACTTCTCAAGAGATCAAACCGATGTGAAAAACTACCCCTTAACAATAGACGCTGCAACAAGCAGACTGCAAAGAGAAACTAACTCGCCAATTAATCTTGAGAACGTATCACTTGCATACAAAGATCTTGATAAGCTGTCAAACTTTTTAGAGG
>JBHPCA010000002.1:0-65003 GCA_042576225.1 Candidatus Babelota bacterium
CAAATAAAAACACCACCAAAAAAACTTCCATGGGGACATACTCTTTTGGGAGAATCTAAAAAATCATTGGATATGTTGAAGTTTCTTATAGATAAGGGAGCAAATATTAATGCTTCTTTTAACACGGGAACAACACTACTTAATGCTGCTGTAATAAGAGGGGATTTGAAACTTATTGAACTCTTTTTGAAAAATGGCGCAGATATTAACCGACCAAACAAAAAACAAATAACTCCATTAGCTTTAGGTAAATTAGAT
This sequence comes from Candidatus Babelota bacterium, assembly GCA_042576225.1. GTDB lineage: Bacteria > Babelota > Babeliae > Babelales > Vermiphilaceae > GWF2-30-66. Next base: position 259 of record JBHPCA010000002.1, read on the forward strand.
ACTGTCCGTTACCTGTTAGAAAACCATGGTGAAGCCATAAGTTCAAAAAATATTACAGACTCATTTGGATATGCATGCAAAAAGGGCCACTTAGACGTTGCCATGTATATCTTTAAAAAAAGAAGAAAAGATATTTCTAAAAAGAACATTCCTCACTTTTTAGAAAAAACAAAAAAAACAATGCAAAAGAAGATTAATTCTATCAATAAAGCGCTACAAATTCCAAAAATTCAAAATGATAAAATAGAGAGAGAAAAACTAGAAAAAGAACTTGAGGATACAACCTCGCATTATGGTAAAATAATTAATCTTCTTAAAACATTAGAGCAATAAAAATTTAAAAAAATAATATTGCATCCCTCGTTACATCCTTCGATAACCATCCTTCGACAAGGCTCCGGAGGGTACTCAGGATTGCTCGGGAACAACGGGAGGGTGTGTTTTATTCCTTATAGAAGAGCATCATTAACAACCATTATGGCTTCTATGAGTTCGGGCTCAACCCCAGTTGACCATGCATTTACACAAATGCCATACGCAGTTCCTGCGATTATAGGATGCATTATTGCGTTTTTAATATCAGGTTTTTTGATCGGCTACTATTTTTGGGCAAGCAGCTTAGGATCTATTGCAATCAGTTTGCCTATAACCTTAGGGCTACTATTTTTGTTCAACAAAATAAAAATCGCTAAACCAAAAAGCCCACAAGCCTAACCTGCATTGCGCACATCAAAAAAGAGCAGCAACTTGTCAAATAGTCAAATTGCTGCCTATTAAAAACACATTCAGGCTAGACGCTATAAGAAAAGACCGTTTAGGCCTGAACCTCTTGCTCCTCCCCAAAACCTTTTTTCATGAAAGTCTCGATCTGATCTGCCTCTTTAGGAATCATCTCACTCAAACATATAGCCTTCTCTTTTGCTATCCAATAATTATCTTCTATTCTTATGCCTATTGATTCTTCTTGTATATACAAACCCGGCTCTATCGTAATCACATCACCTTCCTGCAGAGGCGAGTTTGGCTTGCCAACATCATGAACATCAAGACCTAAAAAGTGGCCTATGCCATGGGTAAAGAACTTTCCATAGCCCCCTTTTGAATCCAGAAACTCACGAGCCAAACTGGTCAAACATTTGTCTTTATAATCTTCATTTTTTAGGTAATATCCCGGCTTTGCGATTTCTTCGATATACTTTTGGGTCTCCAAAACTATATCGTAAAGCTCTTTCTGTCTTTTTGTAAACTTGCCTGAAATAGGATATGTTCTTGTGATATCCGAACAATAATTGCCAAATTTTGCGCCTGCATCAACAATAACAAGCTCACCATCTTCCAAATCATCATAATTATCTTGATAGTGTAAAATTGTTGCATTATGACCACTTGCTACAATTGTTGGATAGGCTGTTTTTGCACCCACACTATTAAAAGCATACTCAAGAGTAGCTTGAACATGACTCTCAGTTTCACCATTTTCCAATATGATCGCAGCAGATTCATGTGCCAATCCAGTTATTGCAATAGCTTCTGAGATTTTACCTATTTCAGAAATATCTTTTTTTCTTCTCATTATAGTAACTAAAGGCGACATATCTACAAAATTAGTATCACCTGTCTTAGACAAAAATTTAGGCAAAAAAGATTTTATCCTGTCTAAAACAAATCGCTGCTCAACATATTGAAACGCATTATTTGGACTCAAAACAAAAAATTTGCCCCCTGAATCAAGCACGGCTGAAATCTCACCCAAAACATTTTTATACGCTGACTCATCAAAATAAGGATAAAGAACCGAACCTTTTATTTTATCACCTAACACACTAATAGTATCAAAATTAAAACACTGTGCATCTTTATCATTTGGCTCTATTGCGCTCCCGTTCCACTTCTTTCTTTCTTGTACACAATTAGGAACAAAAAGGCTCGATTTGCCATCCATGTCAATAATCATAGCCAGACCACTTTCTTCTAAACCTGAAAAATAATAGAATGTGCTCTCTTGCCTAAAAACAACATCCGGTTTTTCAAAAGAGGAAAAAAGAACCACACGACCATTTTTTACACCTGGATACTCTTTTTTTATCTCTAAAATTAATCGCTCTCTTCTTTCTTGATATACTGCATAACTTTCACCTACCAAACCCATTAAGTCGAAATCTAGCATTGTTCTCCCCAAAATTATGTACTATGTTACAAATTATTTATATTAAAAAACAGTATTAAAAGGGCCTTCTTTCTGAAATAGCCTTAAAAACAGTCAGCCTATCCATAAACTCCAATGACGAACCAATCGGTATCCCCCTTGCCAAACATGACAATTTTATGTCTTTAGTCTGCAATTTTTTGGAAATATAGGCAGCTGTTACCTCCCCTTCTGGCGTCTGATTAGTCGCCAAAATTATCTCTCTAACCCCTAAGTCAACTCTACGGGTAAGATGGTCTATGGTCAAATCCTCAGGACCAATGCCCTCAAGCGGACAAATAACCCCGCAAAGCACATGGTACACACCCGTATAGCCACCCGTTCTTTCTATAGTAAGTAATTCCTGCCACGTTTCAACTACACAAATAAGAGACTGGTCCCTTTTTGCATCCGAGCAAAAAATACAATGTTGCCCACGCTCTTGCCATGAGAAGCATTTACTGCAACGCAATACATTTTTTTTGCTCGCAAGTAAAATCTCACAAAATTTCTCAAGCTGACTGTCATCCATATCTAAAAAATGTGTCGCCACACGATTTAAATTCTTTGAGGCCAAGTAAGGCACCTGCTGTAAACATCGCAAAAGTTTATTGAGTGAAGCAATTTTCTCTACCATAATACCTAAAAAGATTTAAAAATACTTACGTACATTTATGCACTTTTGAATTTTTTAATCAAGAATGTCTGCAAGACACCCAATCCAACACTTGCAACTATATACAGAGAAAGTCCCGCTGGGAATGTTGCAAATAAAGGCCCTATAACCAATGCCATAGCAATCATCATAAATCGTTGCTTTGGATCAACGGTAAATGCCTGTGCCAACATTGCAAGTGACATCAAAGCCGGTAATACGTAATATGGATCCTTTGCAGATAAATCTGTTATCCAAAATGCAAATGGCGCCCTGTACATCTCTATAGAACTTCTTAGCAAGTTAGACAAGGCTATAAAAATTGGTATCTGTATCAACAATGGCAAACAACCACCTAATCCCGGCATGCCATGTCTTTTAATCAACTCAGCCTGCTCTCTTGCAAAAGCCGCCTTGTCGTTTTTATGTTTTTTCTTAAGATACTCAAGTTTCTTTTGAAACTCCATTCTTTGCTTCATTCCCTTTTCGGCTTTTATCGAAAATGGCAACATCAATAGTCGAATCATCAATGTAAGCACAATTATAGCTAAACCATAATTTTTTAGATATTTGTTTAAAAACTTTAAAATCTTTAAAAGGATCTTAGAAATTACAGAAAACCAGCCCGAATATTCCAAAGTTTTTTCCAACCTTGGATCAACCATAGCCATAGCGTCTTCTTCTTTTGGCCCAAAATAAAAAGAAACAGTATAAACCTGTTTTTCATTTACTGTTGGACCTTCTAAAATAGAAAACAACTTTGTGCCATCTGTAATCTTGTAATAAGCACGCTGCGCATACCCCTGAGGATCCTCGATCATTGCATGCACAAAATATTTACTATCAGAACCAAACAACTTTGGCAAATAACTCCCTGTACCGAGAATTTTTTCACTACTCTTAATATTCGTTTTTTGAAATTTTCCTAATTTATTAATAATAACAGCAGATATAACATCATTCTTCCCAAGCTCCGGCATAAACGGCGAAGGGTAAAATACCCTTGTCTCCAAGCCTTCTTCAACTTTTTTCTTAGGCGTCACTGCAAACATCAGATCCATTTTATACGTCTTTTTGTATACAATGAACGTTTTATCCACACTATAATCACTATTAGGCGACTCGTATCTGTAAAGCACCTGGACCGAATCAGACTTATCTGTTTTACTTATAAACTTATAGTAATAGGGAGTTTTTTCGCTAAACGCAAGCAACAAGCACGTATCGTCTCTTTGCATATCTGAAACAGGAAAAACTGTACCTAGACCTGCAAGCTTGCCATTTGTCTTACCTTTATACGAAAGCCTATCTAAAGACGCTCCATCACTAGAGAAAACATAAGTAGCCAAATCCGTCTCAACTTCAGTCAAGACCCTCTCCTGCAGCCTTTTTTCATCTATAAAATCTATCTCTCTGTTTAAAAGCTTTATCTCTTGTTTGGACTTGGGCGCAACAAAACCTACAGGACTATCCTGTACTTTTGTGCCCTTACCGCCAAAAAACCAATTCTGTATCAAATAGGTAGCAAGTAAACCGAGTGCGATTGGGAATACCAGATCTTTTAACTTCATTTTATCCTCTAAAAGAATTATATTTTTTTACAATACACCTTCAAAAACACAAAGGGCAAATTATTCCAAAAATTAGCCCCTAATAACTAAACAAATCCTTGAAAAGAATACCAAATAAAACGGTATAATACCAGTACAAAATACAAGTTTATTTTACATATACACACGATTGGGCTATATAATTAATTAAGGGCTTTAGTAATAAAAAGAGGAAGAGTTATGAAAATGCAAAAAAGACGATTTAGAATAGGAGACCTTTCAAAAAGGCTAAATGTAGATAAGTTTGTTATCCGCTTCTGGGAAAAAGAATTCTCATTACATTCTGACAGATCTGAAGGCGGTCAAAGATTTTATGAAGAAAAAGATTTTGAAACATTTAAAGAAATTAAAAATCTTTTATATGAAAAAAAATTTACAATAGCAGGCGCTAAAAAACAAATCCAAAATAGTTACGAAAACACAAAAATTATTGCTTCTCAAAAAATTAATCTCGCTAATACGGAGGAAATAAAAAAGACAAAAAAACTAGACACAAATATAATAAAAAAAATTATACATCTCAAAAAAAACCTAACAAAGCTTAAAAAACTTCTCCAATAACACTTGCACAAACTCAAAACAAACCAAACTTGATATTTTCTACCCCTCTTGTACTATCTAGTTTATACTACTTTATTTATATAATTTTTTTGTTTTAAAATTATCAGGATTACTATGTACAAAAAAAAGGCACACGTACACTTTGTGGGTATCGGTGGAATTGGCATGAGTGGCATTGCCATGATTCTCAAATGCCAAGGGTATAAAATATCTGGATGTGATGTGGACATACACCAAAAAAGCATAAAAGACTTAAAAGCTCTAGGTTGTGAAATTTACGAAGGCAATAATACTCCTCAATGCAAAAACAAAGATATCAACATTCTTGTATACTCATCTGCCATAAAACATAACAACCCTGAGATAGTAGCTGCTCAAGCACGCGGCATACCCATTATACCCAGAGCACTCATGCTGGCAGAACTCATGCGCACCAAATACAGTGTCGCAATAGCCGGCTCCCATGGCAAGACAACGACCACTTCACTAATTTCTCACATTTTAATAGAATCCGGCATAGACCCAACAGTTATAATCGGCGGACATTTGAAAAATATATCAACAAATGCCCGATTAGGAAGTAGCGATTTTCTGGTCGCTGAAGCTGATGAAAGTGATAAATCATTAGTGCACTTGCAAGCAACTCTTGCTGTTTTGACCAATATAGATTTAGAACATTTAGAAACATACAAAAATCTAGAAGACATAAAATCAACGTTTAAAATATTTTTAAACAATTTGCCGTTTTATGGCAAAGCATTTTTATGCACTGATGATGAAAACGTCAGATCTATTTTGCCAATGCCCCATATAAAAATAATTACATACGGACTTGACCCTCAACATGCTGATATTTGCGCCCAAGAAATAAAATTAAACCCTGATAACTCTGTGTTTAAAATCTTCAGAAAAAACACTCCAAACCCTCTTGGTAAAATAATATTAAAAATGCCTGGCAAACATAACACACAAAACTGTGTAGCAGCAATAGCTGTCGCTTTAGACCTTGGTATAAAATTTGATTTGATTGCCAAAGCTGTAGAAAGCTTTAAAGGCATCGAACGTAGGTTCTGCTACCGAGGAACCTACAAAGGCGCCGAGATATTTGACGATTATGGCCATCACCCAAAAGAGATACAAAACACACTGGAAATAGCAAAAAATAGGGCAAAAAACAGGCTCCTAGTAGCGTTTCAGCCCCACCGATATACCAGAACCCATAAATTATGGGATAACTTTGTAGATACGTTTGCGCAAAGCAATATAGACCGGCTAATCATAACAGATATTTACCCTGCAAGCGAAGCTCCTATTGAGCATGTAACCAGTGAGCGACTGGTACACGAAATACGCGAGAAAAACCCCAATTTTCCCGTTATGTACGCGCCTTATGACGATGATTTGAGCTACATAACGCAAAACATAGAAAAAAACGCCCAAAAAGACGATCTGATACTATCTTTGGGAGCAGGAAAGATTACAGATCTGGCAAAAAAACTGGGTGCCATATAAATACAAAACAAAAAAACATAGAGTTACAAAGCGATCTTAAAAAAGCGAAAAAGAACTTGCGTAACTAAGTTTGGGTATAAATAACGATTTTACAATGCTCTTGCGTCTGCCCAGATGAGGCGAAGGAGCCTCTTTTTTTCAGTTTTTTTCTTGTGTTTTTTGAGGAATGCAAGCCTGTTTTTGGCACACTTCTTATGGAAATAGAACAAAATCGGAAAGGCTTTTTAAAGATCAATAATTTTTCAAACCCATCAAAGCTAGCAACACTTTGCCAGCCCAAGCGCTCCATTTCTTGAGTGTAAAACATGATAATATTGGACATATTCATAGCGTTGGTATACCCAAGCACTGTTTGCGCTGTTTGCGCTGCTTGCACTATTCTGTTATTTTCTTGCGCGAGAAGAGTATAAAAATATTCTCTGAGAGGCTCTGAATTGAGGGGGATAGGAATATCAGATAATTTCGCCTCTTTTTGACGCACAAATTCACTAAAATCTTGAGAAAAATTATGCGAGCTTTGATCTAAACGTTGATTCACATCTGGGGAATTAATAGTACTGTTTTTGTTACGATTATTGGCAAACTGCTTTGCCTGACGTTCTGACACAGGAGAGAAAACATCTTTATTCTCCCCTGCGTTATTTTCAATATCTTGGTAATCATGTAGGTTACACTGGGAATTAACCTGATTTTTTACTTGAGGTTTATCTCGAATAATCTGCTTTTTACAAGAGCTAATCACAAGTATTAAGACAAGAGAAGCCATATGTATAGCCTTGAGCACTACAACCCTCTCAAAACTTAAATTTTTATTTTTTTTCTGGCGCTTTTTCTTGCTCTACAGTTTCTTCAGCAGGATCTTTTGCTGCAACTGGCTTGGCCGGTTTAGCAGAGGCAAGACTTTTAGCCTTTTTCTTTTGAGCTCTAAGCTCTTTTTGCTCTCTTGTAAGAACTTTTTCTGCGATACGAGCAGCTTTACCAATTCTTTCTCTGATGTAGTAGAGTTTAGCGCGGCGTTTCTTACCACTTCGAATAAATTTTATAGAGTCGATTAAAGGTGAATAAAAAGGCAACACTCTTTCCACAGGAACAGCATTAGCTCCTATTTTTCTTATGGTAAAAGAACTTGAAGCTCCATTTTTATTCATTGCTATAACGTCACCTTCAAAAACCTGTATACGTTCTTTTCCACCTTCTTTAACCCGTAATGAAACAGCTATAAAATCACCGACGTTAAAATCAGGAAAGTCTCTATCATACATCCCAATTTCTTTTATTGTTTCACGTGTATATTTACTTGCCTTCATCTTTATTAACCCTTAAAAAAATTTAAAATTCTGGAACTATTTTAAAGCAAATTAAAACAAAATAGTAACCTCAATTTACCTATTCACTCCTACCAGTATAAGGCAAAAAGGGCAAAGACGCAATCTCTATTTTGCCTTTTTCACATCTTTTTCACGTTTAAACCAAGCCATCGATCAAAAACAATCGCAGCCGCAGACCGTACAGACAAATGATTATAATCACAAAAACCCTCTACAGGCACTAAAACGAAGTCTGCCAAATCTACAATATCATCACTCAATCCCTGCCCAGTACCAAATAAAAGTAACACTGGACGCCCCAATTGCCATACTTTCTCCTGGTCATGGAACGTTATAATATTTTTTTTGTCATATTTTTTTGCCGAAGTAGCGATTATCAGAGGTTTTTTGCCTTCCTGTTTTTCGATATGGGCTATAACACTTTCTAAGCTGCTTTTTAACTCTACCTGTTTTACAGACTCAAACCTACTCTTGTTATACTTGATTCCTACGCCCTTTTGCCAAAAATCCAACATTGTTTGTACAATCTTTTGTTGGTCAACTAGTGGTGTAACAATAAAATAATTTTTCAAACCAAAACTTTTACTAGATCGCGCTATATCGTGTATATCAATCGTTGTTACAGAAGTCGTCCCTACCTGTTTATCATCAGGCTTTCTCACAAGCACTTCATAATGCATCAACGCAGCATAATGTGCAGGAATATACGACTTTGCAACATCTTTTTGCTCAGTATCCATAGGCTGCGTACGCATCCAGTTAAAATGCTCGAGTACCGTTTGTTTAGCAGATTGAGCAAGTCTCCATTTGCGTATCTCTTCATGATTCCCTGATCTTAAAATATCTGGCACTTTGTACCCCTGCCACTCAACAGGCTCCCCATAAGAGGGATAATCAACAAATGGACCTGAAAAAGATTCTTCCTGAACAGACTCTTGCTTACCCACTACTGACGGTATTAACCTTAAAAAACCTTCCATAAACACCATTGCCGGGAGATCTCCGCCCATAAGCACGAAATCCCCTATCGAAACAACCGCATCGGCATAACACTCAAGAACCCGTACATCCATACCCTCATATCGAGCAGGAAGCAACATCAAATGCTGCTTTTTTTGAGCCAAATTTGCAATATCACGCAAAGAATCTTGATCCAACTTCTTTCCCTTGGGAGAAAAAAATACTTTAAACGCTGGACCAAATTTTTGCTCTTTTGCCTCAATTGCCTTCTGGACAACTTCGGCTTTTATTACCATTCCGGCCCCTGGACCAAAGGTAGGCGCATCTATACGCTCTTTTGGAGCAACAAATGACCTGAAGCTATCCAGGTTATATTTGACGAGCCCATTCTCTTTAGCTCGTCTAACCAGACTGGTTTCTAAAAAATTTTTATATATTTCTGGAAACACAGAAAGAATTGAAATTTTCATTATTTTGCTACATCTACGTATATGTTACGCTCTTTAGAAACAAGGCCAGCAATACTCCGAATAGACTTGATAGTCCTTCCATTTTTGCCTATAACTCTCCCCAAATCACCTTGATCAACATGGATCTCAAATAGAATTCTAGCATTATCCTTTTTCTCTGTAATAAGTACTTGGTCAGGGTTTTGCACCAAAGCCTTTACCATGTACTCTACAATTTTTTTAATATCCATAGGCATATAAAAACCCTTTAGGCCTCAGGTTCAGTTTTAGTCTCTTTCTCAGGCTTAGTCTCTTTCTCAGACTTAGCTTCTGCCTTAGGCTTAGACTTTTTAAGCTTTGCTGGAACTTCTTCTGAAGCCAATTCTGGATTTTTGCTTAGCTTTATAAGTTTTTTTACTGTATCTGTAGGCTTAGCACCTTGAGAAATCCAATAATCTATTCTTTCTTGGTGCAACTTTACAATAACACCTGAAAGCGCATCATAAGTTCCCAAGTTCTCTAAACAAGCGCCATCTCTCTTTTTTCGAGAATCTACTGCTACAATTCTGTAGCAAGGAGCTTTCTTCTTGCCTATTCTGGATAAACGAATCTTAACTGACATTATTTAAATCCTCTTCCCCCAAATTATTCTCAGGGTTGTTTAAAGTTAAAAAAATATTTAAAAACGTCCAAACTTCTTAAAAAGTTTAGCATATTGCTGACTTTGTTCAAATCTCTGCAACAAAGTATTTACATCTTCTACTCTTGCCCCTGCCCCTTTTGCTATTCTCTGCTTGCGCGAGCCATCTAAAAGTTTCGGATAATAACGTTCTTTCGGCGTCATCGAACTTATTATAGCTTTAAACTTTTTCACCTCTACTTCACCTTTTTGCATCATTTCTGGTGAAATTTTCATACCTGAAGCACCAGGAATGTATTTCATTATCTTGGAAAGCGATCCAAGCCGACCAACCATATCCATCTGATTGGCAAAATCTTGCAGATTCATTTTACCGCTTGAAAATGCTCTATGAAGCGACTCTTGCTCACTCTGTTTAATTTTTTCCTCAGCCTTTTCAACCAAAGATAAAATATCACCCATGCCCAAGATTCTATCAGCTACCCTCTTGGGCCTAAACTGTTCTAGATCTTCTATCTTTTCACCAACACCCACAAAAGATATTGGCTTTTGCAACTCATACCTAAAGGCAAACGCAGCACCACCACGAGTATCACTATCCATTTTTGTCAATATTGCTGAATTGAACGGCACACTTTCATCAAACGCCTTTGCCACACTCAAAGACTCTTGCCCCGTCATGGAATCAAGCACCAATACTTTGTACTTAGGTTTTGCATATCGATCTATTTGCTTAAGCTCATCAAGCATATTGGCGTCTACGTGCAATCTTCCTGCGGTATCCAAAAATATAATTTCAAATCTATTCTGTTTTGCATAATCACTGATCTCTCTTGACGCCTGCACAGGATCTGTACTTGAAGCTCTATAAAACGCAACACCCACCTGTTTTGCCAAAACCTCCAACTGGTCAACCGCAGCAGGCCTGTAAAAATCTACCGATGCCAATAAAATCTTTCTTTTCTTTCCTCTTTTTTGAGCCTGTTTTTCAACGAATTTTGCCATCTTTGCAATTGTAGTCGTCTTACCAGAACCCTGCAAACCCATAACCATCACAATCGAGGGTATCTGCAAAATAAACGTTGCCTCATCCCCTTGAGCCCCCAAAAAATACAACAGTTTATCATGCACTACTTTTACAAACTGTTCACCAGGCTTCAAAGACTTAACAACTTTTTTCCCTACCAACTCTTTTTTTATACTTTCTGTAAACTCATCAACTAACTTATAGGGCACATCCGCTTGCAAAAGAGCGTCTTTAACCTTAGCAATAGCCTCTTGCAAGTTATCTTCAGAAAGATACCCTTTGCCTGTCAAACGTGAAAAGATTGAAGAAAATTTATCAGACAAAAAATCAAACATGCTATCAGCCTCTCTAATTCTTAAGTCAAATTACATAAATTACTGCTTGGCCACTACACAAAAAACTCCTCATTAAGCAGCATCTTGGCAAAAAACAGAACCTAAAACATTATGTTTTTGCAAAAAATAGCTCAAGAAAAGAGGTAGATAGCACCCTTTATAATTAAAATATTAGCCCAAAAACCAAAAAAAATCAATTTTTATTGTAGACTAAGACTTTTCGAAACAACAAATCTCTCTTGACAAATAGAAAACTTCTGTTATCCTAATTAGTGTATAGCTATTTGGATCACAATAGTGTATATATTAATAGATATAATTAAAAATAAGTATTATACGGTTATTATGGGTGATTATTATGAAACATAGAAAAGTAGCAACCAATCCAATTCACACTCCCAAAACGGCTTTGCTAGGCGTACACGCACCTTACAACCGGATCAAAAACATACAATCCTACTATGAGGAGTTTGTTAATCTAGTCAGATCAAACGAGCTTGCTCATGATGAAGAAGTATACATGAAAATAAGGGATGTTAACCCGGTATATTTTTTGACTAAGGGAAAACTTCAGGAGCTAAAGGATTTTTGCGAAAAAAACGAGATAGAGCAACTTATCATATCAGAGCCATTATCGTCTCAACAAGAAAAAAATCTAAGTGATTACCTTGGATGCAACGTTTGCGACAGAACACAACTGATATTAGAGATTTTTGAAAAACATGCTCATTCTGCCGAAGGTAAAACCCAGGTAGAAATTGCTATGCTCAGACACCAAAAAACTCGCCTCGCAGGCAAAGGAATTCACATGTCTCAGCAAAGCGGTATTACAGGTAAAATAGGTGGCCCAGGTGAAACAGCAAAAGAAAGAGAAACCCGAGATATAAACCAACAGATATCTACATTAAAAAAGAGATTAGAAAAATTAAAAAAAGTAAGAGAAACACAACGAAAAAACAGATTTAGAACCAATGTTCCCAATATATGCCTCATCGGCTACACAAACGCTGGAAAATCAACAATCTTAAATACTTTGACAAAAAGCAAGGTCCTTGCTGAAGACAAATTATTCGCCACATTGGACACAACAACACGAGAGCTTTACATTGGCGGCAAAAAAAAGGGAATATTGTCTGACTCTGTTGGGTTTATTCAACAGCTTCCACACAATCTCATCGACGCATTCAAATCTACGTTAGACGAACTCCAATATGCAGATCTTCTACTGCATGTCATAGACATATCTGATCCAAACTGGGAAATGCACACACGAATTGTTAATGATATTTTGCAAGATTTAAATATAGAAAAAGATATTCTTTACATCTTCAATAAATCTGACAAAATAGATGGCATAATACCAAAACCCCTATTCGATACTAAGCCAGATATTGAACAAGATAGTGAGCCTCATGACTCAGAAAGCAACCTTTTGCTTGAGCAGGTCAAGAGATATAACCCTTACGTTTTGACATCGGCAAAGTCCAAAGATGGGGTTAAAGATCTTGTAAATTATTTATCAACCTGGAAAAGAAGCAACAAACAAAAAAATAAGGGATAAATATGAAAAAAACAACAATCACTCTCTTTTCACTATATTTCTTGCTTTATTTTACCAATACCGCAGCCATGTACACATATGAAACTTATAAAACAAAAACCAAACAAGTAACTCAAGCAAACTATCCTCGCTTTTATAGAATTTATGAAAAAAGTAAAAATAATAAAACAGCAAAAAAATTCTTTATAACCATTAGTTTTAAAGAAAAGTTTATTGAAGATTTGAAACGCATATCAAAAGACAAAAACGTTGCAAACATAAAAAAAATCAATCCACACTTATTGCAGTACATTATAAAAAAAGACGACGAAGAACTAGCTTCAAATATCGATAAGGCTCTATTGATAATAGAAACACGCAAACTCTTTAAAAAGAAAAACAAAGAAAGCTCCAAACCTTTATGTATTTGCAAATCTTTTTTCAAATAAATAAAGCGTTTTACACGTATAACTTAATAATCTTCTTTAATTTTTTTGTTTACAGTTTATCCTTTTTGTAGTATCAACTATTTTAACTATTAATTATGTAACAATTATTTTAAAACTAGATACGTCAAAGGGGTACGTTATGAAGCACAAAAAGGGAGTCTTCTCACTCGCAACTTGCATATTTTTTGCATCAATTATTTTTTCTTTGCAAACTTACTGTAGCGAAGGTGAAAATAAACAGTGTTACGAGCTAGCCGAAAAATATAAAAAGGAAGGCAATAATTCACAGGCAATCTATTATTATAAAAAAGCCTTGGAACATAAACCAAATCATTTGAGAACAATATTTGCGCTTGGAAGTCTTTTATACTCTGAAAGTAAATTTAATGAAGCACTTGAGTGCTTTGAAAAAGCCGAAACGCTATACCCAAACTCTGCACAAATATACTTTAATCAATCTCTATGCCATATGCAGAAAAAAGATACCGACAAAACAATAGAATGCTTAAAAAAAGCAATAGAGAAAAACCCGGACTATAAAAAAGCCTATAATCAACTTGGTTCAATTTTACATAAAAATAAACGGGATAAAGAGGCAATAGAATATCTTAAAAAATCTTTAGATAAAACCCCAAATGCATACAACACAATATTTTTACTGGCTAAATGCTTACGAAATGTGGATAATCTGGAATCTGCAAAAGAATATTTTATAAAAGCTCATAAACTAAAGCCTGAAAGCACTATTGCCATGATAGAACTTGCAAATACCTATAACATGTTGCACCAGCCAGAAAAGGCTGCTGAGCTGTACAAAAAAGTGTTAGAAATAAACCCTAATCAAATGGCCACAAAATATAATCTCGGTTATACACTTAAAAAAATGGGGCGTGTAGATGAAACAATTAAAATTTACAAAGAAATTTTAAAAGAAAAACCTGATTACGCACAGGCACAGTTTAGCCTTGCTTTGGCCTACCTTGTTTTAGGCGACTTTCAACAGGGCTGGGAAACATATGAATGGCGATGGAAGGCATATAAAGAAAACAAAAGAACATTTGACAAGCCTATGTGGGATGGCAGCAATCCTCGAGGCAAAACCATTTTATTATATGCAGAACAAGGCCTTGGTGACACATTCCAATTTGTTCGATACGCAAAGCTACTTAAAAATATGGGCGCCACTATTATTGTTGCCGCACAAAGACCTGTCGTAAAACTTTTACAACTTTGTAAATATATAGACGTAGTAGTCCCAAGAGGGGGGACTTTACCAAATTTTGATTACTACATTCACTTAATGAGTTTACCGTTACAATTTAAAACAACCGTTGACACGGTCCCTGATGAAATCCCATATCTATATGCTAACCCAGAGTTAATAGATTACTGGAAAAAAGAACTTGGACCGGACAAAAACTTTAAAATTGGTATCTGTTGGCAAGGAAATAAGGGGTACAGAAGCCAAGCATTAAAACATGCCGTTGCTGCAAAATCTATGCATGCCAGCATATTCAAACCTTTGGCAGAAATTCCTGGAGTAAGTCTTTATTGTCTTCAAAAAGTAAACGGCGAAGAGCAGCTGAAAGAAATAGATTTTGAAATACACACGTTTGGCCCCGATTTTGATAAATCACACGGTAGATTTATGGACACTGCTGCGTTAATTAAAAACCTTGATCTAATAGTTTCTGTTGACACTTCAGTATGTCATGTCTCAGCGGCATTGGGAGCGCAAGTCTGGACGATGCTTCCAAACCCTGCTGACTGGAGATGGATGCTGAAAACAAACAAAACTCCTTGGTATCCAAACATGAGACTATTTAGACAAAAAGAGTATGGTACTTGGGAAAACTTAATGCAGGCAGTAAAACAAGAAGTTTGCAAATTGGTAGGCGAAAAAAACGTGAAAGCTAGTAGCATTGATGACAAAAGTAAAATTGAGGACTTGCCATTCCAGGAAACCCTCGATAAACTAATAATCTTAAAAATAAAATATGATGACTCCCAAGATCCAAACATTGGAAAAGAACTTGAAAAAACAGAAGATCAACTAAGAAAAATGTTACTTTTATACAAGGCAAACACAGACGAACTAGACACTCTAGCTGAAAAACTTTATGATATCAACTCGCAGCTCATCTATATGGACAAACAAATTTCAAAACTAGAAGACAAATCTGTTTTAAACCCAGATTTCATAGACCTCACAAAACGTGTGCTATTAATAAATAAACTAAAACAACATGTAAAAAAAGAGATAAAAGGTATCATAAAATCTAAATAAACAAATAGTTTTAAGGTCACATAATGCAAAAGAAACTATTTTTTATCATAATTTTACTACCAACTATTTTGGGTGCGCATCAACAAAACTCGGCCCCCCACAATTTTTTTGAAAAAATTTTAAACCAAGCAAATACACACTTTCATACACAAGAATTTGACCAAGCACTCACCTGTTATAAAAAGGCCCTTGAGATACAACCCAGCAGCGTAGAAAGCATGCTGAAAATCGCCCAAATTCTAGAGAAAAAAAATGAGCCACAGAAGGCAATAATTTACTATAAAAAAATTGTTGCCCTAGCACCAAAGTTTACATATGGGTTTTTAAAGCTAGCAAAACTACACCATATATTAAAACATTACCACGAAGCTCTCGCTTACTACAAAAAAGTTGATATGTTAAAACCAAATGACACCGCCATAATTTTTAGAATAGCGAGTATTCAAAACGCTTTGGGAAAATGCAAAAAAGCCGCGAAAAATTTTTTAAAAATAGCAAAAATTGAACCTAAGAATATTTCAGCCCTTTACAACACTGGTTATTCTTTAAAAGTTATGGGCGCTATTGATATGGCTATAGAACTTTATGATCAGGTATTGAAAATTAAACCAGATTATGATCTTGCCCTATACGCAAAAGCACTAGCACTTTTATACAAAGGTGATTTTGAAAGAGGCTGGCCACTATACTCGCTTAGACTGATAAAAGAGAAGAGAAACGCACCAAAGCTAAGAAATTACATAAAAAACAATCAACTCAAAGACAAAATAATATTTCTTACCCCTGAGGGGGGATTTGGCGATACAATTCAATTTATAAGATATGCCGAAAAACTTCATAAAAAAGGAGCTATAGTCATCGTTGCCGAAAGAAAACCTCTCATAAAACTACTGGCAAACTGTCCCTACATCGATAAACTAATTTCTACTGGCAAACGCCCAAATTTTTTCCATGATTACGCAAGCATAATGAGCCTGCCTGCAATATTTGAATCAAAAGAAGAAGATATTCCTAAACAAGTTCCATATCTTTTCCCTGACAAAAAACTGGAGAAAAAATGGCGTAAACATTTTGAAAATAATAACGCATTTAAAATTGGCTTGTGTTGGGAAGCTGACCTTAAAAATGACAAGTCTCGCCTTGCTTGCGCACACAGAAGCATACCGCTCGAAAAATTTGAAAAACTTTCCCATATTCCAAATATAGAGTTCTACAGCCTGCAAAAAAGTACCGGCTCTGATCAAATAAAAATTTTACCGGACCATTTCAAGGTAAAAACTTTTGGCCCTGACTTTGATAATTCCGCCGGCCCTTTTATGGACACCGCAGCAATCATGAACCAACTTGACCTGGTCATAACAGTTGATACATCTGTGGCACATCTGGCAGGAGCCTTAGGGATACCAGTTTGGGTAACGCTCCCATACAACACAGACTGGCGATGGATTGCAGGCAGAAAAGATTCCCCCTGGTATCCAACTATGAGACTTTTTAAACAAAAAGAGGCCCTTAATTGGGACCATGTTGTCGACAATATATATTACGAATTAAAACAAAGAGTAGGCTCATGAAGCGACCTTATGCATTCTTAAGTTTGTTTATTTTTGCCCATATGTGCATAAAAACAAGCTCAACAACTCTCTCTCAGACGTTCACAGAGGCAAACAACTTACTTATTAATAAAAAATATACACAAGCAATAGAACTGTATAAAAAAATTATAGCGCTAAAACCGGATGTCCCAGGATTATATTTTAACGCAGGCTATGCATGTAAACTTGCAAAAAATTACCCCGATGCAATAGCATATCTTTCCAGGGTAGTAGAAATCAAACCAAACTGGACAAAGGCCTATAGTCTTTTAGGTGAAATATACCTGGCAATAGACGAATGTGAACTTGCTTTAAAGCATTTGTATAAAGCTATTAAACTAAACCCTCAAAGTGAAAATGACCATATAAATTTTGCCTCAACACTCATAAGACAAAAAAATTACCCAGAAGCAGAAAAGTACCTCAAAAAATTTGTAAAAAAATTCCCTAAAAATACAATTCTCACGTATAACCTTGCCTACATCCTTAGAATACAAGGCAAAGAGAAAGAGGCTATCCCTTACTATTTACAAGCACTTGAAACCGATCCAAGCTTTGATACTGCTCGCTTAGGAATAGCAAAAGCCTATCTTGCAACCGGACAACTTAAAAAAGGCTGGAACTATTTTGAATATCGCTTTCAAAACAACAAAATATCACACAAAAAATTTGATCATCATACTCTTGTTCCTGCTGACCTTACAAATAAAACGGTATTATTAAAATATGAGTGGGGCCTTGGTGATATGATGCAATTTATCAGATACGCAAAGTTGATCAAAAGCTATGGCGCAACTATTTTGGTAAGCATACAAAAACCATTACAAAAATTATTTTCTCTCTGCCCTTATATAGACAAAATTGTTAATGTTGGCGACCGCGTTCCAAAAATCGATTACAAAATTCCAATATTAAGTTTGCCGCTACTTTTCAATACCACACTGGAAACTATACCTGCAAATATCCCATATCTTTACGCAGATGAAAAACTAATCTCTCTCTGGAGAAATAAACTGTCACACAACAAAAACTTCAAAGTTGGTATATGCTGGCATGCAAAGCCTATATTCTTAGAAAATAACTATTTAACTAGACGCACCGTACCACTAAAAGATTTCGAACCCCTTGCAAACATAAAAAATACAACTTTGTACAGCCTACAAAAAATATATGGACTTGAAGAATTGGATAATCTCCCTGATAATTTTAACATAGCTACTTTTGGCCCAGACTTTGATGAAACAAACGGAAGATTTATGGACACAGCAGCGCTCATTGAAAATTTAGACCTGGTCATAACTGCTGATACATCAATTGTCCATATTGCAGGAGCACTGGGAAAACCAGTTTGGATATTGGTACCCTATGTTGCTGAATGGCGATGGTTACAAAAAAGCAATCGCACACCATGGTATCCAAAAGCTCGTCTTTTTAGGCAAAAGCAGCCATCTGACTGGACCCATGTAATCAAAGAAGTAACAAAAGAACTCGAAAAACATATAAATAATAACCCTCAAAAGTAAAGGATAAACTTCGTGCAAAAAAACAAAAACACCGAAAAAATAATTTTTAACTATGCAATCCCAGCCTTGACCATAGCCTCAATTATATTTTTAGGCTCTGCGATAAAAGATAGGTTTTCAAAAAGCATTGATCAACAAAAAACTGCCCTCTTGCAAACTAGCCAAACTGGGGACAATCTAGAAACCTTAGTCAATCTAGATTATCTTCAAAAGAAAATAGAAATTGCAAGCGAGCTCACAAAAAATGGAGCAACCAAAAAAGCGATAGAGTATTATAAAACACTTTTACAATATGAGCGCACTTTTTCGATAATTCATTTTAATATCGGCAAACTTTACTCAAATATAAAAAACTTCAAAAAAGCAGAGTACCATTTTAAAAAATCGATCGAACAAAGCCCCAAAAACTCAAATTCTCATACATTCTTAGGTGTAGCATTACGAAATATGGAACAATATGACGAATCAATAAAACATCTCAAAATAGCTATAAAACTTACTCCAAATTATTTTGACGCTAATCTACAACTAGGAAAAACGTATCTAGATATGGGAAAAACAATAAAAGCAATAAAATACAGTTATAAAGCAGCAAAACTATCACCAAAGAGCATATACCCACATTTAAATATCGCTTATTCATATAACAAACAGGGAAACCTTGAGAAAGCCGTCGAAATTTATCGACAAGTCATTAAAATTGATCCTCAATGCGCCAATGCACATTACAATCTTGGCTACTCCCTAAAGATTTTAGGAAAACTAAAAGAGGCCGTTACCTTCTTGGACAAAGCAATTTCACTAAAACCCGATTATTTAGACGCTCACATTGCAAGATCACAATCTAAGATTGCATTACAAAACTTCGATGAGGGTTGGGATGAATATGAATGGCGCTGGGGATTATTCGGCATGGATCCACATAAATACAAAGCTGGTATGTGGGACGGCTCCAACATCAAGGGCAAGACTATATTGCTAAGAACAGAACAGGGACTTGGTGACACTATGCAATTCGTACGTTTGGCAAAACAGGTAAAAGCAATGGGTGCGAAAAAAGTTATCTGTAAAGTACAAAAACCTCTAGTAAAACTGCTTTCAAACTGCGACTTTATTGACAAAGTAATACATGATCTTGACGATGCAGGAAAGTATGATCATTATGCCCACCTTATGAGCTTACCAAGAATTTTAAAAATGCAACCTGACACCATCCCTGCAGAAATCCCATACTTCAAAGCTGATCCAAAATTGGAAAAAGAGTGGCGTGAAAAACTCCAAAAAGATAAAAACTTTAAAATTGGTATCTGCTGGCATGTTGACCCAGTTCATGAGGAAACAAAATCGCCCTGGTCACTCCGGTCGGTCAACTTAAAACAGCTCAAGCCTTTTGCAAAACTAAAAAATGTTACCTTCTACAGCTTACAAAAACTTCAGGATCAACAACAACTTGCACTCGTTCCTGAGGGGATGAACTTCCAACATTTCGGCCCTGATTTTGACAAGAAAAATGGTAGCTTCATGGACAGCTCAGCAATTATAAAAAGCTTAGATCTTGTTGTCACAGTTGATACCTGCGTTGCTCACCTTGCCGGCGCTTTGGGCAAAGAAGTATGGATGCTACTTCCATATTCACCAGATTGTCGCTGGTACCTCAACACTGATAAAACTCCTTGGTATCCAACCATGACACTCTTTAGACAGGATAAACCACAAAGTTGGGATAGTGTAATAAATAAAATCGCAACATCACTTGAAAAAGAGATTAAAAAACATAAAACAACGTAATAACACAAAACAAAAACTCGTGCGAAAAATAGATTAAAAAAAGGCCCCGGAAATCCGGGGCCTTTTTTAAGTCTATTGCTAGCTCATACATTTGCAACTTTGTTTTTCTCAACAACGCATTTGTTCACCGTCGTAGCCAATTTTACAATTTCCACTCGTCCAGTATCTTTCTTCTCAACCTTCGTAATCCCTGCAACAGCAACAAATTTACCACAATTTGACCATTCATTAAAAATAGCAACATTCAGTCCATCTTTAAATTCAAAATTCGTCAAAGGCGTCAAGAATGGACTCAATAATGAATTGAACGCGTAGAGTTTATTAGAGCCAGCACTTGATGTTAACAATGTCTTGCCATCTGGTGACCAGCTTACAGCAGTTAAATTAGCATCATTGCCTGCAAAAATTTCAGTCAACGTATCTGCCGAGGCCAGATACTCATAAACCCTTGGAAGATCATTAGTGCCGGTAGCTACAATACAATATTTTTCACGGGATGCTATTGGATTCCATTTTGCCTTTGCAATGCCTGCTCCTCCTATGCTTACGCTCGCCAGACCCGTCAATGGTATAGTTTTGGCAACATGCATCATCGATGTACTTTTATCACCATACACAACAAACTTATCATCTGGTGCTACATCAAGCATTATTAGGTCATTTGTATCACCCAATAATTTACGCTCTGCCAAAACAAGCTTTATTCCATTGAAAGACAATCTCACAAGTTTCGCCGACTCAGGGCCCCCAGCAACATTCAAATATGAGTAATTATAAGCATAATTACTCCCCCCATCACTATTACCGGTAATAACAAAATTTTTACCTTCAGTTGTCGCAAAAAGTTGCTTTCCATCATGCGACCAAGCTAACCGGAGAATCCGATCTGGTGCGCTTGTTGTACCTGCAGACGTCGGATGATTGCCAAAATAAATTGCTTCCCCAGAAGATAGAGTAGACGCAACTTCATAAGTACGATTGCCAGGAAGAGGTGTGCCATCAAGGAACTCAGCAACTTTGGTTCCTTTATTATCCGCCGCCCTAATCGTAGAAACTGGATTATATGCACTTACCATCTTTACACCTGTACGTACACCAGAAACCAATTTCAATGATCCACGATCAAACTTGTATACCAAAACTTCTTTATCTTTATCTGCGGTACTAACAAAGGTTATAAATTCTGAAGAAACAAGTTCATAACTTCCATCTTCTTTCCTTTTACCCTTATAAACTTCAACCGGACCTAAATTATTTGTCCCAACGGCCAAGTACTGGCCGTCTGGTGACCATGCAACGGCATTAACCGCTCTATTGAACGAAACAGTTTGAACCTCGTAAAGTTTGGCGCCGTCAAATCTTAATATTCGCAATTTATAATCTTCTTTACCAATTGTTGAAATAGCTAAATAACTGCAATTTGGAGACCAATCAAAATCTGTTAACAATTTACCGGGTTCTGCTTGATACGCCGTTATAAACTTGGTTTTCGAAAGCTTCATGTCAAGACCAACACCCTTGCGGCAATTTGATACTCTCAAATCTTTTAAGATAACTCTTTTTGTTCCTGATTTCGACGCATCATTTTTTATAATCACATCTTCCACATTTTCGTCTATGACAACAAGTGGATCTGAGCCACTACTACCAGATGACATTATCGTTTGCCCATTCAGGTTGGAAGAAATAAAAAAATAAAAAAATATTACAAAAAATGTAAGCTTCTTATTACACAAAAAACTTTGCTTCATAATTCATCCCTTTTTTGTTTTTAATTAGACAGCTCTACTCACAGTTTACTATTCACCATGCAATCCCACTACTGCACGCACCCACATTCGCAAATTGCAGGAATGCAACTGCATGGACAACCAGCGCAGCCTTCATTTGCATACAAATTATCAAGAAGGCCAGGAAAACCCATCAAATTATATCGATGTCTTGCGTACACACCTTCACTGTATGGCACACCGCTACAACAAACCATGTTGGCATCTATCAAGTTACAACACCCACCGCCAAAGATGCCAATGCCGCAAAAACCACCGCACACATTTGCGATCTTGTTTTTCTCAACAACACACTTGTTAACCGTTGTAGCCAATTGAACAATTTCCACTTGCCCTGTATCTTCCGCCTCAACCGTCGCAAGCCCCGCAATAGCAACAAATTTACCACAACTTGACCAACCGTTAAAAGTCGCAACATTCAGTCCATCTTGAAATTCAAAATTCGTCAAAGGCGTCAAAACTGGACTCAATGATGGATTGAACGCATAAAGCTTATTAGAACCAGCCCTTGATGTTAACAATGTCTTGCCATCAGGAGACCAGTTTACAGCAGTCAAATTAGCATCATTGCCTGCAAAAATTTCAGTCAACGTATCTTCTGAAGCCTGGTACTCATAAACCCTTGGAAGATCATCAGTGCCGGTAGCTACAATACAATATTTTTCACAGCATGCAATTGGATTCCACTTTGCCTTTGCAATGCCTGCTCCTCCTATGCTTACGCTCGCAAGACCCGTCAATGGTATCGTTTTAGCAATATGAATCATCGAGGTACTTTTATCACCATACATAACGAATTTATCATCTGGTGCTACATCAAGTATTATTAAATCATTCGTATCACCCAATAATTTACGCTCTGCCAAAACAAGTTTTGTTCCATCAAAAGACAATCTCACAAGTTTTGCCGACTCATCAATAGCTGGATCAACATCCAAATATGAGTAATCATAAGCATAATTACCCCCGCCATCAGTATTGGTAATAAGTAAATCTTTACCTTCAGTTGTCGCAAAAAGTTGCCTTCCATCATGCGACCAGGCTACCCGAAGAATCCTATCTGGTGCGTTTGTTGTACCTGCAGGTGTCGGATGGTTACCAAAATAAGTTATTTCCCCAGAAGATGGAATAGGCACAACTACAGGAGTAAGATTACCAGGAAGAGGTGTGCCATCAAAGGACTCCAAAAGCGCAGTACCAGCATTGTCTGCTACTCTAATCGTAGAAACCGAATCATATGCACTTACCATCTGCACACCTGTACGTGCACCAGAAACTAATTCCAATGATCCACAATCAAACTTATATACTAAAATTTCCTTATCTTTATCTGCAGTACTAACAAAGGTTATAAATTCTAAAGAAGCAGGCCCATAACTTCCATCATCTTGTCTCTCGCTTATATACACTTCAACTGGGCCTAAATTATTTGTCCCAACAGCCAAGTACTGGCCATCTGGGGACCATGCAACTGCATTAACCGCTCTATTGAACGAAATAGTTTGAACCTCGTAAAGTTTTACGCCGTCAAATCTTAATATTCGCAATTTATAGTCGTCTGTGTCAATTGTTGCAATAGCTAAATGCTTGCAATTTGGGGACCAATCTAAATCTGTTAATTTTTTACCCGGTTCTGCTTGATATGCTGTTATAAACTTGGTTTGTGAAAGCTTCATATCCAGATAAATACCATATGCATTACCCCAGCTTGCAGTCTTGATAGAATCTATGCAGCAGTTTATAATTTTTGATTCCGTTTCTGGCGTATCATCTTTGTAACCAAACCTAAAACCGGCTGCTTTTGTGCAAAAATCACTATTTACACATTTTGCAATATCTTCTACAAAACATTCATAAAACAAATTATCTAGACCCCCAAGAGAGATAAATCCATACGCACTGCCTACTTGATTAGTATTACTTACCCCTAATACTTTACACTGCTCAAATTTATTATATTTACAACTATCTAAATCAAAGCCAGTATATTCACAACAACATACAACTGTATCTTTGAAAATACATTTTTCTGCATAATCCAAATCAACTGCAATGCTACAAGTTTTTATGTGGCAATTTTGGACCCTACAGCAGACAACCTCACTTCCTGACTCACCTGCAAAATCAATACCTTTGTAGCAATCTGATATTCTCAAATTTTTTAAAATAACTCTTTTTGCTCCTGCTTTCAACTGTATACCAGTATCAATACAGTTCCCAACAATTGCACCATTTTTTATAATCACATCTTCTACGTTTTCATCTATTACAACCAATGGATCTGAACTGCTACTGGATGCCGTTATCGTATGCCCATTCAGATCAATTATCACTTTATTTGCAGTAACCAAAAGCGTTGCACTTGTGATATTCTCATAGAGCCCATACGAACCATCTTTGTCTATCACATTGTTGGCAGTGTCTTTGATAATATTGTGCACAGGATCCATAGAGTGTAACATAGCCAACAAACGACTACCATTTGTAAGATCCATACATGCCGCAGAAAAAACCCTGGAAGAAAAAGATGAAAAAAGTAGCAAGGCAAACACCATTACCCTACTATAGGGAAACTTGTACTTCATTAGGTCTCCTTTTAATTTAAGTTATTAATATTTAAATAATTATCAATTAATATGGGGGTATTGAAACGTTATAATGTAATTGATCAATGCCTACAAGACCACAATACCAAACATTGAGCACTTTTTGTGAGAAACTCAAGTCACATTCGTAACAGATATTTTTCAATATCGAGTTACAATCACTAGAGCCAAATATTCCAATACCGCCTAGACCACCAGTAACATTTGCAACTTTATTGTTATACACAACACACTTAGTAGGAGCAATACCAACTTCAATAATATTGAAGTTAGGAATAATTGATCCATCATCGCCACCAAATACCAAGAAATTACCTGACGGAGACCAATCAAGACCGCCTTGGCTAACCTGTATACCAAGTGATTTTGAGTACACAAGAGAAATTACCGGACTTACGGATGGATCAAACTTGTATACACCAACAGTTCCATTAGTTGCAAATACTGCAAAATAGTTACCATTAGGCGCCCATTTTATTCTCAATACAGTATCATCAAAAAGCGCTGCGCCTCCAAATACCAAATCTATCCCATCAAATGAATAAACATTTATATTTGCAGTTGCCCCAGTTCCAACAGCAACAAGATAATATTTGCCATTACATGCAATTGGACACCACTGCACATCATTTATCCCTGTCAAACCGGTTGATGTGTCTGATGCAACTTGTACAGTTGAAAATGGTATATGCGTTTTCCAATCTCTTACAAACAAGTCTCCAGTTGCGTATGATCCAAAGGCTATAAATTTCTCATCTGGAGTAATATCTGGATTTGTTAAATCAGTTAACCCCGTGTCAATTCCTGCACCTGAATTTGCAACATTTGTCAAAGTACCATCAACCTTGTAAACATCAATAAAAGCTCCGCCCCTGATATACACAACATATTTTCCGCTTCTAAACCAGACAGGATCGGAAACATCTACATCTGGGTTATCACCCATTATCAGCCCATAAAGCGTATCATACACAACAACTTCATCGTCTTGCCCTGAAAGCGCCCCTATAGCCAAATACCTTCCAGTAGGATCCCACTCAATATGTCGCTTGTCGTTAGAGGTGGTAGTTAAACTACTAACCTCATGCCATGTCTTACAATTAAAGTCTAATATTTTTACAGGTCCAGCACTTATTCCCTCTGAAGCCTCACCTGAGAAAACAATCGCTATCTTATCCCCAAGGGGCGACCATGAAATATCTGCTATAGAATCTTCAAAATTACTTAATATTGCCGGGCACCCTGATGCAGGGTCTGCAATAAGTGTGCTTTTGAATACCGACTCCAGAATTATACCATACGCATTACCCAACTCTGCGCCGGTTAAAGAATCTACCAGGCAATTTATAATCTTTGACTCTGTTTCACCTGCATCCTCCCCTGTTGAGGCAAATCTAAATCCTATAGCATCTTTCCCAAATTCACTTGCTGATTTGTAAATTCCCTCTGCCATACACTCAAAGAAAAGATTATCTTGACCACTTATGGCAGAAAAACCTACGGCCTGCTTATCTGCAAAAGAACTTCCAGTTCTAATAGCTTTACACTTTTTTATTTTGTTGTACTTGGATTTTGTAAAAACAAAGCCACCTTCTGTACAACAACAACTTTCACAATTTTCAAACACACAATTCATTGCAAAATCAATTGAAAAACCAAAAGAAGAATCTGCTACAAAACAATTTGTAACTTTACAACATCGAACATATTTATCAATTGCACCAGAAAAAGCTATACCAGTAGAACAGTTTGCTACATTGAGATCTTGAATAACAATATTCTGCGCGCTGTCATCAATTAATACACCAGTATTAACCTGGTCGCTACCAAAAATTGATCCATTCTGTATAACAATATTTTTTTGACCTTCACCTACATTAAACACAGAAGTCTTTGCAGCATTCCCTGATACAGTAAAACCTTTAAGGTTTATCAAGACATTATCTGCATTAACCGTTATGTCCCCTGTTATATTTTCTATAACATGATATGAACCTGGTTCTGTGATTATCGTTGTCCCGTTTTTAATTATTTGATGCGCAGGACCAACACCAAATAGGTTTATCTGGCTTATCTGAGAAAATATCGTAGAACAAAAAGATAAAAGAAGAAGTATAGGTATTTTGTACTTCATTAGGTCTCCTTTTAATTAAAAGTTAGTGTTACACTATAAACTACACCTTAGCTGCAAAATGACGTACAGCAGAAACCTTCAAACGCCAAGTTGTCTAGTGGTCTTGGCTTGATAAACATATTTGAAACTTTCATGTCATAGAACGTGTTAAACACACCTTCACTTGCATTCACACCATTTCCTGATAGCAAGTTTTTGTCTATTAAATTGCAACAGCCTGGAGCCATGATTCCAATTGCACACAATCCACCGGAAACATTTGCAACCTTGTTGTTTTGCACCACACAGTTCATGACACATATTCCAGCTGATATAACTTCAATGTTTGTCGAATAAAGCTGCTGAATATCGCCCGCCATAACAATAAACCTTCCGCATGGTGACCAATCTAGCCATTTATCACCTGAAATTCGAGGGGTAGGAATATAATCTACATAAGTAAGTACCGAACTCGCAGAAAGAGAAGGATCAAAATCGTATTTAATAAGTGTTGTACCCGTTACTACAAGGCTCTTGCCGTCAGGCGCCCATTTCACATCAGTCAAATCAGCATCTATATCTTCTACAGTCAATGATGTAAGTGCATTGTTTATATAATTATACTCAAACACTTCTAAGTTCTGAGCAGGACTCCCTGCATACCCAACCACTGCTAAATAATACTTGTCACGAGATGCGATTGGATTCCAATCTGCATTCTTAACACTGGTACCGGAAGTTAAGTTGTCAGCTAATACATCTACGGTACCGTAGAACTTTGCAAAACTAGCAATATTTAATGTATTTATCTTTTCCGACAAGCCATAAACCAATCCATTATCATCCGGCGTGAGGGCCAAAGCTTTAGAAGAATTTGTCACATCAACAACTCTATTTTCAACCAAATTCAGGTTTGCACCGTCAAATGTAAAGTTAACAAGTTTTGCTTCTTCAGTAACATCGAAATTTAAATATGTATAGACAGCATAATTAGAGGTTGTGCCTATTTGCAGATTAGTATTGCTCGAAATAACCGTATTTTTTCCGCCCTTCGTTGTCACAAAAATATGTCTTCCATCACGAGACCAAACTATACGTAAAATATCATCTGGGGCCTTTGCCTGCCCAAGCTCAATTGGCTTATTTTGAATATATGATCCTACCTCACTAGTCTTCAAAGTCCTTATAGGGCCAGGAAGACCTGGGGTTGTAACAATAGTTGGAGTTGATATCGTAGAATAATAAGATTCAGAAAGAACCTGAGTATCTCCATCATAAATCGTAACATCATTTATACCAACATGCTCATCATCAACTAAGGTCAATAACTCAGAATCAAACCGATAAACCAAAAGTTCTTTTTTTACATTATGCAAAAAAGTCACAGTATGCAGATTGTCCACCTGCTGGCTAGAATCAGATATCCAGGATACCCAAGCTTGTCTACTTTCAATTTCAGCAAAACCATCTGTACCAACTGCCAAGTGGTGACCATCTGGTGCCCACGCAACAGCATTAGCCGGTATGCTTACAATATCAGTAATACCTGAATCAGCAGGATTCGTAATTACCTTCAACTCAACTCTATCAACCTCTCGCAAGGTTTGGCCATCAAAATGCAAAACCCTTACTGTACCATCTGAGCACGCAATTGCGACGTAATCACCTTGTGGCGACCAATCAACATCGTTTATAACATCATCAAAAAGACCGGCTGTAACACTTGTAAGCAAACTTGATGCTTTACCCTCCAAGTAAATACCAAACGCATTGCCAAATCCTGCACCGGCAACAGAGTCAACACAGCAATCTATAATTTTAGACTCTCTTTCTTCGACAATATTGCTCTCTGATCTGTAACCGAGCACAAAACCCATCGCTTTTGTAAACCAATCACTATCAACTTTATAGATACCCTCTGCCATACACTCATAAAACAGGTTATCCCAACCACTCAAAGCAGCAAAGCCATATGCATTAGAGTCTGCCGTATCATGCCCTATTCTTATTGCTTTACATTGTTTAAATTTATTGTACTTACAATTTTCTAAATGAAACCCATATTTACACTCGCAAACCTCACAATCTTTAAAGACACAATTGTTAGCGTAAGCCATGAATAAACCGTAGTCGCAACCTGTTACAACACAGTTTCTAACCAAGCAACATTCAATAGGAGTTCCCTCAAAGCCACCAAGGTATATTGCTTTATCTCCGCCATAGATCTTTAGATTCTCTAGAATTACGTTTTTTACCCCTAAATATAACTGTACACCTTCATAAGCACCGGAAGTAATTATCGTACCATTTCTTATTATGACATTTTGATGTCCAGGCTCTATTCTTATCACATCTCTATCATGATATTCTATGGTAAATCCATTCAGTTCAACAATAACATTGTCAACATCAACCGTAATATTACCTATTATATTTTCTATAAGGTGATACGAACCTGGCTTTGTTATTACTGTTTCAACGCCATTTTTAATAATGGTACTCTCTGGCTGCATTGAATTCATGAGAGACAATAACGGATTGCCTTTGTTAAAATCTAAACATGTTTTGGTAAAAACCGAAAACGTAAACAATAAAAGAAGAAGTATAGGAATTTTGTACTTCATTAGGTCTCCTTTTAATTAAAAGTTAGTATTGCATCATAAATCACACAAAACTATACACTACTACAAAATGCTCGCACAGTACTAAATTCTTAGTATGGAGGAATTGACCAGTTACCTAAAATACTGTGCTTGCCTGCCAAGCCTTTATAGAATACGTTGTACACACCTTCTGTAAAGTTGACACAATTTTCATACGCAACATTTCTTGTAATGCAATTACAACATGATGCACCCATTATGCCGATTGAGCAAAGGCCACCAGTTGCATTTGCAACTTTATTACTATCAACAAGACAACACTTCACGCTGTCGCCAACCTCTAGTACCTCAACATTCAAAACATCTTGCGTATTTTCTCCTGCAATAACAATATATTTGCCACACTCACCCCAATCAATGTATTTTGCCCCTGCAATTTGAGTATCGTACACAAAAGTACTTTCCAATGTACCCGTCACACCTGCAACACTAAAACTAAATACACCCACCTCGTTTGTTGGACCTGTACCTGTAACAACTAAATCTTTACCACTTGGCGCCCATTTTACTGAGGTCAACATACTGTCAAATACTTGTGCAACAAGTGATGTTACGGTTGTACCACCTTTGTACTGGAACACTTCTAGGTTAGAACCATCTAATACACCTGCAACTGCCAACAGATAATTATCACAGCATGCAATAGGATTCCAATCTACACTATCTACCAATGTATTTGAACTTGCATTATCAACAACCATAGTCCCAAATGAATCTGCTAGTATTTCATCTATGCGCAACTTATTAGCATTTTCAGATACCCCATAAGAAATATATTTGTCATCCGGCGAAACGGCCAATGCCTTTGACGCATTAGTAGAGTCTAAAACTTTGTACTTTTTGGCCTTTATTGTGCTACCATCAAATGAGAAACTCACAATTTTTGCTTGCTCAGTGAAGCTAAAATTTAAATAAGCATAGTTAATATAATAACCTATAATATCTTCCCAATCAGTATTTCCTGATACACTCGTAGTTTTTCCGCCTTTTGTTGTAACAAAAATATTTCTTCCGTCACGAGACCAAACTATACGTAAAACATCATCTGACGCCTTCACATTATCAATTTTAAATGGCCAATTGCCATACCAAACCAAATCAAAAGGATTAGGATCAGGCATACCTCTTACAGGACCAGGGAGACCTTGCGGAAACATGATGCTTGGATAGGGACCCGATGCAATATTTCCTCCTCCTTCAGACCAGGTCTTTGTTGTGCCATCATAAATTCTTTTAATTTCATTTAATCCAACATACTCATCATCCACAAGCGCTAGTGAGCCACAATCAAACTTATAAACCAAAAGCTCCTTTTTTACATCATTCAAAAAATTAATCTCGTGAGTTGAGTTTACTTGATCAACCTCTAGTTCCCGATACCCCACATTAACTGTAACTCCCTCCAAAACAACAGCTTCACCATCTGTTCCAACTGCTAAGTATTGTGCATCGGGAGACCAAGCAACGGCGTTAACCGGTCTATCAAATAATGTATCACTCGCAACCAGGCTTAGGGAAGTACCGTCAAACCTTAAAACTCTTACAGAATTGTCATTACATGCTATTGCAATGTGTTTACAATCTGGGGATATATCCATATCTTTTATATTTTCATCAAACAAACCTGTCGTTACCGAAGATAGAGAATCTAGCATACGAGTATCTAATTTGATGCCGATTGCGTTTGCCCAACTTGTACTGGAAACAGAATCTACCAAA
Organism: Candidatus Babelota bacterium; assembly: GCA_042576225.1. GTDB lineage: Bacteria > Babelota > Babeliae > Babelales > Vermiphilaceae > GWF2-30-66. Next base: position 31,591 of record JBHPCA010000002.1, read on the forward strand.
CAATTTATAATTTTTGATTCTCTTTCTGTTCCAGTAAGCAAGAACCCAATTGCTTTGGTACACCAATCACTGTCATACCCACCTTTGTAAATATGTTCTGCAAAACACTCAAAAAACAAGTTGTCTACACCACTTTCAGATACATAACCAAGAGCCATTTTTGTCGGATCATCACTACCCACATCAACAGCTATACAATGCTTAAACTTGTTATACATACAATATTGCAAATCAAAACCTGCTTCTTGGCAAAAACATACTTCACAATCTTTGAAGACAGATCTCTTAACGTAGGTAAGCTCATATGCTTTGACACAACTTGTGGTAAAACAGTTATCAACTTTAGAACATTTTATCTCTTGGCCTTTTTCACCCGCAAAATTCATACTATTTTGCAAGTTTGAAAGATACAAGTCTTGCAAAAATATTCCACTTGTGCCTTTGTCAACTAAGACACCGTCATTAGTTGTATCACCAACAATGGAACCATTGTGAATTAAAATATTTCTCTGACCTTCACTTACCATAATTAAAGAGCTAGTAGAACCTGAAACGGTAAAGCCATTCAGATTGATAATAACATCACTTGCGTTAATTAAAATATTGCCATCAATATTTTCAAGCACTTGGTAAGAACCAGGCTCTGTAATATTTGTAGCAGCACCATCTTTAATAATCTGTTGAGCCGGATACATAGACTTCAACATGGTTAAAATGCCACCGTTAGTTAAATCTATGCACGTATTTGGAGATTGTGAAAATATCGCAATGGGTGTTAATATGGGTGTTAATAAAAGAAGAAGTGTTGCCAAAATCGGCACTCCCTTACGCAAGGACTTGTACTTCATTAGATCTCCTTTTAATTAGAAAATTAGTGTTTAGCTTAACTTACACAAAAATATACAATACTTTACATTACTAGGTTTAGGGTACACAAGTTAAAATAAAAAATCAACCCTCCGGCATCCCCCTTCGCTCGTTCCGAGCTACGGAGGACAAGAGCTCAGGGCAGGTTCCTTCTGCCCAAAGTTCTCGCATTGTTAAACCTCGATACGCCTGACTTTGTCCTTTATCAAGCTCACAACTATGCCAGACTACTCAGGACTATTTCTAACCGTCCTATCACGCATATTAATTCAAAGTTCCAGAAAAGGCGAAATAAATCCTTTACTCTTTTGAAAATTTTTAGTAGAAATTATTGGAATTAACTATTTGAACTCAAAAAGAAAGGAAAATTGCAAAAGAATAATAAACCATTTTAACCACTTTTACCCAAAGGAGATAACATGAAGTACACAAATAAAATAATTGCATTATCCGTGCTGTGTGCAATATACGCACAGACATCTTTTAGTTGCGACGAATGCGATAGAATAAAACAACAATATGATAATCCACCAAGCTCTATTGAACAACCAAAAGGCTGTTCCTGCTCACAACCAAAACCCCCAAAACCAAAAAGTGAAGATGAAGAGAAAGGCTGCTCTTGTTCTCAACCAAAACCCCCAAGACCAAAAAGCGAAGATGAAGAAAAGGGCTGCTCCTGCTCACAACCAAAACCACCAAGACCAAAGGGATGCTCCTGCTCGCAACCAAAACCACCCCGCCCAAAAGACGACTCAAAAGTAACCGCTGAGATCGCAGTTGGTGAGTTAGTAGACAAGATTACCATCTTGCAAATCAAATCAGAGAATATCAAAGATACAGCAAAGCTAGAAAATATTCATAGAGAGCTTGAGGCACTTGGTGAAACATTAGACGAACGTGTAGAGAAATCTCCTGAGCTTGAGGACCTTGCAACCAAACTTCTTGTAATTAACAAGCAACTTTGGGATATAGAGGACGACATCAGAGACAAAGAACGTGCCAAAGAATTCGATACCGAATTTATTCAACTAGCTCGAAGCGTTTACTACACAAATGATGAAAGATGCGCTGTAAAAAGAAAAATCAATGATCTTACAGGATCGAGACTTCAAGAAGAAAAATCTTATAAAGATTATAAGTAGTAAGAATTAAACGCATGCAAAGCAGTATAAACGCCCGCCGTCTGGCGGGCACTATACTTTCTCTCATTCCCTCCTTGGATTTATTCTGAAAACCCCAAAAAATGGGGCTGTTGCAGATTAGTCTCACATTATATACTATTATATATAGAATATATGCCTTCAAACCCCATTTTTTAGCCATAGGAGGAATACTATGAGTACCACAATTAAAGGATCATTTTTTGCAGTTATGCTGCTATTTTTGTCTTCGCTTCAAGTAAATGCCGAATCACCTCAAAAGCTTGGTAAAAAATTAATCAAGACTTTAGAAAAAGCAATATCTTTACAAGAAAAAGGACAAACTAAAAAAGTAAAAGCAAAAATAAAAAAAGCTATTTCCCTTATACATAGAAACGCAGATGTAAATTATAAAGATGATGAAACGGGAAACACCCCTCTTATTTTGGCAATAGATTTTAGAGATATTAAATTGGTTACACTAATGTTACAAAAAAATGCTAATCCCAATCAAAAGGTGGAAAATATATCCTTGTTTTACCCTATTGCCTTAGCTACCAGTAAGGGTGACCTAGAAATAATAAGGCTTCTTGTTGAACATGGAGCAGATGTAAATGTCAAATCCTTTATTTTTCCATGTCTTGAAGCTACCCCACTTATAATCACAGTCCAGAAAAACGATTTGAATGGAGCAAAATACCTTCTTGAAAATGGGGCCTCCCTAAACATAAAAGGAAAACTCGTAAGCTTCAATAAGCGAGAACGTTCCTTTACTGCTCTTGAAATGGCTATTGAAAATAAAAACACAGAAATGGCAAATCTACTCATAAAAAACAGTACAAATACAAATTACGAATGCGAAAACAAACAAAATTCACTTATGATAGCCGTATCTAAAGATCAACCCGAATTAGTAGAAATACTGTTAAAAAATGGAGCAAAACCAAAGAATAAGAATTCTTATAAGGCTGCAGCATTATTCGTTGCTGCATTAAAAAATAAGAGCAAAAATGTAATAAAAATACTCAGAAAACATGATATTGTGCCAGACATTATAGAAAATCAAAAAATTATTACCAAACTTATTCTAAAAGAAGAAACGGAAGGGTGCTGTACCCAAAATGATAGAAAAAATATAACAGTAGCAAGCATTCTTTTGAGAATGGGTACTGACAAAGCAAAACTAATAGAGCCAATCTTATTGGCAGCTTACTCAGAACATTTTACCACTATACGTCGTAATTCAAAATACCTTAATTTAAGAGACTCTGACAGTAAAACAGTATTAATACACGTTTGCGAAAAAACATTTAAAGAAAAAGGTGCGTACGTTAGAAAGAAAATGAAAAACTTGACAATTCGCCCTCTTGGCGCTGCAGTAGCAATAGAAGAATTACTAAATAATGGCGCAAACCCAAATCTACAAGATAATACAGGCAAAACCGCACTGATATACGCGGTTAATAGGGAAAAAACAGACCTCGTAGACTTCTCGCACACATCTAAACAACAACTTATAGAGGCACTACTTACATATGGCGCCAACCCCAATATAAAAGACAAGAGTGGAAAATCAGCAATGGATTATGCAAAAGAAAATGGGGATAAAAGAATTATTGCATTATTACAAGGATATTGAAAAATAACATACCATTTCCCTAATAAATTTGTGGTGTTTGTGAAAATAAAAATTTCACAAACACCACCACGTTTTTATCTACAAAAAACAAAACTAATCAAGAAATCACCAGCTACTTTGCGTCTTGTAATAACAATTCACATCTCTCTTCCCAAAATATCATTTCTCATCTCACATCACCCTGAGCTTGAAAAAACATAAGAATCTGGAAAAAATAATCCCGTGTACTATACTTGAGTATTATATACTTATTAAAAAAAATTATCACAAAATATATATGGGAAGAAATGCCTACAAGCAAAAAATCTTTTACAGATTATGTAAAAAAGAATTTGAACGAACAACAAAAGCTGGCAGTTGAGAAAAAGAACGGGATATTTTTAGTAGTAGCCGGTGCAGGCTCTGGAAAAACACGAGTTATCACCTCAAGAATCGCACATTTAATTATTAATAAAAATATTGACCCGCATACTATTGTTGCCCTGACGTTTACAAACAAGGCAGCAAATGAAATGAAAGAAAGGATCAGGCAGTTTCTCCAGCCTGGCACACCGATGCCTTTTTTGGGAACTTTTCACTCTTATTGCTTGCGTATATTAAGAAGTAATGCTGATAAACTGGACAAACCATTTGAGTCCATTTTAGATGCAGATGATCAGAAAAAAATATTAAGTGGGATAATTAAACGCAATGGACTGAGCAAAAAAATAACAGCAAAAAAATTGTCATACAATATTTCACAAGTAAAAAATCGCATGGTAGGAAGCAAAGACGAAGTTATGAACCTACTTTCTGGGGATAAACTTTTACGTGAATTATATGCTGCGTATGAGTATGAAAAAACGGCAAGCAAGTGCCTCGACTTTGATGATCTTTTGGTAGAGACAGTAAAGCTTCTTCGTAACAATAAAGCATTTAAAAAAGAGTTTCAATCACATATCAAGCATGTACTTGTAGACGAGTATCAAGATACGAATGTCACGCAGCACGTGCTGCTAAAACAGATGGCTCTTGATGATACAGATAGTACAAATAATACAGGTAAAACTAAGCGCAAGACCAAAGAAGTTAAATTTGTTGCCGATTCTTTGTGCGTTGTCGGGGATGAAGATCAGTCGATATACTCATGGCGCGGTGCCACAATCGCCAATATAATTAATTTTAAAAAAGATTTTAAAGGCGCCATAATAATAAAAATAGAGCAAAATTATAGATCCGTGCAACCAATTTTAGACGCCGCTAATACGGTTATTAAAAATAACAAAAAAAGAAACCCTAAAAAATTGTGGTCAGATAAAAAAGCAACCAACAGAATAAAAACTATCCAATGCTCTTCTGAGTACCAGGAGGGGGACGTTGTTGGACAGTTTTTAAAAATAAATTCGAAAAAAAAGAATCTCCACTCAACTGCGATACTCTACAGAGCACATTATCAATCCCGTGCAATAGAAGAAGCACTTATACGAAACGCCATCCCATATAAAATAATTGGTGGAATACAGTTTTATGAGCGTAAAGAAATAAAAGACGTACTTGCTTATTTGAGACTTGTTACAAACCCATTTGATAGAGTCTCTTTCTTTCGGGTTATTAACTGCCCTACCAAGGGTCTGGGACTCAAATTTGAAGAACAGTTTTACAACCTTTGGAACCAAAATCTTTTCTCCGGTTTTAAAGATGTCGCCAAACTTCTACTAGAAGAAAAAAATATCACAAATTCAAAAACAGAGTCTCTCAAAAGTTTTTTGAAAATATTTGAGCGATTAAACGAAACAACAAAACCGAGCACAGCAATTGAAAAAATTATATCACGATCAAAATACAGGGAATTTTTGAAAGACGGCTGCGAAAAAAATGAGGCTGACTCACGGCTTGACAACTTAAAAGAACTTATCCGGGCTACCAAGTTCATGGAAAAAGAGGGAACAAAAACTATATCAGAATTTTTACAAGAGGTTGCCTTGATGCAAGCATCTTCTCATGCACTCAATGAAGACGAGGATAAAGACCACGTAACCATGATGACACTCCATGCAGCCAAAGGCCTCGAATTTGATACAATTATTATTGTTGGTGTTGAAGAAGGAATATTGCCAAGCGCTAGATCACTTTACGAAGATGATTCACTAGAGGAAGAACGACGATTATTCTACGTTGGTATCACCCGGGCAAAAGAAAGACTCTTGCTAACACATTCAGAATACCGATATGCATTTGGACAAACAAGCTATCAACCACCCTCAAGGTTTTTAAAGGAAATTCCTAATAAATTACAAAACGAGGTAGATTTCTCAAAATCTTCTTTTTCTGACATAGATGCGACATTTTATCGCTGGCTTGGCACCACTATGCCCCATGCATACAAAAAATCAAACCAAGTATTTACATTTGGAACTGCAAAAAAAGCCGTTTCCAAAACAACGACAAAATCGCATGCCAGATCTGGCTCAAAGCCTAACTCAAAACAATATGGCTCAGCTTTTGGCTCATCACATACCAGCAAATGGCGTAAAAACCAGCCGGTTTCTCATGCAACATTTGGCATTGGAATTGTACAGAAAGTCGAAAAACGAGGGGAAAATAAATTTTATGTTACTGCCAAGTTTAAAGCCGGCGTAAAAAAACTTGACTCAAAATTTTTGACCCAAGTATGAGAGAAAATTATTATTATTATCAACAAAAAAAGTTATTGTCAAAATAAGATGTAGCCTCTTGCGTGTCTATTTCCATTAGGTCATCTATTTTTATTTCTTCCATCTTTTTTTGCGTCTTCTTAATATCATTAAACGTTTCCCTCAAAATTTTTACTTTCTCAGATTCTTTCTCTCGAATACAATTAAGCAAAGCGTACGCTCTTGCTTTAAATTCCACGTCATACTTTTGATTATATGTCTTTTGAAGATATATTTTTGCTTGAATAAAATCGTTTCCATTGAAAAATATTTGACCAAGAGCAAGACAGCTTGCGGCCTGAATTCTGTTATGTACACCTTGATTAACACACTTATTAAAAAGTTTAATCGCATCATCAATTTTATTCGCTTTAAGCTTCACCATTGCAAGCGAATAATTCCTAAAAAGCAACGCTTTTTTTATTTTCGTCTTATCCTTTTTTAAATTCTTGTTATTCAAAAAACTAAAAAAATAAGAAAACGCTTTTTTGTGGTTAAAAAAGGTTAGTTCTAAAAAACCTAAATCAAAAATTTTATTCGAATCATCAAAAGAATACTTTACCCCTTTAGGAGAAAACACAAGCCCCAACTCTTTTTCCAATGCTAAACCTATCTCTTGAACATAATTCAATCTTTTTTGCGTAGGAGGATGTAAAGTAAAAGTAAGATTTTTAGCTTGTTTTTCCTGAACCAAAACCTCTCTAAGAGATAGCTCTGCTTTCTTGCAAACAAGCAAACTACCAAGAACACTAAAAATATCTGCCTGAATCTCATGTAATTTTTGCAACTCCACAATATCTTTGCTTAAAGACTTTTCAAGATCTCCAGACTTATCAAACTTTTTACAATATTCCTTACAGATTGACTTTATACAAAAAGTTTTCAGATTGTGTCCATAATAAACATGCCCTAACTCATGGGCCAACGCACCAAAGATATATGAGATAGAATAATTTTTAGCAGCATAGCTTCTTAATATTATTATTTCACCATTGCTACCAGTTGGCATATCATCAAGAACTACAAACTTTAACACTCCAAACTTTTCAGTGCTAATGTTTACACCATAAACAGTTTTATCATATTTACTTCTCTCGAAAGGTTTACACTCCATTTTTCCAAAAAACTTTTTTAAAAGAGGTGTATTACACAAATCAAATACAACTTCACAAATTTTGTAATCGATAGTTTTGTAAACACGGATTTTCTGCTCATCTAAAAGTAAGCGCTGTTTATGTATTTTTCCATACCTACTTATGAGTTCTTGCCAAGATACAGGCTTTGACGAAACTTTACTCAAAATTTTTTGTTCTTGCTCTCTCACCTTTTTTTCAACGATAGATAAACACCATTTGTACACCGACACATTTTTTGGCTTACTTTTAAAATTAAAGTCTATTCTTTTAGGCTTTACTTTTAGCTTTTTATTAAAATTATTAAAACCAAAAACGCTACTTGTACTTAGTAAAAAAATAAAAAAACAGTAAACTATATGTTTTACAAAATTCATCCTCAAACCCCCAATTTATAAAAAATTGCTTATTATTATAAAGACCATACTCCAAATTACAACTATATAATAATATTATACCATAATCAGATAAAAAAGTAAAAAAGATTCAATTTTAAAAATTTAGCCCATTTTGCCCCATATAAGGGCCAAACCAACAAAAACAAACAAATTTATTGCGATACGCAATATACATGCAATAGAGTTATAAAGAACCATGTCCTAGAGGCCAAAATAAGGGGGAATATCATTCAATAGGCTCTTGTAGTAGGCCCACATTCACACAAAACCTCGACCAAACATGATTACCGCTTGACTATTTGCAATTCCATGCTATCATTAAAAGAGAGAGGTTAACCGGTATTATTGGAGTTATTTTCAAATAATGCGCCCTTTAAGTTATTTGTTTATATTTTTAATTGTTTTTAACTAAACCAAATATGGAGGAAAATAATATGAAAAAAATAATAGTTACTTTATCGTTAGTTTTAATAGTATCAATAAATATCTATGCCACGAAACAAAAACAAAACACCCAGAAAAAACAAAACAAAAATAAGCAAGGCTCACTTGAAAAACTTTTAAAACGCTTGAGATTTATTGAAATTCAAAAAAAATTAATAACGTTAAAAAAGCAATTAAAAAAAACCAAAAAAACAAAGGAAAAAATATCTCTTCTGTACTCGTTAGGGTACTATTCCTTAAAAAGCGGAAGCGGAAGCGAAAGTGAAAAAGCTCTTGGGTACTTTAAAAAAACGTTAGAACTTTCAAGCAAATATAAAAACGACAAAAAAATGCAAAAAATATCTCTTGAAACAACCTCCATGATAGCACAAATTTATTACGGATACACAGAAGATAAGAGCAGAAAAAATCATAAAATGGCATTAAAATACTTTAATAGGATAATAAAACATGGTAAAAAATACCATTCCATCACTCTAAACGCACTAACAAGCATAGCTTCTATTAATTCCATGAAAAACAACCTAAAAGAAGCTAAACGATTATTCGAAAAAGTAATAAAAAGAGCCAACAGGGCTATAAAAGAAAAAAGATATAATCAACACTATGAAGATGAAGTAAATAGGATCAAAAACAGCTTGCATGCCGCCTTGATAAACTTATCAAACATGACAGAAAGAATAAAAATTAAAAAGAAAGATCAATACAAGATTTTTGAAAATGGTAAAAATATTTCAGAGAAAGATCTTAAAATCATAGAAAATGGATTCCTAATGCCCAATGAAAAAAAATCTGAAAAGAGCAAAATCTTGTTGGGAAAGGTAGCAGACATAGCAAAAAGATTCACCTGCAATACATGCGGAAAAGAAGGCAAAAAGCTACAAAAGTGTAGTGCGTGCAAAAAAACATATTACTGCTCAAGAAAGTGCCAAATAAAAGACTGGAAAGAGCATAAAAAGATATGTAAAAAGTTGCACAAAAAGAAGTTGCAAGAGAAGAAAAAATAGTTTGGAATAGTTAAAAAATTAAGCAAGCTAATTGCTTGCGAGCATGCATTCTGGTTGGGGGCTATATCCATCATTATGGGTAAGCCCTTCATCCGTGCGAATAATATTCTCCAAAATAACTTTACCTAAGTTACTTGTACCGACATCAAGTGGCGCTGCCAAAGCTTCACCCTTAAAATTCAAAAACTTCTCATCAACCATCATTTTTGGTATGTCAGCGTTCTCATCCAAAATAATATCTTTGCCCACAATTTTGCCATTGCTCAATTTAACTCCGTCGCCAGGTGTAATAAAATGCCCCTTTTTCGTGCGTACAACCTGGTACTCTTTATCCTGAATAGTTGGATTGTCTTGCAGATACGGCCCTTCCCAGTTTTTTGGGTAAGTTAAATTCATGGGCCCAACTTCAGAACCAACAAAGCTTTTTACATTCAAAAAGTTTATGCGATTTTTCTGGTAATCAAAATCGATGATTTTGCATTTTTTGTCTATTTTTTTGAAAATATCTACCAGCTCTCTCACCTCTCTGGCAATAATCACATCTGATGAGATTTTCACATCATACAACATTTTATAAAGAGAAACGCCAACCAGCACCACAAAAAGCAAAATGGTTAAAGCTGGAATAATTATATTTGGGCTATTTTTTGAGGCAACCTCATTTCCCCTATATGACAGTTGTTTCTCCATGTCACCCCCCTAACAACTTTCAAACTCTTACATTTCGATAATACCGTAGCAAAATCGACACAGACAAAAAAAGAAATTATGTAAATTTATATAATTTTATTGGCAGCAAACAACTTTTGCGCCCAAAACATTTTCCTTTTGCCCAGGAACCGTAAAAACACCTCACCATTTAATTAAAATAACTATTTAAGATCTAAAAGCATATAGCCAGACTTTACTTTTTTGATACACTGTGACTTTTTTGCATTTTTCTTTTTGCTTTTTGTAGGTTTGGCGTCATGGCAATTACAATTACACTTATTATCACATTCGCAATAAAAATCGCTAGTTTCACCTACAACTTCACCCATAACTTCATCGACAAACGCATTAATATCTGGATCACTTTCATCTTCGTCTTGGCTATCGCTACACATTTCAAATTCACTCTTATCATCTTGCAACAAAGGATTAACCACCACTTCATAATCTTTCAGATCATATTTATTTTTAGGATAGAAAGTATCTTTCACCAACGTACATATATTTTTTACTGTAGAAAATAAACAGAAACAGCAGTCTTTTATCTTGCATTTTTCAATTATTGTATACAGAGCAATCTTGTTAGGCCACTCTTGTTCTTTCTTACGCATACCAAAAGAATGAACGCTCCAAAATAGTATTGCGATACAACAAAGAGATAATCTCATACTTTTCACTACCATAAGCTCCCTTTTATACGCTTTTTTCTCTAAACCCATCCTCAATACTATACAATACTACACAAATCTCCACCTTGCACACTCTATACTATTTTTTTGAAAAACAACCAAAAGAAGCTCAACCTTCGTAATCCAAGTGTATCGCTTTTTTAACTTCCTTCATGGTTTGAGCAGCAATTTCTCTCACCTCATGCGAGCCTTTGAGAACAATATCCATAACACTAGCTATATCTTTTTCAAGCTCCTGTCTTTTTTTTCTAATCGGCTCTAAGAAATTATTAAGCACATCTGTGAGATATCTCTTCACTTTTACATCACCTAGGCCGCCCTGCTGATAATTATCTTTGAGCTCTTGTACTTTTTCTTTATCAGGATCAAACACATCCAAATAGGTAAATACGACATTACCCTCTATTTTTCCTGGGTCTTCTACTCGTATATGATCTGGGTCTGTGTACATAGTCATAACTTTTTTTGCAACTTCGTCTGCACTATCTGATAAAAATATCGCATTGCCCATAGATTTGCTCATCTTAGCTTTTCCATCAATCCCGGGAAGCCTAGAGATTTTTGACTCAACTATTTTGATCTCAGGAAAAACATCGACACTGTAAAGATGGTTAAATCTTCTGACAAGCTCATTTGCTTGCTCAACAACCGGATACTGATCGGCTCCAACCGGCACCAAATTACCTTTCACGATAGTGATATCTGCTGCCTGGTGTACCGGATATGTTAAAAACCCAGCGGTCACATTTTCCCCAAACCCTTTTTGCTGAATCTCTGCTTTTACGGTTGGGTTACGCTTTAATCTGTTTACCGTTACTAAATTAAGATACACAAAATAGAGCTCTGCAATCTGTGGAATAAGTGACTGAATAAAAAAGGTAGTTTTTGCAGGATCTATACCCACTGACAAATAATCAAGCATCACCTGAGAAACATTTTCTCTTAATTTTTGGGGATTATCAAAATTATCTGTAAACCCCTGCCAGTCTGCGATCATCACATATTGCTTGTACTGGTCCTGCAGCTCAACCCTTTTTTGCAAAGACCCAACAAAATGCCCCAAATGTAACGGCCCCGTTGGCCTATCCCCCGTCAAAACTATATCTTTTTTTTCCATCTTTATCCCCATATTTTATTTCCATCTCTTTGAAAAAATTCTAATCAAAAATACTAACACTTACTACAACGCTGCGCGATACTGCTTGCAGCGCCGCATATCAGTATAACGCAACAAAAACACATTGTCCAAAAGCCACATTTGCGCATTTGCACCAAGACCTACTATATACAAAATAAAAATATTTTTTTACCCTGAAAAAAAGCGGGTGCGTAATTTATGTAAATAAAGTGAAATAAAAAGGGGAAGACGTGAAGTTTTTTAATGTAATACAAGAGTATTTCTGGGGTTATAATGCATTTTTCTATTGGCGAAACACCATTGAGGTGCTCTTTTTTGCACTACTTATTTATTATTTCTCACTCTGGTTAAAACATGACCGAAAACATAATTTGCTGCCATATTTTTATGGCTATTGCATGCTCACGCTTGTTTCGCATTTTACACAACTGACAACAATCAGTTATGTGTTATTTTTATTCTCACCAGTTGCAATCATGCTTTTCATTTTATTGCACCAGACGACACTACAAAAAAATTTTGTCGCACTTAAAAACATTACACCTGCAAAGCATGTAAAAACTGACTGGCCACAAGAGCTGATCCGAAGTTTTTTATTTGCGATAAATAACAATAGGGAAATTTACTGCGTCATAGAAAATAGCAGCAGCATTCAAGAATTTATGTACTCACCTCTGGTAATAAACGCAAATATAGAGCAAGGCCTGATACATATTTTGCAAGAGAGCCAAACGTTTGATCAAAAAAAAATACTTTGGCTTAACACAAATGGCCAAATTGTCGGGGTAAATGCATCATGGCGAGAAAAGATCTTCCAGGAAATATCAGAAATCCCACAGACCCCCAATACAAAAAGTAAAGAAAATAAAGAAGCAAAGACAGACGAACTGTTTAAACAAAACGCAATGCTCTTAAGTTCAAAGACTGATACGTTATTTTTGCATATTACGCCGAAACAAAGAACATTTGACATAATATTTAATGGGGAGCTATTCAATAATATAAGTTCAGAAAACGTACTGCATATAATCAAAAAATATGCGTTTGCCAAATTCAAAGAAAAAGATCCTGAAAAACTAAAAGGGGAATTGATAAATGAAAATTACACTCAAAAAAATCTTTTTAAACAACGCTCAAATTAAAATAATTTCGCTTATTCTGGGGTATTCATTCTGGTACATATTTAGCCAATCGCATGTTTCAAAAATATGGCTAGATGCCCCAATCTGTTTTTACAACACCCCGCAAAGCTTACAAATATCATGCAAAGACAAAGTTAAAATACAGCTTTGGGCAAAACGTTCTGACCTGTATACTATAGACAGGGAAACATTGGCATTTCACATTGACATGCAAGAAGCAAAAAAAGGCGATATCGTCATGAAACTTAATCAAAACCAGCTTCTTTTGCCAGAATCTATAAAAATGGTACGATGTTACCCTACAAACATTGCAGTAAAAATTAACGAGATAAAAACACAAACGTAGGCTCAACAAGCCCACGGCTTAGCAAGCCCACAACAAAAACAGGAAAGCACATGCAAAAAAAAACTTTTATCCCAGAGAAATCTGGCAACAAATTATTTGGCTCAAATAAATTTAACACAAGCCTATTTGGCACAGACGGCATACGCGCACAAATGGGGCAAGGGCCGTTAACACCAGAAAGCATACAAAAACTGGGACAAGCCATAGGGATATGGGCACAAGAAAAATATGGAGCCAATATGCGAGTATTGTTTGGCCATGATACCCGTACCTCATGTGATACAATAAAAGAGCATCTGGCGGCAGGATTATTACCCTATGGGGCACAGATATATGACGGGCATGTCATACCAACCCCTGCGGTTGTAAAGCTTGTCACCGGCGAACCCAAAAAATTTAACTTTGGGGTAATCATCACAGCCTCTCATAACCCATACCAAGATAATGGAATAAAAATCGTAGATGCAATAGATGGGAAGCTTAGCGCAGTTGACGAAGACAGGATCACAGAAATTTTTTATACGCCAAAAAAGATTGCGAATAAGCCTGGAAAGTGCATAAAATATACCCAAGCAAAAGAGCAATACGCAAAAATAATAGCAGGATATTTCAAGCATAATTTATTAGAAAATCTCAAGATCGTACTTGATTGTGCTAATGGCGCAGCGTATCAGATTGCCCCTAAGATTTTCAAGAAACTAGGAGCCCAAGTAATCACAGTTGCAAACACTCCTAACGGGAAAAATATAAACAATAATTGCGGCTCGCTGCACCCTCAAGGATTACAAAAAGTAGTTCTTGAGCAAAAAGCTGATATCGGCTTTGCGTTTGATGGCGATGGGGATAGAATAGTTGCGATAAACAAAAATGGGGAAATAAAAGACGGCGATGATATCTTGTGTCTCTTGTCAGACAACCCGGATTATAAAACCACAGCTGGCACAGCCACGGCTGGCACAGCCATATCTGGAACAACCATAATAGGCACAACTATCGTTGGTACAACTATGACAAATTATGGTCTTGAAGCTCACCTGAGAAAGAAAAAAATAAACTTTGTGCGCACCAAAGTGGGCGATAAATTTGTCGCAAAAGAGATGAAAAAGAAAAACGTGCTTCTTGGCGGAGAACCATCCGGGCATATTTTATTGCACAACTATATGTGCTGTTCTGATGGAATACTCACTGCGCTAAAACTAGTTGAGACAATCAAAGCAACCAATAACTGGAAACTTGAAAGCTTTAAAAAAACGCCCCAAGAAATAATAAACGTACCGGTAAAAGAAAAAAGAGATTTGCAAGAGCCAGTTATAAAAAAAATAATCTTAGGACATAAAAATAAAATTAAAAATGGGAGAATAATTGTAAGATATTCTGGCACTCAGAACCTCCTGCGTGTTATGGTAGAAGAACAGGATGGTGTTTTGGCCAAAACAATTTGCAAGAGCCTAGCTCAAGAATTAAGAAATATATTAAATTAGGGAGAAATTATGTGTTTTTGCCCACTGAGTAAAATTTTAGGAAGATTCTTTCGCTTTTTGTGGTCGCTCTTTTTAAACGGCCTTTTAACAATTTTGCCTATTACATTCACGATCGTTATATTTACTATTTCTTTTAGACTTATCACTAACTGGCTAGAGCCAATTAAAAATATCCAACCAGAATTTCTCAAAAAAATACCCTACGCAGAAGTTATTTTGGCCATTTTGGCAATATTTTTGTTGGGAACCATATTAAAAATATTTATTTTAAAACGCATTATTCATATAATTGAAAATGTAATATCAAAAATTCCACTTATTCGACCAATCTATAATGGCATAAAACAGCTGGTTAAAGCTCTTTCGGGTAAAAGCAAACTTTCGTTTAAGCAGGTCGTCGTTATAGAATTTCCAAGACGAGGAATATTCTGCATCGGCTTTTTAACAAGCGAGCTACCAACCCAAATAGCCCCTGAGAACGGCCAAAAATATTTCAATATCTATATGCCTACCGCACCAAACCCAACCAGCGGGTATTATATTATTTTGCCGGAAAAAGATATTAGAAAAATTGATCTGACGCGGCAAGAGGCTATGGCAATGGTAATCTCCGGTGGCATTGTACAGCCAGACAGGTTCAAACAAAAAAAATAATACTTTAAACACAGGTTATGGGCAAAACTCACGGGCAAAGAACTTGGAATAAAAAAGATCGAGCGAGAATGGATCACCGCCGTTCTTAAGCGAATAATCTATCGAATACAAGAAATTATGGGCATTGGAAAGTTCATCAAAAGAAAAGTTTCGCCAACTTCTTTGCATAAAAGAAAACGGAAGCCTAAAGCTGATTTTTCTTGCATCAGCTATCTTTCTTTCTTGCATTAGCACAATAACATTGGATGCACGCCATATTTGTTCTGACCAGTAGGTAATCCAAAACTGCTCTGGGTAATCGTCTTTGAGATCGCGCCAAAGTTTAAAAAATATATGTGGGTTTCTATTAAAAAAATATTGCGCTAACGTAAAAAGTGACTTTTCTGGTGTTATGATTTTTACAAGCCAGCTATCACAAAAATCTTTATATTTTCTACCAGCCAGAGACGCATAGTTCATTAATATACAAGCTAGATCTAACGTAAGCTTACTATTTTGAGAAAACATATCTAAAATAATTTTATTAAAAGACTTTGTTTTTGGCTTTGCACAAAATTGCACTAGCTTAATAAAAGTTCTTTGATCAACAAAAGGGTCTATCTCTATGACAAGATTTTTATTGCTTAGCCCAAGCTTGACAGCACTATCTGAGTAAAACGCAACTAAATTGGGGCCTGTATAGTTTTTCAAGTAGGCAACCCAACTGGATTTATCTTTGGCTTTTAACGCAGATACATCTTCAAGCCAATAAAACTTTTTCTGCCCTAAAAACGTCGTCTCCAGTTTGGATTTCACAGTTGAGGCATTTTGAGCAGCCAAGTTTATAGCCTCTGTGCCAACTATACCATTTATACCAGTAGGCATAAACACTTTAAGTTTTTTAATAAAAAAAGAAAAAAAGAGCAATGGGTACTGCCCTTTAGAACTGGACTTGAAGTGAAACAAAACATGCTCACTAAAAACCGGCGATTTTGTATTAATTTTGTCTATAAATTCTATAAGTCTCATAGATAATAAAGTACACGCACTTACCCGTTTTGTCTATTTTTTTATATGTTTTTATCTATTGGCCAAGCTAAAAAACGGTGTTTTATTATTTTTCTTCCCATGCTCCTTTTTTGACTTTTCTCGAGCGTCACAAGAACTATTCTCAAGAGACTTAGTCTCCTGAGAATAATCGCAAGATTTTTTGCTAAAAACAGCATCAAACAGATTATCGCCAATATTCAAAATATTACTTACCCCTAGGCAAGCAAACTCTTTTGCCTTCTCAAACTGCTCCCAAGTGATTAGACCCTTCTCAGCACCTCCTTGGATCTCAACTATTTTATTTGATTTAGTTATCACAAAGTTAAAATCTGCATCTGCAATACTATCTTCTTCGTAACTGAGATCAAGTAACACGTCATGAGTATTATCACTAGAATTGTCGCTAGAACTATCGTTAGGGCTCTTATCCAAATTATCTTGATTATTTGAGTTATCGCCCGTAGTGTTTATAACGCCCACAGATATTGCAGCCACATGGTCAGTGAGAATAATTTCTTTGATAAACTTTCTTTTTAGCCAATATGCTTGTGCAGCCCGTAAGGCCAAGCAGGCACCGGTAATGCACGCCGTTCTTGTGCCACCATCTGCCTGCAAAACATCACAGTCTATATAAATAGTACGTTCGCCTATTGCGTCAAGATTTACTATCGTTCGCAAAGATCTACCAATCAATCTTGATATCTCTACTGAACGACCATTTTTACGCATGAGGGTCGCTTCACGAACTATTCTATTGGTAGATGATGTTGGAAGCATCGCATACTCAGCCGTAAGCCATCCCGTTTTTTTGCCTTTTAAAAACGGCGGAACACCATTTTGCATAGACGCAGAACATAACACTTTTGTATTACCAAGTTCAAAAAGAACAGAACCCGCAGCATAGCCAAACGTATTAAAAGATACTTTGGCGTGCCTTAAACAGTTATAGGCACGCCCATCTCTTCGCTCAAACATATTTTCTTTAGCTATTATTTTCTTCTATAATTTTTAATCGAATTCGACCTGTCGTTGGATCATAGCTTATAACCTCAACCTCAACTTTTTGGTCAACTTTGTATTGGCGCATAAAGTCTTTTTGTTTATCTCTTGGGATATTGGACACGTGAACAAGACCATCTGCCCCAGGAACCAACTCAACAAACAGACCAAAGTCAGCGATTCTTCTTACTATCCCAACATAGCGAGATCCATCTTCTATTTGGCCACCTAAAACTTTAACCCATGCTAATGCTTTTTCAATATCAGCATCTGGGCCACCGTAAATTCTGACCTTTCCTTCACCGTCTATGTCAATATTTGTCTTTGTTACGTCTATGATCTCACGAATTATTTTACCACCAGTGCCAATTATAGCACCAATTTTATCTGTCGGAACAGTGATGGAAATAACTTTAGGAACAAGGTCTGAAAGTTCCGCTTTTGGTTTGGACATAACTTTTTTCATCTGATCAAGAATATAGATTCTGCCATTTTTAGCCTGCTCTAATGCTGACTCAAAAACCTCTCTTGGGAAACCGGCTTTGTGTTTAATATCCATCTGAATCGCAGTTATACCCTCATCGGTACCAGTTACCTTAAAGTCCATTAAACCAAAGGCATCTTCAAACCCAGAAATATCTGTGAGTACTGCCCATGCACCATCAGATGACCTTCTTAAAAGCCCTGTTGCAACACCACCGACCATCTTTTTCAACGGCACACCAGTATCCATTAAAGCCATAGTAGAACCACAAGTTGTTGCCATAGAAGTAGAACCATCTGATTCTAACATATCGGCAATTATTCTTATTGTGTAAGGGAAATCTTCTTTGCTAGGAAGAAGATACTTAAACGAAGATTTCGCCAAGTACCCATGACCAATTTCACGTCTTCCTGGCCCCCTTAAAAAACGAGCCTCTCCAACTGAGAACGGAGGAAAATTGTAATGAAGCATAAAAGCTGAACCTTTAGGCTCATCTAATATCCCCTCTATCTTCTGCTCATCTTGACCACCGCCTAAGGTTACACTTACTAACGCCTGTGTTTTTCCACGATTAAAGAGCGCAGAACCATGTGTGGTTGGCAAAAGACCAACTTCTGTTGTAATTTTTCGCACCTGGTCAAACGCACGTCCATCAACACGAACATTTTTGTCTATAACACAATCTGTAAGCTTTTTCTTTAAAACTAAATCTAAAATATAATTTATAACAGACTGATGTGTTTCTGTCTCTTCTATTTCATCTTTATATTTATTATTGAAATCTTCTTTCAGTTTCTTAAGATTGTCTTTACGTTCTACTTTATCTGCAACGTACATCGACTCTACATATTCTTTTGTAAGAAACTTATCAACTTTTGCTTTCCAACCGTCCCAATCAATTCCATCATCAGGAATTTCTTCTACAACGCTTAGCTCTTTTTTAATCTTTTTTTGCCACTCTACTTGTTTTTTGATTCTCTCATGGGATTTAAACATTATGTCAAGAAAATCAGATTCTGAAATCTGGTTAGTAGAGCCTTCAACCATACAAATACCTTCTTGAGTCCCTGCAAAAACAATACGAGCATCAGATTCTAGTGTTAACTCATAAGAAGGATCGAATATCCATTGACCATCTACCTTTCCAACTTCAACAACACCAACAGGCCCAAAAAACGGTATCTTAGAAACAGTAAGCGCTATTGAAGCCGCAAGTAAAGCTAATTTACCTGGTGTATGCTTTTTATCAACTGAGTATACCGTTACAAGAACTTGTAAATTGCTAAAATAGGTCTCAGGAAAAAGGGGTCTTATAGCCCTATCTATTAAACGGGATATTAAAACCTCTCTATCTGTAGATTTACCTTCTCTTTTGAAATACCCTCCGGGTATTTTCCCTGCCGCAGAAAACGGCTCTCTATAATCTGTTGTTAACGGTAAAAATCCTAGAAACTCTTTTGAAGGATTAGATACAACGGTAGCAAGTAACAACGTATCACCCTGCCTAAACCAGGCCGCACCATCAGCTTGACCAGCAACCTTGCCAATATCAACAGAATACCCAAACTCATCTAATTTAAAAATCTTTGACATATGTAAACCTACAATAATTAAAATCCCAATTAAAAAATTTTATCTTTTTAACTCTAAGCGTTTTATAAGCTCTCTGTATTGATTCTCATCTTCACGCTCAAGATATTTCAAGAACCTGCGTCTTCGAGAAATCATTTTAAAAAGCCCACGCTTTGAAGAAAAATCTTTTTTATTTTCCTTCAAGTGCTCTGTTAAACACTTAATATGCTCTGAGAGCATTGCAATTTGCAACTGCACAGAACCTGTATCGCTATCATTTATTCTATACTGAGAAACCAACTTCTCTTTTTCTTCTTTCGTTATTGCCATGTTATTTAAAACCCGCATTTTAAAATAAATTAAACATATATATCACAAAATATTATATCAAAATATTGTGCTGGTAGGCGCGAGTGGAATTGAACCACCGGCCCTTGCTACGTCAAAGCAATGCTCTACCACTGAGCTACGCGCCTAAAATATTTCAATATCTTTTCCTACTTATTTTTTTCTTTATTCAACTGCTTATCTATCTCTTTCTCTTCTTCCTGCTTGGCCTGCCTTTCTAAGTCAGACATATCGTCTCCAAGATATTTATTTCTAAAAGACTCTATTCCTGTACCCGCTGGTATTAGTTTACCAACAATTACATTTTCTTTTAAGCCATATAAGCAATCAACTTGTCCAGAAATCGCAGCCTCTGATAAAATACGTGTTGTTTCCTGGAAAGATGCTGCTGAAATAAAGCTTTCTGTATCTAATGATGCCGTGGTAATACCCATCAAAAACGGCTTTGCCGCGGCTACCTTCTTTCCTTCCGCTTTTAATAATGAGTTAACATTTTTAAAATGTATTCTATCAACTCTATCACCAATTAAGAAATCAGAATCGCCGCTTTCTATGACTCTTACTTTACGCATCATTTGTCGTACAATTACCTCAATGTGCCTATCATTAATCTTAATCCCTTGCAGCAAATATATCTCCTGTATATTATCTACCAGGTATTTCTGCACAACTTCAGGACCTAAGATTCTTAACATATCGTGCAGCACAGGAACACCCGTTGTGATAAGGTCACCAGCGCTAACACTTTCACCGTTTACTACGTTAAGCTGCTTTCCTCGAGGAATAAGATAATCATAAGATTCACTTCCAGAAACAATTGATATTTTTCTCATGCCCCTATGAAGTCCTGCAAAAACAACCTCCCCATCTATATCAGATATAATTGCAGGCTCTTTTGGCATTCGAGCTTCAAATAATTCTGCAATTCTAGGAAGACCACCAGTAATATCTTTCGTCTTAGATACTTCACGAGGCATTTTAACCAGTACATCTCCTGGCTCAATACGTTGCCCATCTTTTATTGCTAAATATGAACCCGCAGGTAAATAGTATTGCGTAATCTCCTGGCCCTTATCATCCAAAATACTTACAGCTGGCTGATACTTATCGCCTTTTCGATCTAAAACAATGTAGTTTGAAACTCCAGTAGCCTCATCAAATTTCTCTTGAATTGTAACGTTTTCAATGACATCTACAAACTCAACTTTACCACCTTTTTCAGTTAAAAGAATTTTGTTATGAGCATCCCACTCTGCTAGTTTTTTTCCTTTTTTAACTTCTTGCCCATCTTCTACTAATAACGTTGAGCCATACTCAAGTGCATGCTCCTGCAACTCTCTACCATCTTTAGAAACAATTAATATTTTTCCTTTTCTACTGATAATAACGTCTTTATTTTCCTTGTTCCTTAATAAACGGATATTTTGAAGTTGCACAACCCCCTCCTGCTTTGCAGTGAAGAAAGGCTGTTCGGCCATACCACTCGCAGTACCTCCAATGTGAAAGGTTCTCATAGTAAGCTGTGTACCAGGCTCACCAATAGACTGTGCAGCTATAACACCAACAGTAACTCCCACATCTACAACCCCTCCTTTTGAGAGATCGTATCCATAACACATTGCACAAACACCACGCTTTGCTTGACATGTCAATACTGAACGAATGCAAAGTTTAGAAATCGCAGAATCTGATATCCTTTTGACCGCTTGTCTATCTACGACACATCCCTGTTTAAGTATAACTTCACCTGTTATAGGGTCTTTTGCATCGGCTGCCAAAACTCTTCCAAATACACGATCAGATAACTCACAAAGCACATCTCCCGATTCTTTGAGATCTTCAATCTCTATGTACCCTAACGTCTTACAATCTTTAAGCGTAATAATCGTATCTTGAGCAACATCGACCAACCTTCTGGTTAAATACCCAGAGTTTGCAGTTTTAAGGGCTGTATCGGCCTGACCTTTACGAGCACCGTGAGTAGAAATAAAGTACTCAAATACTTCCAACCCATCTTTGAAGTTAGTTTTGACGGGAGTCTCCATAATCTCACCGGTTGGTTTGGCCATCATACCACGCATACCAACAAGCTGCTTAATCTGATCTTTAGACCCTCGAGCCCCAGATACTAACATCATAAATATAGGGTTAAATGGCTCAAAAACCTTATCCTCATTCAAGAATGACATCTCGTTCTGCTCTTCTAAATCATTCAACATCTCAGATGCAACATCTGCGGTTGCTCGAGCCCAAATTCCTATAACTTTATTGTAGCGCTCACCATTTGTGATAACACCATCTCTATAAAGCTGCTCTATCTCATGAACTTTTTTGTCAGCCTCATCTATAATTAAGTCTTTTTTCACAGGAACAAGCAAATCTTGAATTGAAAATGATACACCACCCATAGTCGCATTATAAAAACCGAGTTTTTTCATTCTATCCAAGCACTTTACAGCAACATCAGAGCCAAAATTATAATAAACAAGCTCAACTAATTTCACCAAGTCGGCCTTTTTCATAATTTTGTTTATCCAACTGAAATCAGAGCCTTCAGGCAATGCGTCATAAAGCACAACTCTTCCAACAGAAGTTTCTACAATTTTTTCACCTAATCTCACTTTAATCTTAGTGTGAAGATCTACTTGTTTATACTGATACGCAGTTATAACTTCCTTAAGATCAGAGAACACCATGCCCTCTCCCTTACTATTATGCCTAATCTTAGTCATATAGTGAAGGCCAAGCACCATGTCTTGAGAAGGTACCGTAATTGGTCTACCACTCGCAGGAGAAAGAATATTTTTTGTAGATAACACCAAAGCCTTAGATTCATCTTGAGCTTTTTTACTTAAAGGTACGTGTACTGCCATCTGGTCACCGTCAAAGTCAGCGTTAAATGCTGAACAAACGAGCGGATGAAGTGTGATAGCTTTCCCATCAACCAATATTGGATAAAACGCCTGGATACCAAGTCTGTGAAGAGTTGGAGCACGGTTTAACAGAACAACTCTGTCTTTTACCACATCCTCCAATACATCCCAAATTTCCTCATCTAAGTTTTCCACCATCTTTTTTGCTATGCGCAAGTTAGCAGCAATTTCTCTTTCTAGCAGACCCCCGTACACATACGACTTAAACAACTCTAAAGCCATTGTTTTTGGCAATCCGCAATTGTTTAAACTGAGTTCCGGATCAACAACGATAACCGAACGTCCAGAATAGTCTACACGTCTTCCAAGAAGGTTCTGTCTAAATCTTCCTTGCTTTCCTCGCAACATTTCACTCAAAGATTTGAGAGGCCTTCTATTGGAGCCTCTAACCGGCTGCCCTCTTCTGCCATTATCAATAAGCGCATCAACCGACTCTTGAAGCATTCTTTTTTCATTTTTTATAATCACAGAAGGTGCTTCTATTTCAAGCAATCTCTGCAACCTTATATTTCTATTTAAAACTCTTCTATAAAGCTCGTTTAAGTCAGAACTTGCAAATCGACCACCTTCTAACGGAACTAATGGTCTGAGATCTGGAGGGAGTACTGGTAATGCTGTTAAAATAATCCACTCTGGCCTTATCCCTGATTGTTTTAATCCTACAAAAACCTTTATTCTTCGCATAATTTTATGACGAACCGCAACAGAAGATGTCTTTTTATATTCTTTTTCAAGCGTTGCAATCTCTAAATCCAAATCAACGAGACTCAAAACAGATTTTATAGCTTCTGCACCACATTCTGCAACAAAATCTAAATCTTCAGGATGATCTTCTGTATAGCTTTCATATTCCACACCTGTAAGCAGAGTTTTTCTTGGGTATGGAGAATTTCCCTGATGAATAACCATATAACAATCGAAATATATTACTCGTTCCAAATCTTTAATTGGCATATCCATTATTAAGCCTAAATAACTTGGTATGCCTTTTAAAAACCAAATATGACACACAGGCGCTACAAGCTCAACATGCCCCATTCGCTCTCGCCGAACACGAGACTGAATAACTTCAACACCACATTTTTCACAGGTAATACCTCTGTGTTTCATTCTCTTGTATTTACCACAGTTACAAACCCAGTCTTTTACCGGCCCAAAGATACGAGCACAAAAAAGCCCATCTCTTTCTGGTTTTAGCGTCCTGTAGTTTATAGTCTCTATCTTTTTAACTTCACCATAAGACAAAGACTTTATTTTCTCAGGAGAAGATATTGCAAGCTTTACAGAATTAAACTTGCCAATATTTATGTATTCTCTAAATCTTTCTAATATATTATTTCTATTACTCACAGACTTCCTCCTTGCCTCTCTTGAATAAATCTACGCGCAACCCTAAACTTTGAAGCTCTTTCACCAGTACATTAAATGACTCTGGAAGTCCCGGATCTGGAACATCTTCACCTCTTACAATAGCTTCATACACTTTATGTCTTCCGGTCACATCGTCTGACTTATAGGTCAACATCTCTTGAAGCGTGTACGCAGCTCCATAAGCTTCTAACGCCCACACTTCCATCTCCCCAAGTCTTTGACCACCTTTTTGGGCTTTACCCCCTAAAGGCTGTTGAGTAACAAGAGAGTATGGACCAACAGATCTCGCATGCAATTTATCATCAACCATATGATTAAGCTTCATAATATACATAAGCCCAACCGTAATAGGCTGACCAAAATACTCACCTGTTCTACCATCACGCAATTTATAAGATCCTGCCTGAGGTAAGTCCAAATCTTTAACTAATGGACTTATATCTTCGTTATATCTCGCACTATCAAATACAGGCGTCTTGTAAAACAGGCCACTTTTTGCGGTTTTTCTTCCAAGTTCCATAACGCCTTCTTTTTCGTGCTCTTGTTCATACGCGTGTATTAACTCTTTTCCGTAATACTTCTCAAGTTTTTTCTTGACCTCTTTATATCCACCGTCTTCAAGCAACTTACCAAAACGTTTTCCTACTTCGTATGAAGTTAAGCCCAATAATGTTTCTAGAATCTGCCCAACGTTCATACGAGAAGGCACACCAAGAGGGTTAAGTACAATATCCACTGAAGTTCCATCTTCCATATATGGCATATCTTCTCGTGGAACAATAATAGATACAACACCTTTGTTACCGTGTCGCCCTGCTACTTTATCACCAACTGATACCGTACGCTTCATCGCAACATACGCTTTTACCATTTTGATTACACCAGAAGGTAACGGGTCACCTTTTTTAAGTTTATTTATTTTTTCTTCTTTCAGGCTAGTCAGAACTCTTTCTTGTGTTTCAAAGGTTTGAGCCAAATGTGCAACGTTTGCGCTTGCACCTTTATCTTGTGTCTTAAGATATAAAATTGTATCAAAATCAAGCTCTTTAAGCTTTTCTTTATCATACACACTTCTTTTAAGTAAAGATGCAGAAACTTTTCCCGAAGGCTTCTTGCCTGCAAGCTCATCAATGATCTTATTTGCAACCATTTTACCCAAAAAGTTAACGTGCAACTCAAAGTCTTTTTCCACCCTTGCGCTTTTTTTCTCAACTTCTTGCTTATACCTTTTGTCTTTTCTTATACCACTTCTTGAGAATATCTTAACGTCAACAACAGTCCCTTCAACCCCGGGCGGAACCCTTAAAGAGGTATCTCTTACTTCTCTTGACTTTTCACCAAAAATCGCCCTTAGAAGCTTTTCTTCTGGTGAATATTGAATATCACCTTTAAGCGTCACTTTACCAACAAGTATATCGCCAGGCTTTACCCTGGTTCCAATTCTCACAATTCCATCATCATCCAAACCTTCAAGGTCTTTTTCCCCGATATTTGGAATATCTCTTGTAATTTCTTCCGGCCCTAACTTTGTATCCCGTGCATCAACTACATATTCATCTATGTGAACAGATGTAAGCACATCCTCAGCAACTAATCGCTTATTAAGTACGATAGCATCCTCAAAATTGTACCCATGCCACATCATAAATGCAACAAGAAGATTAGCCCCTAATGAAAGTTCACCATTAGAAATAGCAGAACCATTAGTAAGAACATCACCAACCTCTACTTTATCACCAGGCTTTACAATTGAGGTATGATGAATCCACGTGCAATAACTAGAACGTTCAAATTTTCTCAACTGAAAAGTCTCAACGCCATTTGCGATCCAATCTTCAACAGTCTTAAAGACCTCTCTATTATAACGTAATACAATTTTTTCAGAAGAAACATACTCAACAACGCCAGGTTTTTTTGCAATCAAAACCGCACCTGAAGCTTGCACTACCTCTTTTTCCATACCTGTTCCAACAACGGGAGCCTGAGTCCTTATGATAGGCACCGCCTGTCTTTGCATGTTAGAACCCATTAACGCACGACTCGCATCATCATGTTCTAAAAACGGAATAAGTGCTGCAGAAACAGAAACAAGCTGTTTCGGAGATAGATCTATAAAATCAACCCCTTCAGGCTCTACATACAAATAGTTACCTTCATGCCTTACAACAATCTCCTCGCCTTTTAATTTATTGTTTTTTTTGCTATCAGCAGATCTTGCCTGCGCTATATAATTTTTTGCTTCTTGAAATGCATCGAGAAAAACAACCTCTTCTTTTATTTTTCCACCTTTAACCGGCCTATAGGCTGTTTCAATAAAACCTAAATCGTTTACCATCGCATAGGTCGCCAAAGAGGATATCAAACCAACAGTCTGCCCCTCAGGAGTCTCAATAGGACATATTCTTCCATAGTGAGATGTATGAACGTCTCGAATTTCATACGTTGCCCGATCCTTCAAAACACCACCAGGACCAAGAGCAGAAAGCCTTCTTTTGTGGGCAATCTCAGACAATGGATTTGTTTGATCCATAAACTGTGACAATTGTCCAAGGCCAAAAAACTCCCTCAAAACTGCACTTAAAGGCTTAACATTAAGAAAATCTTGCGGCATAATTGCGCCATGTGCCTCTTGCATTCTAAAGCGCTCTTTAACAATTCTTTCTATCCTCAAAAAGCCTTGATACATCTGATTTGCAAGCAATTCACCAACAAGTCTCACCCGTCTGTTTCCTAAGTGATCAATGTCATCCAGCTGACCTTCACCTCTTTCTCTGAGGCCAACCAAATATTTTATTGTTGCAATTATATCTTCTTGTGTTAGAGCTGTTTTTTCTTCTTCAACTTCCAACCCTAACTTCCTGTTCATACGAATACGGCCAACCCTTGTAAGATCGTAAAACCGTTCATTGTAAAGAGAATTTAATAATCTTTCTCTCACCCCTTTTATAGATGAACTATCACCCGGCCAAACCTTTGAATGAAGCTCTTTTAAGGCGTCTGCCTCTGAATAACACTTATCAACATTAAGAGTAATTGCTATTGTTGGCTGGAAAACATAGCCCGACGAAGCTATCAAGTCAAGCTCTATCTCTTTCCTAATAGTTTTAAGAAGCCCTAAATGCTCCTCAGTAAATGTCTGCCCTTGCTCTAATAATATTTCACCTGTTTGCGGATCAACTAAATCTTTTCCAAGCACACGATTTACCAAAGATACAGACCTTACAATAAGCCTATCCACATTCGCTTTTTTAAGCTTCGCAATAATATCCTTTGTAACTCTCCGACCTAAGAATTTCTTTTCCAACTTTTCAGGCAAAACCCCTTTTTCTATACGTTGCCCAAGCAAAGAATCATCAACAAACCTGAAAAATTCTCCTTTTTTGGCATATACCTTGTCAAACTTATAAAACAAAGGAATCATCTCATCTCTTGGAACACCTAAAGCTTGCAAAAACGTGGTAACGAGAATTTTCTTCCTCTTGTCTATTCGAACATACAGGTGATCGCTGCTATCAAACTCAAAATCAAGCCATGAACCGCGCATTGGAATTATACGCGCAAGATAATACGGCCTTCCCCTAAAATCTTTTATTTTCTTACTTTGTGAAAATATGACACCGGGTGATCTGTGCAACTGACTGACAACAACTCTGTCAACGCCATTTATTAAGAACGTACCCAAACTTCCAAGTTTAAACTTACCGCCCTCTTCAAATATATCTGCCATAACAGGAAGATCGGCAAAAAATATTTCTTGTTCTTTTATATCTCTTACCGTTTTCTTACTCTTGTCATCCTTGTCGTCTATATCCCAACTTATCAACTGAACCTTTACCCTCAGAGGCATCTGGAATGTTTGACCACTTGAACGACACTCGTCAAGCGTCATAGGCATATTTACCGCGACCCTCGATAAGCAGTTTGAACATGTTTTATATTTTGCCGTTTTCTTTTTGCAAAACTTACAAGAAAAATCCTCCGGCAACCGAGAACAATCTGATTTTTCACATGAGGAGCATTTCCACCTATATCGATCTTCAATTCCCTCCAGTTTTCCACACGTACACGTCCAACGTCCTAAGGTATAGGAGACATACTCTAGTGACATTTTTCCATTATAATCTATAGGAAAAATATCTCTTAGCACCTTCTCAAGACCAATATTTTTACGCTCAGAAGGCAAGTAATCTAACTGTGCAAAGTCATTAAAGGAATTCGACTGTATCTCAATCAAATTAGGAACTTCTACTATATCCTTAACAACTCCAAACGCTTTACGTATATTACCCTTGCCAATATGCAAGTTTGACATTAAGCGGCTCCTCGTATTTTAAATCCCCACGTATAAAAACCAAAATATCCAAAAATAAACTGAGCTTAATTACGAAAGCTCAACAGTTGCTCCCACAGCCTCTAATTCCTTTTTCATTTTTTGAGCATCTTGGGCTGGAACAGATTCACCAATAACAGAAGGTACTTCTTCTACAGCTTTTTTAGCATCTGACAAACTCAATTCCGTCACTTTACGCAAAGCTTTTATATTGTCAATCTTCTTTTCGCCCGCAGTTTTAAGAGTAACCTTGTATGCTGATTTTTCTTCTTTTTCTGCTTCTTGAGCACCAGCTTGAGCTGCTGGAGCTGCAGCAACAGGCATAGCAGCGGAAACACCAAACTTGTCTTCCAATGCTTTTACCAAATCTGCCAAATCTAAAACAGACATTTTTCCTATTTCATCAATCAATTTATCAAACGAATTTGATGCCATTTCTTTCCCCATATACAGTTACAATAAAATTAAAATTAATTAAAACAAAACCAAATACAACTCAAATGCCTTACTTAACTACGCCTTTTTTATATTTATTATTAGCCTTTCTTCTGCTTTTCTATTTGCTTCAACGCAAAAAGAAGCTTTAGAACAACCATATTAAGAACTCTTGCCAACCCTGATATAGGAGCTTGTAGCGTCCCACACAACTGAGCAAGCAAAACATCTCTCGAAGGCAAAGAAGCTATTTGAGAAATTTTTTCTTTTGCTATGACCTTAGAATCAAAATATCCAGCAATAAGCTCCAAGGCTTCATTTTTCTCAGAAAAATCAGATAATATTTTTGCCACATCAGCAACTTCTTTTTCAGCAAAAACCAAACCGATCTGATCCTTAAAAAAATCTCCTAGCCCACTTACCCCTGGCTCTCCGTCAACAGCACGCTTCATCAACCTTGCTTTGGCGACTTTTAAAGATCCACCCTTAGAGCGCAAATCCGAACGCAATTGCTGCATTTTTTCAACATTCAAGCCCTTGTAAACAACCAAAAACGAAGCTTGGCTTGAAAGTAAACCTTTTTTTAATCCCTCTACAACTAATTCTTTTTCTTGGCGATTCATAATTATGAGCTCCTCCTAATCAAGACCGTAAAAATTCATCAGGGTTTACGCCGATACCTATACCCATAGTAGATGAAATCGTCATTTTCTTTAAAAATTTACCCTTTGAAGTAGAAGGCTTCGAAGAAATTAAAGCCTTGATAAAAGCATTTAAATTATCTTTCAACTTTTGAACATCAAAAGAAACTTTACCAAAAGAAAAGTGAACAAGGCCACTCTTATCATTTTTATAAAACGCCTTACCCTTTTTCAATTCCTCTACAACTTTTCCAACCTCAAACGTAACCGTTCCAGTTTTCTTGTTTGGAAGCAAGCCACGAGGACCTAAAATCTTAGCCAACTTACCGACCATCCCCATCATATCCGGAGTTGCGACCGCATAGTCAAACTCCATCCAACCTTTAGAGATTTTGTCAACAAGCTCTTGCCCTCCAACATAGTCTGCCCCCGCCTTTTTTGCCTCATCGATGTGATCACCTTTTGCAAAAACAAGAATCTTTACATCCTTGCCTCTACCATGAGGAAGCATAACAGCTCCACGAACAGCCTGGTCTCCCTTTGTGGGATCTATCCCAAGATTTATATAAACATCAACAGACTCATCAAACTTTGCAAAAGCCAATTCTTTAGCTTTTTCAAGCGCCTCTGAACAACCTAGAAGCCCTTCTTCTCTTTTTTGAGCCGCTGTTTCGTATTTTTTACCTCGCTTAGACATAATTAAAGCCCCTAACATCAATCTACGACATCAACACCCATGCTGCGCGCACTTCCAGCAACTATTTTCTTTGCCTGCTCAATATCATGCGCATTCAAGTCAGGCATCTTAATTTTCGCTATCTCTTCTATATCCTTCCATGAAATTTTACCAACTTTTGAATCTTTCGGATTAGAAGAACCTTTTGAAATATTAATTTTTTTCTTTATCAACTCTGATGCAGGAGGAGTCTTTACTATAAATGTAAAGGACCTATCGGCATACACCGTAATCTCTACCGGAACAGTTTCACCTTTTCTGCTTGCAGTCATTGCATTAAACTTCTTGCAGAAATCCATAATATTTACACCTTGCTGCCCCAAAGAAGATCCAACAGGCGGAGCCGGAGTCGCTCCCCCACCAGGAATTTGAAGTTTAATTTTAGCTTTTATCTCTTTAGCCATTTTTTAACACCTAATAATTACTATTTTTTTACCTGATTAAATCTGAGTTCAACCGGCGTCATTCTACCAAAAATACTTACCATAACAGTAAGCTTTTCATTTTCATAATCTATCTTATCAATAACACCAACAAAGCCCGCAAACGGACCCTCACTAATGTCAACCTCTGCTTCCACGGCAAAACCCTCTTTCTCAGAAGAAACAATAACCTCACCCTTCATCTGGGAAATAATCTTTTCAATTTCCTTTTTAGACAAAGGCATAGGATTTTTCCCACCTAAAAACCTAAACGCCCTAGGACTTTCCAAAACAAACCTAAAAGTCTCTGGGCCCAACTCCATTTCAACGAGCAAATACCCAGGAAAAAGCTGCTGATCCTTAGCCTCGTCTACAGACTCAAAAAAACTTTTCATCTTTGCAGACGGTATCAAAATTTCACCAAAAGAATCTTGAAGCTCAGACTCCTTAATGTGCTTTTCTAAATCAGCCTTTACGGCCTCCTCATATCCAGCAAAAACCTGGACTACATACCAACGTTTCATTTACAAATTGCTCCTAAAGCCGATCTCACGTTCCCCTGCCAAAACAACCAAAGTCAAGAAGTCCACCATTCAAGGAGATATTTCATTCCCAAGTCAAAGCCCTTGTCAACAACGCCTAAATAAATAGACATTATCGTAGTGAGAAAAACCACAACTATTGTCGACCCCACAAACTCATCACGCTTGGGCCAAATAACCCTAGAAAGCTCTAATTTTACTTCGCCAAGAAATTTCCCTATATCTTTCATATTCTACCCGTAGAATCTTATATGATTTAACTTTGGCTATCTAAAAACATCCTCATAAGCGCGCTGGCAGGCCAGGAGGGACTCGAACCCCCAACCATCAGATTTGGAGTCTGCCGCTCTACCAATTCGAGCTACTGGCCTAAAAGCCAAAATTTTATTTGCTCTCTTTATGCTCAACATGCTTTCTGCAACGATGACAAAACTTTTTCAACTTCAAAGAGCCAACAGCCCTCTTCTTGCCTACAACTTGCGTATAATTACGCTCCTTGCATTCTGTACATGCCAAATAACTGATGATTCTATTTTTAGCCATAAAACTCTTCTTTAAAACTACTTAAATTAATCAAAACAACATCTTATAATGGTAACCATGGAGCCCGCGACCGGATTTGAACCGGTGACCTCTCCCTTACCAAGGAAGTGCTCTACCGACTGAGCTACGTGGGCATCAATTACACTCTTTCCTATAAATAGAATAATTTAAAAAAAGGAAAAAGACAAATTAATTTTACACAATCATCGCTCCTAATACATTTTGCACACACAAGAGTTCTAAAATCAACTAAAAACTCTCGGCAAGCAACCGCTTTAGAAGCTCAAATTCAAAAATCTCTTTAAACCTTTACCCATATAAAATATTTTAATCGAAAAAATCACAAAAAACAAGTTTTTATGCATATTTTTTTAATTTATTTAGTTTTTATGTCATCGCGTTAAAAAATGGCTTCGTCTTGACCAAAAAACCCTAGGATAAGCCATATGCGATAAGTTTATGATTTTTACCCCTTGCGCTCTCACCAAACCACAGTAAATACCGGGATACCGGCACTAAATCCTAAGCTTATTGAAAGACCCAAGGGCAACGTACAAGTTTATTGGTTTGCAATATATAAGTTCATGATTTTCACCAGAGAAACTGGTCCCCCTACGCTCTTTCAGAGCTACGGAGGACAATCTACGCTTTAGCGTAGATTGGAGCTGGCGATCGGACTTGAACCGCCCTTCGTCACGCTGCTTTGCAGCTGCTCAGGATGCTCGGGAGCTTCCTAACGTACAAGTTTATTGGTTTGCAATATTATTTTTTAGAAATCCATTAAAAAATTGGCTTGCCAGCCGAAGCTCCGAAGGAGCGAAGGCTGGAGCTGGCGATCGGATTTGAACCGATGACCTGCTGATTACAAATCAGCTGCTCTACCAACTGAGCTACGCCAGCAAAAACGAATATTTCAGAGCTCTATCGCTCGATAATGGAGCGGGAAACGGGACTCGAACCCGCAACCTACAGCTTGGAAGGCTGTCGCTCTACCAATTGAGCTATTCCCGCACTCACACTCACTTTTCTCACATTTTTCGCATATTCATCTAACTACTTTGGCGAAGATGGCTTGCCATCCGTAGCCTTGGCGTAGGATGGTGGCGAGAGCAGGATTCGAACCTGCGAAGGCTTAGCCAACGGTTTTACAGACCGTCCCCTTTGACCGCTCGGGAATCTCGCCAATATGCAAAAAATATTCAAAATCAAAATTTCAAAACTATATCTATTAAAAAAATAACATAAAAACAGGATAGATACCAATATAATATTTTTTTTATCAAAATATTTCAACTTTATTTTCTATTTTATTTGTTACTTTTCAAGTCTTTCTAGCTCTTTTTTAAGAATCGCTTGGACTTCCTGCTTACAAGACCCGCATCCAGCGCCCACTCCCAACTTATCATACAACTCTTTAAACGTCGTTGCTCCATTTGCAACTTCTTGAGCAATATCAGAATAAGAAACGCCCATGCACATGCAAACTACATAATCAAATTTTTTATCTATCAAAAAGCTTTTGTTGTCTTTTTCCATACTTTTACTTCACAAATTTTTACATTTTTTAA
>JBHPCA010000003.1:0-64653 GCA_042576225.1 Candidatus Babelota bacterium
AAATTAACAAAAACAATCTTTGCCGCATTTACTAGCAATGTACAATGTATAGCAATCAAGCAAACAAATAACTTACGCAACAATCTCATAAGAGCCTCTCGTAGCAAAAACATTCATCTTGAATTAAAAAACACTGTTAGCCCCCGTCCCACTCTTAAAAAACCAAATAGCTTTAACTATTCCTGAATAGAATACAAGTTTT
The DNA here is from genome assembly GCA_042576225.1 of Candidatus Babelota bacterium. Lineage (GTDB taxonomy): Bacteria > Babelota > Babeliae > Babelales > Vermiphilaceae > GWF2-30-66. The sequence goes on from JBHPCA010000003.1 coordinate 203, forward strand.
TTAAAAAAAGGCAAATAACTACTAATTTACACGTTTTTTCTAAGCTCCGAAAAACATTTTTGCCCTCTTTTCATCAAAATCCTCATATTTTTGAAAAACACTAAATAAGCTCGTAATCCTCTTCATCCTCCACTTTTTCTTTCTTTTTAATTTTTAAGCCCTTTTCTAGCTTTTTTAATTTCTGCGTTAGTTCTTTAATCTTCTTTTCTAATTCTTCTGCTTCTGGAAATTCTTGACGAATTTTGTAAAGCAACTCTTTTTTACTCCCATCTTTCAAGCCGTCTGACTTTTTATCAAGTTCTTTTCTAATAGCTAAGTCTCTTTTTAGATTTATAATCACTCTTTTGAGCATTGCATAGCCAATGTACTTTTTGGCTTTTTCTATATTAAGTTTTGTCATTTTCATAATTCCTGAGGATTTAGCTTTTGAGTAAGCAAAATTAAATGTGCCATAATCTTTCATCTTAAATCTAAATTCTGATTTACCCCTAACCAATGGGAAATAGATCACAGTAGGAACTTCCCAATCGTTATAGTTTTTTTCTTTAGGTTTTTTATCAAATATATAAACCCCATTCTGAGCAACTTTTACTTTTACGTCATAGGTAAGCTTTACTTCAGGAAACGGCAAACCTTTGAACTCAATTTCTTTTTTAGCTTTTAATAATTGACTTCCTATTTCGCTGTGACTTGCATCAAAAATAACAATTACCTCAGGAGGCGCGCCCTCTTTCACCAAATGCAGTTCATCTTTAGGCCTTCTGTATAAAGAAATTATAGGCAAATTAATATCAATACCAGAGTCATAAAGATGAAGCCTCCCTTGATGATTAAAGCCCCTGTATTTTCTGTTATTTTTCATGAAATTATTAAATTCACACTCAAATAGGCTTTTATCTGTAACTTGTTCGGGTTTATACTCTTCCTTTTTTACTTTTTTAAATTTAAAGTATTTCGCTATTTTAGGAGCCGACTTCATAATTAATGTTGAAAATGGCGCAGTAAAAGCAGATCCACATACACCCATAACCAAACCTAAATCTGGCTCTGGACCAATTCTTCCATATTTTTTGCTAGGAACTGCTTCTCCTTTTTTATTGAAATTACTTCCAAAAGTTTTTATAGGAACATAAGCACCTTTGGACCCAAACCAGCGGCCCCCAAACTCCCAAGGAGTAAAATGACAAGGTTGATATGAAATCTTGCCAAATCTTCCTTCTTCTTTTCGAGCTCTAACTTCAAAGATGGGTACAAAACAATCCCCTTTTCCAACTTTATCTTGGACATCTGAAAGATAACAATACCCTGGATTTTTATAAACACTAACTACATTTTTAAGAAATGCGTTGGGAAGAATTGATCCAAAAAAATTTACCAACCCGTGGGGTCTACCCCAACCCACTACACGGGCATAATTTTGCATCAGAACACTACCTAAAAAGCTTTTTATAGTTGCTATGGGATTATTACTAAGTTTAAATCCACTTTTAGATAAAATAGTTTTTAGTCCCTCCGGCAGTTTAGACTCTTCAATCACTATTTTGTAAAAATCTTCAATATCTATGGAACCTTTTTTCATAATCCAAGGGGCAAGCATCCAGGTTGACCCAGAAAGAGCCGAGAAATATGTTATACAATCTAACAACTTAATTTTTGAAGCTCCATAGACAAATCCCGTCGTAGAAAGTCTCGCTCTTACTCCACCACCACTGCCAACAAATCCTATAGACAAAGGCTTCTGCTTTTTTAAAAATTTTACACCTAAAAATTTTTCCTGTTCGCCTCTTATTTTTTTCTCTCGTTCTTTAATAGCATCTATTTCAAATTTTGATACAGTTTTACCATCTTCACGCATTTTTTTATTTATGAGTTTTGTTTTTGTCCCTTTAAACATAAAGTCTTCTTTTATTGTTTTTCTCAAAAACTGTTTCACCAAAGTACCAACCAGAGAAATCGTGAGCTTGCGAGCCCGCCTAGCGAGCTCAAAAACACCTTTCTTAATTATATCTAAGTAAGTTTTATCAAGAATTACGTGTTTTATATCATCGTCAACAATATTTTCTCCAAAAATATAAATAGGCCTAACCTTATTACCTACAACAGCATGATAAGAAGGGTTCCCTATATATGGGACATATTTCATTTTCTCTTGTATTTCGTGTAAGAAGTATTTTCCTTTACCAATTTTATATTCAAATTCGCTCGTGGTTATTCTATTTAAACCATAAGGTTTACGAGTACTCTCTCCTGACTCTAAAGCCTTTATTTCGAAGGTTTTCCCCCGGTATTTTATGATTAACTTTTCCCCTGTCAAATTAAAAAAAACAATCTTTGCTGCGTTAGCTAGTAATGCAAAACTCATCGAAAATAAGCAAATAAATAGTTTAAGTGATTTCTTCATAACCATCTCCCTACTAATTGGTATTAAAAACTATCCCACAAACATAATAGTTTAAACAAATGCAAAAAATCAACAATCTAAATAAGAAGGTCCGGTTTTATGCTGGCCTTTTTCACATATTAGATTAAAATCTTGTTTTCTTAAAACACAAAAAGATAAAATGTAGTCGTAAATAGAAACCCACCAAAAAGGAGAATGCCATGAGTAAAACAAGTAAATTAAAAAAAGTTTTCTCTATTTTTTCGTTTATCTATTTAATGCAAACGGGTTATGTGACAGCAAAAACCCCAGATTGTTACTGTCTTTCAAGAAGAAATTCGCCTTGTTGTTGCCCTCTGGACCGGTGTAACCTACGACGATGCAATGTGTGTAATTATGGCAAAACATTTTTCCAACCACGCTCACAAAATACCAATACTGCAAGACGTGCTGTTGGTCACCACAATTTTAGGCACACATTTGGTAAAAACAAATTTCACGGATCGTTAACCGTAACACCTGAGTACATGCAATCGTTTAAGCCATATCATATAGCTGAGTATTTCTTTGGAACAGACATATTAAACTTTTCTGGCAGCATGGTAACAGAGCGTGCATGTAACGATATTTTGGCAGACTACTTTGGCCTTTCACCTGAATTTGAAAGTTGTGTAAGATTCGAACCACGAATACGTACTTTTTTACTGGATTTTGATGTAATGCTCGAATTTCAGCGTGGCTTTTACATCCAATTTTACGCGCCATTAGTCAGAACAAAATGGCAGATGTGCATGTGTGAGAAAGTAGAAGAACACGGACTTGATACGCCGTTTCCTGCCGGTTATATGGCAGACGGTGTTGTCGAACCACCATTCTCATGCGCCTCGAAAGCATTAGGTGGCTGCGTTGGTTTTGGCGATGTATTAGAAGGTATAAAATATGGAAAGTTTTGTTGTAGCGAACAAAAAACAACCAAACTTGCTGATGTCACCTGCCTGCTTGGCTGGATATTTTTAAATAGAGAAAATGGCTACGTCGGGGTAAATGCACAATTTACGGCGCCAACAGGCACCCAGGTGAAAAACAAGTATATTTTTGAACCTATTGCGGGCAACGGGCATCATTGGGAATTTGGCATAGGATTCACTGGCCAAGTACTAATCTGGGAAAAAGATGATGATCAAACCATGCACTTTCATTTTGATGCAAACTTTTCCCATTTATTCAAAACCTGCCAATGCAGATCATTTGATTTCAAGTGTAACAGATTCTTAAGCAGATACATGCTTTTGAAACAATTTGACGCAGACGGCAACTACACAAAACTTGTTCCTGCAATCAATGTTACAACACTCAAATGCAAAGTAAAAGCAAACTTCCAAATGGATTTAAATATCATGTTTGCGTATAACAATAACAATTGGGAATTTGATTTTGGCTATAACGGCTGGCTCAGAAGTCACGAGGAAATTTGTCTTGTAGACAAAATACCAGATCGTACTTATGCATTTAAGGGCATACAAAACGTGAGCAACCTAGACGCTGACATAACTCAAAGTAGCGCAACTATCTTTGGCAATAAGCTTGAAGATCAGGCACAAGTGGCCGATGTCCCATCACCAGTATTTATCTGTAACGACTCTATAGATATATGCTCTGCCGCATCACCAAAAGTTTTAACACACAAATTTTATGCGCATGCAAGTCATGCATGGGAAAAAGAGGAAAGAAGCACCACGCCATATTTGGGTGCCGGTTGGCAGATAGAATTTGAAAGTGTAAATCCACGGTTTAGATGCCCTTATAAAAACACTTTATACCAATGGGCTATCTGGTTAAAATGTGGTGCTGCTTACGGGTAATAAAAAACTTATTTTTTTCGCAAGCCTTCTATATAATCGACAACTTGTGCAAGAGAAGATAACTTCTCAGCGTCTTCGTCGCTAATCTCAATACCAAATTGCTCTTCAAGCTTCATGATTATTTCAACCATATCAAGCGAGTCAGCACCAAGATCTTCAAACGAGGTGCTCTTGATAACGACCTCTTTATCAATACTTAGTTTTTTAGAGACTATGTCAATTATTTTATTCTGTATATCTTGTCTATTAAATTCTGCCACCTGTTTCTCCAGTTACTTATTTTATTTTTTTTCTCCTGACTCGCCCTTATGGCCCTCCTGGCCATTCTGACTTGTCACAATTTTGACAAGCTCGTCTATGTCTTTTTGGCTGTTAATAGAAAGCACCTTTTTGTCTGGGTACAACACCTTGAGCATACCACTAAGACTTGAACCCGGGCCAACTTCAACAAAAAGATCATAGTCATGTAAATAATCAAGTGATTGATGCCATTTGAGTGATGAAGATATATGCTCCAAAGTTGCTGCACGCAATGATTTACCATCTTTAATAGTATGCACTTCAGTGGTACTTAAAAATGGTATCTGAGCATCTTTAAAGTCTACTTTTTCCAAATACAATTTTACATAGTCAACTACCGGCTTCATTAAAGAGTTGTGCAATCCTATCTCAACTCCAAAACTTGCGGTCTTTGCCGACTCATACTTTTTAACCGCAGCCTCAACCTGCTCAACTACATTGCTGTGACCTGCGACAATATTTTCATCTTCTGTTACATACACCGCTATGCGAGCAAATGAATCATTAGTACTGTGCTGTTCACATAGTTGTTTCACAATATCACTTTTTACTCCTGTAACCTTTATTAAAGAAATATCAAGGCCAGAAAGCAGCTCTTCATAAATAGTAGAATACTTGTTGATCATATACAACCCATCAACAAAGTTTATACCTCCACAGGCATACAGTGCCGAAAACTCTCCAATATTATACCCTGCAACAATATCAGGGGCTATCCCCTCATCTTCTCTTAACATTCTATAAATAGAACAACTTAAAAGAAAAATCGATGAATAGGCGTTGCTCATTTTTGCAAGATCTAAATCAGAAGACGCAAAACATAATTTTACAAAATTTATATCTAAACAATTTGAAGCTTGTTCAAAATATTCCTGCATAATTCGTGACTCATCATACAGTTCTTTTCCCATGCCAACAAACTGACTCCCATATCCAGGAAATAACATCGCTAATTTCACAATAAACCTCACTTTCAATATTGTATAATACGCTTTCTACTACTCTTCCTATACTTTTTCACACTTCTTTTTACACTAGCCTATTTTCACTAGCCTATTTTGTGTATAAAATTTTTTATTCTCTTTACACTTTCTTGCTTACCTACAATCTCAAGCAATTCAAACACACCAGGACTTGCACTCGAACCGGTTAAAGAGATTCTAATCGGCTGCGCCAATGCAACCAACTTAATCCCAAGTTCTTTGGACAATGCTTTTATATTTTTCGCAAGCATATCATGAGTAAAATCATCTTCTTTCTCAAGATATTGCACCAAAGACTGAATATGCGCTTTTGTGTCTTGGGTCACCCATTTGTCTAAAGCTTTCTCATCATAACCTGACGGCCCCTCATACAACAAAACTAAACTATCTACTAACTCTTTTAAAGTTTTGACCCGCTCTTTGTATAAATCTATAAGCTTTATAGTTTTTTGCTCATCCCATTTTGCAAGCTTGTCTGTAAAACTAAATTTCAAAGAAACTTCTATCTCTCTTTTAAGATCATGGGGATCGTGCTCACGCAAATAAACGCCATTTAACCAAGACAACTTATCTATATCAAAAATCGCACCTTTTTTGCCAACATGGTCAAGATCAAAAAAAGAAACAAGCTCATCTTTGCTAAACACCTCCTGATCACCATGCGACCAGCCCAATCTTACCAAATAATTAAAAAGCGCTTCTGGCAAAAAACCTTGCTCTCTATACTCCAACACAGATACAGCAGCATCTCTTTTGCTTAACTTATCGCCACTGGGTCCCAAAATTAGAGGTACATGTGCAAACTGTGGCACATTAAAGCCGCAAGCCTCATAAAGCATAATCTGCTTTGGCGTATTTGATATATGATCTTCACCCCTTATCACATGCGTAATATTCATAAAATCATCATCTACTACGACAGCCAAATTATACATTGGGGTACCATCAGACCGTGCAATAATAAAATCATCAAACTGATTTAATTCAAACGTAATCTCGCCCCTGATTAAATCGTGGAACGTGATAGATTTTTTATCAGGCAATCTAAATCTCACCACATATGGTTTATGCCCCTCTTGAGCCTCACCACTTTCAGCTCTTTGCCTGCAAAACCCATCATACCCTTGGTACAAATCTTGATGCCCCAATTTTTCCTGCTGCCTATTTTCTATATCTTCTTGCATACAATAACATTTGTACGCCTTGCCTTCTTCTATAAGTTTGTTAATTGCGGCAATATGCGTATCAATTCTTGATGACTGAACAAGAGGCTCTTCATCATAATTAATGCCAACCCATTTAAGAGACTCAAGCATATAATCCTGATACTCTTTTTTTGAACGCTCTTTGTCAGTATCTTCTATTCTGAGTAAAAATTTACCGTTATGGTGCCTTGCAAAAAGCCAATTAAAAATCGCAGCTCTCAAATTACCAATATGTAAACGTCCAGTCGGAGACGGTGCAAATCTTACCCGCACACCTTTATCTTGCGTTTTTTTCTCTTTTTCCATATTAAACCCTACAAAACCCTAATCAAGCTGGGCTAATTTTTCTTGTGCCATTTTCACATACGGGGTCTCTTTGAGTGGCAACTTGCTCGACGCCTTCTTTTGCTCCTGCTCAAATGAACTCACCAACTTGTTCCAATACCCTTTTGCCTTTTGCATATCATTTTTATCCCAGAAATGGAGTCCTAAATAGTACAACGCAGTAGACTGACCAGAATTCACATTTTCAGACAAAGATTTTAGTATATCAAACCCTTCTTTATGCACAGCTACATCTTTACTATCCATTTTAGCAAGACCAAGCTTTGCCTTATACATCCCATAGAAATCATCTTTTTGGGACATCTTATTTAACGCAGAACTGAGCACATCCATAGACTCTTTTGTTTTACCTTGCTCGTATAGCGATTCTGCCTTGAGTGCCAAGAAATACGGCGCCAAAGAAGAACCTGAGTTTTGCTTGTAACCCAAATCAAAGGCTTCTTCAACATTACTCCAAGAACCGGTCCCCTCCCGTGCATTATCAAATTCATTCATGCATTCTGAGAAAACTTTTTGCGCAGAAGATTCTTTAGAATGCATATAAAACTTATACCCATAAAACCCTGCTGCTGCAATACCAACGATCAACGCCGCAATTAACACATTTTTCAGATAACTTGCGTTTCGTTCATTTTTCGCAAATAATTCATTATACAGATGACCAAAAACAGTTTTTACTGCATTATACATATCGGTTAAGATCATAATTTTCTCCACAAAAAGTTTATTCTGAACTACTCAAATTTATCACTTTTACCACTACTAATTGTTCACTAATTGTATACTACATAACCTACTACACACTATTACTCTTTTTATTACACACCAACTATTATACGCGAAAATAGCCATTCTTGCTATATCTTTGTATTATGCAAAAATTAACGCAAAAAAGCAGCCCCTACCTTAATAAGAGCTGCTCTCACAAATTTTATATAACATCTATTTCTATACGTTTATTCTTTAGTCTCTTGCTCTTGTTGTGGCTCAACGGTTGAAGACCCCTCTCTTTCCTGTTTCTTAGCCATCTTTGCCTGCCTATCTTTTCCACGCTTGATAGCTCTGTCTATCTTTGTTTCCATTACTTTTTTACCTTTGTAAAAACCACACTTACTGCATACTTTATGCGGCGCAATGGGCTCTTTACAATTTTTACATTCTGTAATAGCTTTTACTTCCATTCCTTTATTTGCAAATCTTTTATCTCTTCTAGATCGAGATCGTTTCCGTTTTGGTACTGGCATGACAAACTCCAAGCCTTCTTAAGTATTAAAAAATTTCACTAATTTACACAAAAATTTTCATATTGAAAACTTTTCCCGCGACTATCTCAAACTGCAATACAATATGTGATAAATAAAACTCGAGAAAAACTAACTTTATATTAAAATCATACACTATTTACAAGAAAAAAGCAAACAAAATGCCCGATTTGCCCCTTATTTTGCAAAACGATTTTCGTATTTCTGTATCTCATTCAAGATAAGCTCCAGAGGCTCATCTACATCTTTTTGACACACAACAACCAACGTAGATGGTAACGCATATAGACTCCAACCTGAATAAACAGTCGGCTCATACCAGCCTGTATTTAAATCGAAGAAAACACATGTTTGGCCTTTAAGCTTGCCCATATGCACCTTTTTTATCTCTTTAAACGCAACCCAACCTGACCGCCACCCATACAGCTTACTATCATTGAAAACTAAAGCTTTCCCTCTTTTATTAAATAAAAATAACTTATACAAAACAAATAATAAGATAGGAGCTAAAACTATCAACACATGCAATTTTGGGGAGAATAGATATAAAAAGAAACAGCCAAACACAAGCAAAAAAAATATCAAAATATCTAAAAAAAATATTTTATTTCTTGTATTTTTATTGAGCAAAAACGTTTTGCTAACCATACAACTTCCCTTCTACTTCCCTTACTTTATTTTATATATTTTGATCAAGCTATAATCTATATAAAAAAATAGCAAGGTTAAAAAGAAAAAGAGAAAAATTAAACTCTTTCGAACATGCCAGCGTGGTTTTGTTTAATATCGCCACTCAATTGCATGTCAAACAAAATCTCGTGCAACTCATGTATACTTTTGTTAACAACCACAGCTATCTCTTCTATGGCGCATGACTGTTTTGCGCAACAGGTGAGTATCGCATGCTCTATGCTGTTACTTGCGTATTTCACAGATTGGGCACTTGTAGTTTGAATAATTTTAGGCTTGCTTTGCAAGCTTTTTGCTATTTCAAGAATTTTTGTGTTTTTGTCTTGGGTTTTAGTGTTATTTTTGTTTTTTTGCTCTTTTTGATTAAGCGCAACTTTGGGCGAAAGATACCCTGCAAATTCGCACAAAATATCTTCTGCGCAAGAGACCAATTTTGCACCCTGTTGGATCAATGTATGACATCCAAGACTCAACTCATCATCAATAGGACCAGGAACTGCAAAGACTTCTCGTCCTTGATCAAGTGCAAATTGCGCCGTAATACTGGCACCACTTTTTTTGGCGGCTTGAACCACCACGCACCCCAAGCTCAAACCTGCAATTACTCTATTTCTTGCAGGAAAGTTCCCTGGCCTCGCTACCGTTTCAAGTTTAAACGGGCTGACTAATGCTCCCCCACTTTCTATAATTTTTTCAAACAATTTTTTATTAGAATGGGGATACGGATGCAATAACCCTGAGCCAATAACAGAAATTGTTTGCCCACCTGATTCAACAGTTTGTCTATGCGCCATACTATCTGCACCAATAGCACCACCACTGACAACTAACCAGTTGTGCTTCGTAACCTGGGGGATAACGCGCTCTATAAATTGCTCACCATATCTGTGCGCTTTTCGAGAACCTACAAAGGCTATTTTTTTATTGTGGCACAAGATGTTCTCATTATTTTCGCTTTTTATGTACAAAACTGGCGGCGGTGCGTGTATATGTTTCAGAAGCTCTGGGTATTCTTTACTCAACACAGTAACAAAACGAATATTATGTTTGCCAATTAACCCCGCTTCTCGCTCTAAAAGACTTATATCTTTAAGCCCCAAATATAACTTATGGGCTACGTTTTTTGCAAACCCAAATAAGTTACTAAAATCAGTCTGTTTGAGCGTATACAAGTCTTGCAAGTTAAAGCTAGCTTCCCGACTATATTGTAAAATCTTTTTTATGGCAACAGGCCCAATTCCGTCAATAAGCGACAAATGGAGCAGTATTACTTCGCAATTAAATTTATTCATGATAAACATATAATAACGCAAAAAAGAGTTTTAATAAAGCAAAATCCCCAGGTTTACCCGGGGATTAAGAATACTTGTTTTTAAAAAAATTTAATTTTAAAAAATTAGCTAAAATTGCATAAACGAATCTGGCTCATCATCGTCATTAACACTTGAAGTTTTTTTGCTTGAATCTAAAGAGAAAAAGCTTTGTTGCTGATCACCCATCTGGATAGTCTCGTCTTTTTTGGAATCTTCTTTTGTAACTTCTTGTGCTCCTTCTAGCTCTGGCTCTTGAATCTCTTTAACTTCTTGGACCTCTTGAGCTTGCGCCTGTATTTCTTGCGCTGGCTCTTGAACTTCCTGCACCGGTTCTTGCGCCGGTTCCTGAACTTGTTCTTGAACTGGTTCTAGGGCTACTTCTTGTGCAGGCTCCTGTGTTGGCTCTTGTATGTTTGCTGTTTGGCTATTGGCCTGTTTAATAATCCCAGAAGCGTCTTCAAGCTTCATCTCAGGAGAACTTTTATCAGGCCCACCTGACGCAGGCCCACCTGGTGCAGATTTATCCCTGTCTTCATCTTCCTGAAACGCTACAACTGAAGCCAACCTTTGATCTTTATCAAGTTTTATAAGCCTTACCCCTTTTGCCTGTCTACCCATTGTTCTAATTTCTTTTGGCGCAAGTCTAATAATTTTTCCTGCAACATCGATTAAAATTATATGTGAATCTGGATACACAATCGCAAGGCCGATAACAAGACCGTTTCTTTTTTCAGTCGGTATAGTTCTCACACCAACACCACCTCTATGGGCAAGTCTGAAATCAGGTACTTTTACCCGTTTTCCATAACCACGCTCTGTTGCAAAGAGAATATCCCCCTCATCATCAGGTATCACTTCCATACCAACAACATAATCACCTTCTCTGCATCTAATGCCAATCACACCGGAAGCTTGACGCCCCATTGCGCGCACTTCCTGCTCTGAGAATTTTATACCTTGGCCTTTTGCAGTTGCAATTACCACAGAACCTTGGCCTAAACTTATGTTACAAAATGCCAATTCATCACCCTCTTTGAGCGTAATGCCTCGAATTCCAGAAACACGTATTTTTGAAAATGCTTTTGCATCTGTACGTTTTACCAGACCTTTTTTTGTGACCATCATCACAAACTTGCCTTCCATCTCTCTTGCACAAAGTAGTTTCACTACTCGTTCTTCTGCAGTTAATGGCAACAAGTTTACAACAGCACGCCCGCGAGCAGTTCGAGACCCTTCAGGCACCTCAAACACTTTCAGGCTATACACACGTCCCAAATTGGTAAAGAATAATAATGAATCATGATTTCTTGCAACAAATAGATCTTGAACAAAGTCCTCTTTTTCTTCCAAAGAAGCCATGCCCATTTTACCTTTTCCACCTCTATGTTGCACACCGTAGGTAGCCAAGTCAACCCGCTTAATATACCCTTTTGAAGTAATCGTCACCACAACGTCTTCATCCGGAATCAAATCAGCTTCGGTCAGAACATCTATCGGTCCAGAAATTTTGGACTTACGTTCATCAGCGTATGCTTTCTTTGTATCCTCAAACTCTTTTACAACTTCTTTTTTCAAGATTTCTTTGTCTTCAATAATAGATTTCAAAAACGCAATTACTTTTTTAAGCTCAGCCATCTCAGCATGAATTTTTTCCTGCTCCAAACCAGTCAAACGTTGCAACTTCATCTCTAAGATTGCTTTGCCCTGCTTGATGGTTAACAAGAATCTTTTGTTCAATGCAGCAATTGCCTCATCTGCACTTCTTGACTTTTTAACTATTACAATCACTTCATCTATATTTTGTAATGCTATGATAAAACCGGCCAATATATGCTCACGCTCTTGCGCTTTTCTCAAATCATACGCGGTACGTTTATAGACCACCTGCCTTCTATGCTCAATAAAGTGCTGCAATAATTCTCTTAATGTAAAGACTAACGGCTTATTATCCAAAAGCCCTAACATCAAAATAGAGAACGACGACTGAATTGGGGTATGCTTGTATAACTGGTTTAAAACAACTGAGGGAATCTCACCCCGTTTTATATCTATCACAAGTCGCATACCACGCTTATCAGACTCATCTCTAATATTTGATATGCCCTCAATAATTTTATTTTTTACTAAATTCGCTATTTTAATCGCAAGCTCTGCCTTGTTAACCTGATAAGGTAACTCTTTAACAATTAACCTAGAACCTTTTTTAGTTTCCTCTATATCAACAACACCTCTGACAATTGCTCGGCCCCGTCCTGTTCTATACGCTTTTAAAATCCCTGAACGGCCACAGATTATTCCCCCAGTAGGGAAATCAGGCGCCGGCACAATCTCAAAAATCTCATCGTCTGTTATTTCTTTATTTTCAAGTATAGCCAAACATGCATCAATAATTTCACCTAAATTATGAGGCGGTATAGATGTTGCCATACCAACTGCAATACCAGCTGTCCCGTTAACCAATAAGTTCGGCAGCTTACTTGGCAAAATAACAGGCTCCACCGTGGATTCATCAAAGTTTGGAACAAAAGCAACAGTCTCTTTGTCAAGATCGGCCAAAATCTCCTGCGAAATCTTTGCCATACGGACTTCGGTATAACGCATCGCCGCAGCATTGTCACCATCAACAGAACCCCAGTTACCTTGCCCATCAAGCAACGGATAACGTTTTGAGAAATCCTGCACCATGCCAACCATGGTGTTATACACCGCCTGGTCACCATGCGGGTGATACTTACCAAGTACTTCACCAACCACACGCACCGATTTATGGTACGGCTTGTTGTAGTGAAAACCCAATTTATGCATAGTATACAACACACGCCTGTGCACAGGCTTTAAACCATCTCTGACATCAGGAATAGCACGGCTAACAATAACCGACATCGCATAATCAAGAAATGAGCTTTTTAACTCATCCTCGATTAATATCGGCTTTGTCCCCGCACCTGGACCATTTTGCCCATTTGGCTCACTTGGACCGATTGGCCCACTTGATTGTGGTAATTTTTCTTTATTGCCAGCTTGATTTTTCTCTAGGTTATTATCTATCGGATCCATTATAAAAATCCTCTCTAAAATCTCTTAAAATTAATTTAATTTAAACGAAATCGTATACAAATAGTATACTACAAAAAGAAAAATAACTCAAGCAACAAAGGGGTTATTACTGCGTAATTAACACCCAAAAACAGGGAAGATTTCGCAATTAATATCTAATACCCAAAATATCTCACGATTCCCAAAAAATCTAGTGATCTGGCAACATGCCCAACAAAACCAAAAACACCTAAATAATACCCAAAATGACTAGATAATATTTCAAATATATTCTCACTATAAAAATTTTTCAAAATACCTTCAGAATCTGCGTAAAAAACAACTAAATCTCCATGCTCGGTTTTATCGACTTTTGCCGATAACAAATGATTACCTTTGCTGTTTTTGATGATAGTTACAATGACCTGACTTGGGCTGTTTTTCAGTTTAAAGCATTTTGTCATCTCGTTGTCGTAGAAAAATAAACCAGAATCCGAATCAACTTTTAACACATTAACATACACATTTTTGTTACGTAGTTTAAATCTATTCTTGTCCCGCCATTTCTTACAAAGAAGCTTACCATCGAAAAGCTTATTAAGTTCATAAAGTTTAATAAAAACCCCAAGTTTAGCTTTCTTTATCAAATCATTTACACTGTGTAACTGCTTTATAATACCAAGCAAATCATTGTTTTGGGAAAAAATCTTACTGTGTATGAATGAAAAAGGCCCACAAGTAGCACCAACTTGTTGCAAACATGGCAATTTAATTATAAAAGCCCTCTTTTTTGAGCAACACTTCTTTTGGCTTATCTCAATCCTACTTATAGCGTAAAGATAAAATAGCTCATTATCTTTATTAAGAAACTCTTTTTTTATAATCATATTTTTTATTCGCAACTCTTTTAATCTTTTTAATTTTTCTAACGCACACTTCCTAAGCTTTTCTTTCTCTTCTTTTTTACAAAAAAACTTTTGTATCAAGAAAGACTTCATCTGTATATTCGACGCTAAATCTATATAACTCGAATATGTTTTTTTTGCAGTACTATCTTTGAATGAATCAAAATCAAAATCACGCAACCTACTTACATCCCCTGAGAATATATGCATGGCAAGCAGAAAATTTTTACCTCTAAAAGATGCAATCATAGAAAAAAACTGTTCAAGTCCATATATAACTTCACTTATTTTTTTGTTTTTTTCACTTTCATTTTTAAAACTATTTTTTGCAAGAAAAAGCTGAAAATATTTTTTCAATGCTTTAGTTATTTCTAAAAGCGCTCTCACTCTCCCTTTTAGGCTTATATCGGGCATAGTGTTACTCAAAAGGGCATTAAATACATATTCATACTTATACAAAAAACCCTCTAACCTATAGCGCAAAAAATGCTCGATTTTTACTTCTTTCTTATATCTTACGTAATCACTTTCTTTAAATTTTTCCACAAACACAGTTAATCGCGACAATATTCGCTCTAGTGTATTTATTTTACAATAACAATCAATTTCTTTATCCTGAGACACATTCTCAAAGATATCAAAATAAGTTGTAAAAATATGTTTTAGCTCCTTTTCAAGGCTATCACTTTGCAAAGAGTTCGCTTCTGCCACAGCTATCGTATAGAAAAAATCGTCTATCTTTTTTTTCAAGTTTATCGCAATATTTTTCTTTTTTTCATGCTTGTTTCTGTTTTTAATATCTATTTTCTTTTTGTTTTTGAAGGCTATTGTTTTCTTGTAATTTTTTTCACTTGTTTTCCCAGTAATTGCTTCTTTGCGAGTCTTACCTGCGACACAATGTTGATGTAACGACACGAGCATTAAAACAAATAATGCTATTTTTGTGATTTTTGATAATTTACTTATATTCATATTCATGGCCCCTATTTTTTATAACCTCTATTATACAATTAACATCCAAACACTCTAGATAATCCAACAAATAACCAATTATTATAATAATCTTTACAAAGATGCTCCGAATCAGTATAAAAAACAACCAAATCGTTACCTTCTGTTTTCTCAACTCTCATTGATATTAAATGCCCCCCCTTGTTGCTTTCAACAAAGGTCGTAAATACTTGACTCGGGCTTTCTTTCTTTTTAAGACACTGCTTTATCTGGTCTTTATACTTACAAATAACCTTACGCTTTTTTCCTCTACTTTTTACTTCAATAAAATTGATATACGCATTCTGGTCACGCAACTTAAATCTTTTGCGAAAATAACTGTCTTTATACTTCTGCTTCACAAGCTCACCCTCTACAACTGCACTAAAAAGCTTAAGAAAGCTGCCAGTTATAGTCTCTAGATTTGCTTTATCTACCAAAACGTTTGCTCTATGCAATTTCTTTATAATATTGAGTAAATCATTATTTTGAGCAAAAATCTTACTGTGTACCAGTGAAAAACTTTTGCACATACCGCCCACTTGCTGCAAACATGGGAGCTTAACGATAAAAACGCTTCCCTCTTTTTTTCTTTTCTTATATATCTCGATTTTACTTATAGCATAGAGATAAAAAAGCTCTGAAAAACCCTTTTTTAGATCGTCTTTTAGATCATCTTTATTGGGCAACTCCAGGTTTATAAGCAGATTTTTTATTTTCAACTTTTTCAATCTTTTTAATTTTTTTAACGCACGCTTTTTAAGCCTTTCTCTTTCTTCTTTTTTGCTAAAAAACTTTTGTATTAATAAAGACTTCATCTTTATGTTAGGCGCTAATTCTATATAGCTCGAATATGATCTTTTTTCATTATTCAGTGAATCAAAGTTAAACTTGCGCAACTTAGTTACATCTCCTGAAAATATATATTTGGCAAGCAAAAAATTCTCCTCAAAAGATTTGGCCAAATAGTAAAACTGAAATAATCTGTAACCAATTTTACGTCTTTTTTCTTTGATTATTGTGGTTAACTTGTCTTTATTTTTACTGTTTTTCCCCGAAAGAAACCAATGATAAACTTTTTGCAATTCTCTGGTTATACCTAAAAGCGCTTCTACTTTGCTCTCGGAACTTTTATCAAACGAAGGATTAGCCAAAATGGCAAAAAACGCATCCCAGTAATTATTAAAACAATATTGTGTCATCTTGTGTAATAAAAAGTGTTCAAAAAAACTTTTTTCAGAGTACATAATAAGAGAATTTTTATAAAGTTCTTTTATAAATTCAGTTAATCGAAACAAAGCACGCTTTAATAAAACTATCTTGCAAGTATAATTAATTTCTTTATCTTGAGACACACTCTCAAACAGGTCAAAATAGGTTACAAACACCTGTTTTAGATTTTTATCAAGATCCCCAGGAACATTGTCATCACAGCTATCATCTCCAAAAAAGCTCCGTTCTGCCAAGTTCACCGCACTAAAAAAATTATCTATCTTTTTTTTCGACTTTATTTGCGTCTTCTCCTCATTTACACCCCGATATTGTAGCATACAAGTAGTAAAAGAAGAAACAACACAAAGTAAACTAATTGCAAAAACAGAAAACAACTTAGATTTTATCATAATAACACCCCATTCGGCTCTCTATTTAGACATAAGCAACATAAATAGAGATATATATCTTATATTTTATATTATACCATTTTTTTAAAAAACAGGCAAAAAACCACTTAAAAACAGGGAAATTAGGGCTTTTTTGCAATATATTGTTCCCAAAGAGCGTATAATGCATTATACTGGTAACTATGAAAATAAAAAAAATAGATTTAAAAGACTTTACTCCGGATAAAATAAGAAACTTTTCAGTTATTGCGCATATTGATCATGGCAAATCTTCGCTCTCTGATAGGCTATTGGAGATGACTGGTACGATTTCAGATCGAGAAAAACATGAGCAATTCTTGGATAAGTTACAGGTGGAAAAAGAGCGTGGTATAACCGTGAAAGCACAAACCGCCTCTATGTTCCATGAGCATAACGGCGAGCTTTATCTGCTTAATTTAATCGACACCCCAGGACACGTTGATTTCAGCTATGAGGTTTCTCGGTCACTCTATGCATGTCAAGGGGCTTTGTTACTTGTAGATGCTGCTCAAGGGGTACAAGCACAGACAATGGCTAACTTTTATCTGGCTTTTGAGCAAGACCTTGCAATGATCCCGGTTATTAATAAAGTTGATATGGCTGCTGCCGACCCTGACAGGGTAGCTGACCAAATGGTCAAACTATTTGACTTTAAAAAAGAAGATATGATTTTAACTTCAGCAAAAACCGGTCTTGGCATGAGAGAGGTTTTAGATGCTGTCGTAGAGCATATCCCTGCACCAAAAGGTGATAAAGACAAAAATCTTAAAGCCCTTCTGTTTGATTCTTGGTTTGATGAGTACAGGGGCGTTGTCTGTTTGATTGCGATTCATGACGGAGTCATAAAAAAAGGTGACAATATCACGTTGGCACAATCAGGACAAAAATATGAGGTGCTTGAGCTTGGCTTAATGTACCCAGATCAGGTACAAAAAAACGCACTTTATCCTGGTCAGGTAGGGTATTTAATCGCCGGTATGAAAACGGTTAAAGAGGCCCGAGTTGGTGACACTATTTATCACACAAAAAAAGAAGTAACCCCACTTCCAGGTTTTAAACCAGCAAAACCAATGGTATTTGCCGGAATATACCCAGTCATAAGTACAGAATTTGAACTATTGCAAGATGCTATAGAAAAATTAACACTAAACGATGCGAGTGTCACTGTTGAGAAAAAATCTTCTGATGCGCTTGGTCTTGGTTTTAGATGTGGATTTTTAGGCTTGCTCCACATGGATGTATTCAAACAACGCTTAGAGCAAGAATATGGTCTTGATGTTATTGCAACGGCACCGAGTGTGCTCTATAAACTAAAAATGAACAATGGAGAGACTTTACAAATTGAGCGTCCTTCTGATTTTCCAGATCCAACAAAAATAGAAACAATTTTTGAACCAATAATCAAAGCGACTATCATTTTGCCCAAAAAATATCTGGGAAATATTATTAACTTGTGTGAAGAAAAACGAGGCATTCAAGAAAATTTATCTTATATGGATGAAGACCGTGTTATTTTGCAATACAAACTTCCATTAAACGAAGTCGCAACAGATTTTTACGACCAGTTAAAATCTTTAAGCTCTGGTTACGCAAGTTTTGACTATGAAGAGTCTGACTATGAACCCTCAGATTTGATCAAAATGGATATTTTATTAAACGGAAAACCGGTAGACGCTTTATCTGTTATTGTCCACAAGGACAATGCCTATACGCTTGGACGGGAGCTGGCGCAAAAACTCAGAAAAGTCATCCCTCGTCAGTTGTTTGAGATTGCTGTTCAGGCTGCCATCGGCGCCAAAATAATCGCAAGAGAAAGCATAAAAGCATTACGCAAGCAAGTAACTGCAAAATGCTACGGCGGCGATATTACCAGAAAGAGAAAGCTTCTTGAGAAACAAAAAGCTGGTAAAAAACGTATGAAACGAGTTGGTAACGTTGACGTACCCCAAGAGGCATTTTTGACCATCTTAAAAAAATAGCTTAAAAAAATTAATACTTTTACTGTAGAGCTTTTGAATTATCGAATTCGCGTTCCTTTAATTTTATTTAGTCTACAAATAAGCTCTAGCTATATTGTTACGAGCAGGCCAATCACGGAATGTACAAACAACATTGTTGATATTCAAACCCAACTTTTCTTATGTTGAAGAAAAGGGTGTAAGAATGTATGTTTTATCAAATTTAAAATAGGAGTAGAAATATGAGAAAACTATCAAAAACACCATTCTTGTTTACTTTAATTTTATTTAGTCTACAAATAAACTCTAGCTATATTGTTACGAGCAGGCCAACCACAGAAGGTACGGACAATAAAGTTATAGAAATATTTTACACAAAAACCGGTGGCTTAGCGAAACGCTTTGATAACGTTCTAGCAAAGGCTTTTAGCCACGATGGAAAATATATTGCTATAGGAAAAATTAACATAAAAGCTGGAAAAGATTCTATGAAGGGTACAATATTAATATTAGACTGGAGCAACATGGAAACTTTAAAAACTATCATAACACCTAAACCAGTTACAGCTTTAGAATTTGTCCCAAAAAATTCTGGTTATCTTACCTCTAATGAGCATTTATCACATAGTAACTTTATTAAACTTTGGGATTGGCACAATAAAAAAGTTATAAAAACTTTCAAGACGCCAGGAGGTGTCGGAATTAAATCATTAACATTGAATCCTAAAGCATCATATCCAAAAAAATAAAGGATAATTGCAAGGCAAACGCATTAAAATTGTTTTGTTATAAGGGCTTCTAAACCTTTTTTTCGCCACTTACACCCTCAATCTTTTTCGGTTTATATAACACTTTTAATACCATAATTGCTCCATTTTTAAGTCAAATTGTGACTGTAAACGTGTCGTGTAGTTAAAATAACGCTAATTCGATAATTCAAAAACTCTTAATCTTTCTATCTGGAGCAATAATCCGCCCCCCCGCTCATCCTGCCGTGCCTGTCCCTTCGATAGACTCAGGGTAAACTGCGCTCTTGGCGTGGACTGGAGCTTGTCGAAGGATCAATGTATTCCTTTACACGTGTACAAAACTCTTTCACAACTCTTTTTTATTTCGCCTGTTCCTCTTTATATTTTTCCCCTCTTTTGATAAAGTCTAATAACCTCACAAGGCGCTTGTTGGCAATATCGTCGCCCAATTTTTTGTAGGCACCAGAATCCATCCACCTGAATATCATATCCTCAAATATTTGATTAAATTTTTTCCGATATATCTCTTTGTTTTTCTCTGGCACAAAATTATATTTGACTATCTCTACGCCATTTTTTGAATCAAAAAACCCTGGGAACAACACTATCCTACCTTGATGCCCATTGATTACTTTAAAGGCATAATAATCTTGCATAACATCTTTATCTTTGCCTTTACACATGTTGACGTATAAGGCATCACTTTCAAGCTTAAGCGAAGATGGGTCATTAAGATACAGACTTAAAAACTCAGACGTCTTGGTATGATACCCCATTTTCGCATCATAGCCTACCCCATAAATTTTTCTTATTAAAGGAATACCCATCGGCTTGGATATGTACACAAATCTATCGACATTGTCCTTAGGGATAAATATCTGCAGCATCTGCCCGCCCTTTTTTGGTTGCATATATTTATCATGCAAAGCTTTTAACTTATCTATAAATTTCTTTTCAAAGCCCAATCTCATCAGTATAGCGTCTATCCAATCAGGAGCCTTGATGCTTCTGTCTGCAATAAAGTAGGCCAGGGAGTTTTCTCCAAAATTATAAATAAACGCAAAAGGAGAAAAATTAACACACAATATTTGTGATTTATAAGGTTCAATATTGTCAACCCAGTTTCCAAGATAAGGAAAAAGCATCGTTTCTCCTCCACCCCTTACTTGGCTCCAATTTTCTTTATCATAATTTTTTAATGTACCAAATCTTTTTGGTTCTATACTTTTAAGCACACGCTGCCAATCATTATACACTTTATTTTTTGCACCATTCCAATCTTTCATCGCAAAAACATCTGTCCAATAACCTATATACTCTTTCAAATTTCCAAGTTTAATTTTATCAGAGTAAAGCAACTGGATAAGTCTCAGATGTGGTTTTTGTCCCGCTTTTAACTCAACCCAACTTCTTATTGCAGATATTATATCGTTAAACAGGCCAACGCCAGTATTATGGCCATGATAAAATACGTTATACCCTCTCATCTCTTTTTCTTTTTTGCTCATTTGCTGAATTATTTGCACATAATCATCTATATCTTTTTTTGTAAAATTTTTAAACTTGGGATTGTTTTTTTTAACAAGTTTTTTTAAATATGCATTATCAAAATAAACTTTTTTCAAAAATCTCCTGATATTTTCATCCCCCAATTTACCAGCCTTCAAAGTACCTGCCCGATTTACCATGCGTTGCAATAAATCTCTTGCTTTTTTGCCATCAAGCTTATAAGCTGATACACTCTTGTTCCACGTCTGAAAAAATTTACCCCCAACTGGATAAACAGCCAAAAATGCCTCTATCGACGAATACTTATCTTTTTTCCCCGTTATAAACCTCCTCTTCTCAAATCTTTGCTTTAACTCTTGGATAACTTGTGCATGACGAAATTCTAGTGATCTTTTAGGCCCTTTTTTCGGCAACTTAATTTTTGGCCCTCTTTTTGCCTGTATAGCCTGTATAGCTTTTGCACTCTTGACAGGCGCCTTCAACTTTGCACCAAAAATATAATACCCAAAGCCTATAACAACAATTGCTCCAATAATCTTCAGTCTTTTCATATACCCATCTCCCTTTACAAAAAAAATAGTACCGTTACTACTTAACTATTTAACTATTTCTACTAGTTAAAATTTTAAAAAAGTGTAGGGAGAAAAATCAATACTTTTTTCTTGAAAAAAGATAGGTTGCTATTAAAACCAAGCCTAGCAGCACTAAGCTCATACCAATAACTGCTTCTTGATTACCACATTTACGATAGATACGTATTGCCATAGGCATTGTCAAACCTATCGCGCCCTGCAAAACAGTTCCAGCCCCGACCTCAGTTAAACTCAGACCAAAAGAGACACAAAACGCCTTGATCAATGCAGGCAATACAAACGGGAATGCAACAGTTACTAGTGCCTTTTTGCATGTGACACCAAAAGTTTGTGCCGTTTTGTGCAAATCCGGATGGTACAACACCATCTGTGCCCGTATAATTCTATAGGCAAATGCATAGTTCAAAATGATGTGGCACAGTACAGCTATGAAGAAACTAGAAATAAGTTTGCCATGTGAGAAAAAAGTAAAAAGTATCCCAACGCCGACAGAGCCAATAACAAATGCGAGTATGGTTATGAAGGAGATGCTATTTTTTGTTGTTCTTTTTTTCGCTTTAAACTCGAGCACGCTCAATAAAAAAGCAAGCAATACTGACCCTATCCCACTAACTAGTGCTAGAGTTACACTGTTTGCAATTACACGCAATACGCACACCCCTAAAAGTGGGTCTTTCATGAAAGAAAAGAGTGACGCAAAAAAATTTAGCACGTTTGCATCGAAGGCCCTAACAAGTAAAGCAATTAATGGGCATAGTATGAGTATTGCAATAAAAAGAAGATAAACAAGCCACCAAAAGTTCGTATATGGGGCAAACAAAGTAAATTTTGCTCTGGGTACAGGAACTGGCACGCTACTTATTTTTGTTTTTTGCAAAGAAAATCTATTATGCATAAGAAATACTGGCAAAATAATTAAGAGTCTTAATGCCCAGCATATAAAAACTAGTATTCCATTTTGTTTTGCGTACATGTTATACATAATAATCTCTGGGGTATGATGATAAAACGCATTACCTAGCACAAGAGGAATAGAAAAAGAGGCAAAATGGAGCAAAAATAATAATAAAAAAAGCGAGACAAGCGTAGGTCTCAAAACTGGCAAAAGAATGTCTTTATAATACTGCCATGGGCAGGCGCCGCAATCTTGGGCTAACCATAATAATGTCATATCAATCTTTTGATATGCTGCATGCATAATGTAAAAAGCAAATGGCACATTGAGCATCAAGTGTGCAAGTATTATGCCAACAAAACCTGAAGCACCAAAAAATAATTTTATGCAAAGGGCAACCAACTTGGTAGGCATAATGCAAAGCATAGAGGCCAAGGCTATAAAAAATCTTCTGCCAAAAAAATCAAACTTATAAAAAAAATGAGCCAATGGCAAAGCCAATAAAATAGCAAATACTGTGGAGAGTAAAGCCTGTATTATAGCACAAGAAAAAACAGTTACTATTTTACAAAGCATAAAATTTCTCTTGCGGTTATGATGAGATAATTTTTCCAAGATTTCACTAACATCTCACTTGCATTTTGTTTGTTCTAACAGATTATGGTACATTAAAATTAATTAAAATTGAATTTAAACAAGAAAAGAGTAGTAAAAAATATAATAGGGAAAAATTATGGCAAAAAATAATATCACCGATAACCAAGTATTTACGGGGAATATATATATATTTCATGCGTTTGATGTTGGTGATGAGATCGATCTGGAGGCTGTAAAAGAATCCCAAGATATAATCCAAAGGCCTTACACGCCACCAAAATATTTTAAAAATTATCATATCCCACTTTCTATTGACTTGCCACACCCACACACAACAAGTAAGTTTGAAAGCTGTAAAATTCACAATTTTGGCGCCATATCACTAACGTATAAAATTCCCTTTGAAGATACACTTGAAAACATAAGGGAGCAGCTTTTAGAGGTTTACGAGTATTATCAAGAGGAAAGCGTTATTAATGTAAGCTCTGTATACAAAAAAATAAAACCATATATTATAAAACCAAAGTTTTTTCATACAAGAGCATCTTATCTGGTTATCCAGGTCAATCCGCAGCCTGATAAAATAGATGCAAAAACACTCAAAGAAAAATGTGGCGGGCTTATAGCATCTATGGTTCGATTTGAAACAGAAACACTCTCTGAGTATCAAAAAAATGAAATTTTGGAAGATGCTATTGGCTACTTCAGAGGCGATATGATTGTAGTCGACCCAGAATCTGCTTTTGTGTATGACGAAGAATACGAAGAAATAATAGAGCTTTTTGAGTTTGCAAATTTGCAAGAATTACAACTAAGATATTTCGACTGGGTACTTGATCAGCAGCTTAATTTAACCTATGAAGAAAAAACTAAAAAACTTTCTTGGACTGCATACCTACCATTTATTCGTACGCCCTGGAAAGGCCCTGTTGCAGACTTGCAAAGATTACGGGTGGACATATCGGTAATTACTGAAAGACTCGAAAATAGTATTAAGCTTACCGGTGAGGCCTACTTCTCTGAACTTTATGCACTATTAGTTGCAAAACTTGATCTTAAGGGGTGGCAAAACTCGATAAATAGAAAACTTGATATTTTGGCAGATATACGATCAGTATTTCAACATAAAATAGATGCAATAAGAGAAGACCTTCTATCTACGCTTATTATTGTTTTAATTTTTATAGAGTTGATGGTCGCCCTCTTGAAAAATAAGGGCTAAAAAACAAGAAAGCAAAAATGAAAAAAACAAGCTGTATATTTTGCATTCTCATACTAATGTTAACAATAAAAACAAACCCCATGAAAAAACTCAAGCTAACTATTGAGGAAATAAAAAAACAGATAAAAACAGTTCAAAAAAAACATAAAAGAAACAATATAATAAAAAAAAATAAAAAGCTAAGCAAAATACAAAAAGATATTAGGGATTATCAAAAAAAATGCAAAAAACACAATATAACAGTAGATCTAAACAAAGAAATTGGTAAAAAACAATACGTATTTTCTAAAAAACAAACCGTTGCGCAGGTAAAAAACTTTTTAAAAAAAACATACCCTATAGATTTTTCAAAAAAAACCAGTAAAGTAACTTTACTAAAAAATCTCAAACACTTTAAAAAAATGCGAATCTTTTTACTCAAAAACTTGCTGTTCGAAGACTTATCAACAACAATTATAAATTCTACAAAAGCATCCGTAGAGAAAAACAACCTAGAAAAAAGTATTACTATAAGAAGTAAACTTTTATTAAATAACTACATTTTCTACGATGTTAACCGTTACAAAAAATATATGTCCCAGAAATTTATTACCCTACAGGTAAAAGAAGATCTTCTAAACGAACGAGAAAAATATAGCGCAACCATAAGAAACATGTCGTTTGGAATTAAAAAAAACAAAATATAAATGAACAACTTGCTAGGCGGCTTACTTAGCGACGACAACTTTCGCTGGCCTTAAAACTTTATCTTTAAAAACAAATCCCTTCTGAACAACCTCTATAATTTCCCCACTTTTGTGCTCAGGCGAATCAATTTGCGATATCGCTTCATGAAACTCAGGATCAAACGTTTTTACTTGGGCAATTTCTTTTACCTTGTTTTTCTCCAGAAACTTATATAACGATTTGTGGATCATGGTAAAGCCATCTAAAAAAACTTGTACCTCTTTTGAAATCTCTTTCTGCTCTTGTTTTAAAGCCCTATCAAAATCATCAATAATCAATAAAAGGTCGTGAATCAATTCTGACTGTGCAATAGAAATCCATTGCATTTTTTCTTTTTCTACCCGCCTTTTAAAGTTTTGCAAATCAGCACTTACTCGTATCAAATTTTCTTTTGTTTCAGCTAACTCTTTTTTACAAGAATCTAGCTTGGCAGACTGGGCGCATTGGGCGCAATCATCACAACTTTTATTTTCATTATTTTGAGATTCTTTATTTTTCGGTTTTTCAACCCCAGAACAACTTTTTTTACACTTGCGCCTGAACATACTCATAGACTCCACAAAAAACAAATTGAACAATATCCCTATATACTCGCCTAAGTATAGCACTAATAAGCGTTTGTAGCAACCGCCTGTACAAGCAGTATCACATTTATATTTGATTTTTTTTCGATTTTCCTTTTAGACTATCTTAAGAGACGATCAATAAAACAAAAAAGGATAAATTCATGATTCACAGATCCAAATATAAATCTAAATTTGTATACTTCTGTATTATATTAACCACTTTCTTAACAAGCATAATCTACTCATACGACAATTCACATTTTTATAGAGCCAGATTTTTTCCCGGTGAACCAAGATTTGAAAGAGATTATCTCACCTCTTTTGATATAACATTTGCAGGTGGAAGTAGCTGTAAAAGTAAATCGTGGTGTGGGCAAGATACATGCCTACTAGATATCTGCGGTTGCTACAATATGCAGTACCTGGGTAAAAATGTGCCAAACAAAGATCTAAGCAAAGAAACAGATTTGATAATGCACCAACTTGAACAGGTCCCCTCCAGATGTAATTTTGGAATTTTGTCTTTTTCAGGCAGATTCAAAACATGGGAAGTAGACTTCTCTTTTTGTAAAAATTTTAAAAAGGGGTTTTTTGTTTTTCTACACGTTCCTTACAGAAAGCTTGAAATATCCAATGTGAGATACAAAGATGTATCCTGCACGGTTGATGAGACCTGCTCACTGGTCCCTTGCCCTGGAACCGAAGAAGCCAACACCTACTGGCAAGCTTTTTTAAACATGTTAAATCCTATCTTACGAGACTATAAATTGAGTATATCCGGAGTATCACAAAAAGGCATTGGCGATGTTTCTTTTGCTATAGGGTACACTATAAATCACGAAGAGGCAGATTTTCTGGATTTCGTAGATGCTACAGTTAAACTGGGAGTAGTTGCACCAACCAGTAAAATAAAAAATGAAAATTACGTATTTAGTCTTCCACTTGGATACAATGGCCACACTGGAATATTTGCATCATTTGACACAGCGCTTGGACTCTATGACTGGGCAACACTAGGACTGCATATAGACGCGATCTGGTTCAATAGAAGAAACAGAAAAATACGAATAAAAACAGCGTGTGAACAAAGTGGACTGATTAAGCTCGCTCAAGATACTGCAAAAATAAAACATGGAAGCATCTATAATGGTGGCATCTACTTTAAAGCGGATCATTTTGTCGGCGGCTTTTCTTTGCTTGTCGGCTACTCATATAGCACCAAACAAAAAGATGAACTCGATTGCTTTAAAGACCCATGCACCGATTGCAACATAGCAAACAGTGACTGCGCACTGAGAAAATGGGAAATGCATACCATACATTTTTGGACAGAATATGATCTCACTAAAGAAAACAGAGCATTATGTCCCCGACTAAACGCATTTTATAACCTTGTGGCAGGAGGAAAAAGAATATTTAAAACCGGTATAGGAGGCGGAGGAATCTGCCTCGATATAACCTGGGACTAAGTACTTAAATCCCGGCGGGACCTCGTAACAAGCGACAGGGTATCAAGCGAAGCAATTAAACCTTTAAAAGAGAGAGTATATTATGGAGATCAAACTAAAAACATCAAAAATAATTTTACTCATACCATATCTATGTTTACTTTTATGTTTTATAAAACATGAAAAAACACTGTGTACAAAAGCATCAGAACTTCCTGCTGACATTACAACGAAAGTACTTGATAGAGCAACAGGAAAGCTCTATTTTGGACTTGACGAAGGAGCAGAAGAAGCAGTGGTCGCATTTAAAAGATACAATGGATACGGCAACCCAACATGGAACCAAGTAGTTCCGGCATCAGACAGCCTAATTAACGGCGAAACTATAGAATTTCTTGCCCTTGCAACACAAAGATGCGAAACAAACCCTATTGTCGCAGTTGTTACAATGGCCGATGATGAACCAGAAACACAAAAACAAGTTCTTGCGTACACCAGTGATTTTGACGCATTTAAAACTGATTCAAGAAAAGCATCATCTGGAAATTTAAAAGACGCAAACCAACAAATCACCAGTGGCATAATCAACATTGCCGCAAGCAATGATTATATTTTTGCCTTGGTCAAACCAGAAGATGTAGATAGTGAGTTTGGTGATGATGGCAGCGGTGTCGCGGCAGTAAAAATTACTAACAATATTCCAAACAACGGCAGCTTAACGCTCAGACAGACAGACGCAATTGCGGGCTCTGCTACAATACAAAGAGCAAAACCGGTCGACCCTTCTATCGCTGAGATAAAAATTGTTACCGACCCACTCTTTACCGCATCACCACCATCTGCTGTTGTAAACTGGGACGAACACCTGCAAAGATTGTATATTGGGATAGACCAGGTGACTACCGCAACTACAGAATCAGATGGTGCACGGTCTGTAATTGTAGCCCGAGTAAATGCAAACGAATCTTTATCTTTTTCTAAAATAGCTCCTGATAGCGCGTTTGAATTAGGAGATGAAACACAAATTGTCGGCGTAAGAATAGATGAAAACAACGTAACAGGGTTAACCATCGGCGTACACAATTTAAGAGTTATGCATACAAGCACCGGTAAAAGTTATTTAATTGTAAATGGAGGCAACAGTGTGCTGGTAGACGCACAAATAGAGGTGCCCGGCAACAGAATATTTGCATTGCCATTAGTAGACCATGCAAGCACCCCAACTACCCATGGCACCTTGGCAAGATATGAAATTACCAACAATGGACCATTCACCACTCAGGCAACTGTTCCTAGTGACCTATTAACAAGCGATGATGATCAGGCAAACGTTGGCACTGGCCCGCTCGCACTCCAACCGGAGGACCGTATATCTGACATAGTCGTAGTCGGTGACGCGGTATTTGTATCAACAGACGCAACACAAACCACAAACCATGAGCCTGGTATATTTTACTCCCAAGCAATGTTTGACGAAGACGGCAGCATTTACCAATGGACCCCATGGACAAAAAGAGCATTTCCATTTTATGAGGCAACCGATGGCCAAGTAAAATTTTTTGATATTGATGCAGCAAATGGAAAAATATGGGCAGTGGATGGCGTGGAAACATCAAGTGTCATAGTCACCGCCTGGAACAGGAGAGCTGATAGTCAAACTCCAACTACACTGATTGGCAAATTAAATGAAGATTTTCCTGAGGGCAGTTTTGCCTATCTAGACCTTGATCAATCAACACGAGGTCTTGGTGAAGCTTCGCCTGCAAGATACGCTCTTTTTGGCGGTCTTGAAAAAGTAGCTTTTGTTAAAACATCTACATCATTCGCAACTAATACAGATCCAGCATTTGATTACAATTCTGACGACGTCCCTTTTGCGCAATATGTAACGCAAGACTTTTCACTTGCACAAAATTATCGCCTCACACTTTTGCCTCCTAAATCAGGCTGCGTAAAAGTTCTGGCCTACTCCAGAAGAACTAAGATCGAAGGCAAACAAAATTACTTCTTTGCAGGCACACAAGCGGGGCTTTATGCATTTTCCAACAGAAACCAGGGCTCTAAAAACGAAGGTTTTGTGGTTGACGATACTGTCAATGATTTAAACGCCTACCCATTTACACAAAGCAGCTGGAAAAAAATACCAAGCATTTCTGGATCAATTGTAGACATGATATCATCCGGAAGCGCACTCTATATTTTAACATTTGAAACAACAAAAAGAAAACCTATAAAAAACGTTTTATACAAAGTTAATTTTGAAGATACAACCACACTAATGTTCGCAAATGCAAAAATAATCGCACAAAACAGTACATTCGCTACCGACTCTGATTTATCACAAGCCAAAATGTTCTTTGCAATGCAAATCACAACAACGGGTGTTGGCATGACAGAAGAACTTCTTCTTGCGACAAACAACGGCATATATAGATCAAACTCTAGTACTGGAATATTCAATGCCAATGATCAAACAGATGCTAGATGGGCCCCTATTAACGAAAATGATACATCAGTCTACACAAACCTTTTTGCGCCTGATAACTTACGAACAGGAACCTCTAGCAATTACTCTGGACAAGCTAGCTCAACAGTTTGGCCTGTGCAGGTCGCAGACGAAAATAACTGTCTTACATTTGAAAAAACTAACATCAGACAACTGAGCGGCTCCTTTTCTGGAGAAATGCCAAAATTTGATCCAAGGCGATTTAATGCAAGAGTATTTGATTGCATCTGGGCAAACGAAAACTTTGAAACATTAGATCCTATCAGTTACTTTTGGACAGACGGCGCAAGACGATTCTTTATAATAAAAAGAGTGTATGACCCTGCATGGACAAATAAATTATTTGTAATCCCGTACGACATTCAAGAATGGATGGTAACCGACCCAAAAAACCAAGTGCTGACCGACCCTGAACTCAAGCAGGCACAAACATTTTACTGGCTCGGCCCTATTGGTGCTACGGGAATAATATTGGCAGGAACCAATAACGGCGTCGTTGCACTCCAGTAAACCTAAAGCGTATCAAGCTTGCACTTTATCTGATCTATTAAAAGTTCAACATAGCCACTTTTGGGTTTATGCATAAAAGATGAGCAAGTAACTTTATACTCATACAATATTTCATCACAAAGCTCTCTCAAGTACACAATATCCTCTTTGTGATACACTGGGCGCTGACACTTTATTTTTGCAATACTCATCTTTATACCAAACAATTTGCCAACTACAAGATCTGTTAATACTTCTTGGCCCTGTACATCTCCTCCCTGCGGGTCTTGACCCTTAGTTTGACGCACATCATCAAAATCTTGCAACACACTCACACAAGATTTTAAAACATGTGTAAATGGCGTCTGGGGAAACAGCCTGTCAAAACTCACCTCAACTCTGTCCTGCCCTACTGAACACACTGCACAAGCTGCACAACAGATAATAAGACACAGCCCTATTTTTACCCCATTTTTTATCTTTTTCATATCTACCCCTCCCCTTTTCAACGTTTACTTTATTTTTCACTCTCATAATTGCAAATTAATATACAAGCTGTCAATAATTTTATTTTTTAGTGCAGGTTTTTGCCTAACCAGCAAACCTTTTGACAAACACAGCAAAATAGCTTATTATGGAGAGTGACTAATAGGTTGTTTTTTAAATCTAATTTTTTATGGAGGTTCCTATAATGTTTAAATTAACTAAAAAAAGAATAATTGTATCGCTTGCTACATTTTGCTTGCTAACAAGTTTTCACCAATCAAAAAGCATGATTACTCCTATTGGACCATACAATTTTTTGCTTAACAAGATGATAAAAAACGTAATAAGCGTAACAAGTAAATCAATTTCAACTACTATTTCCACGAGAATACATTTAAGCAAATATTTATTAAAAAAATACAGGTTTTCAGGTTGCAAAAATAATCAAGAAAAACTAGAAAGAGCAATTACATATAATTATCCAAAAATAGTAAAAGAATTATTAAAACACCCCAAAATAGATGTAAATAAAGCTCCTGAATCTGGTCAACATAAAGGCATGACCCCGCTTTACGTAGCTTGCGGCCATGGCTACCTGGATATAGTAAAAGAATTATTAAAACACCCCAAGATAGATATTAATAAAGCTCCTGAATCTGGTCAATATAAAGGCATAACCCCGCTTTTCATAGCTTGCTACTACGATCGCCTGGATATAGCAAAAGAACTATTAAAACTACCAAATATAAATGTTAATAAAACTCCTGAATCTGATAGCTATAAAGACAAAACTCCACTTGGGTTGACCCTAGACCTTGGGCGTCTGCAAATAGCAAAAATACTATTAAAACATAAAAATATTGATGTTAATAAGATCTATAAGCACTATGAGCCCGACTATGAAATGCCTCCACTTTCTTTCGCCATTTTTGGACTATCCCTAGAAATGACAGTAGAAATGAAAAAGGATTTTGAGCAAATAGTAAAAGAACTATTAAAACACAAAGATATCGATGTTAATAAAGCTCCTCAATCTGGTGAAAATAAAAAGTACACGCCACTTTTTTGTGCCTGCATTACAGATCAGCTACAAAAGGTAAAGCTACTTCTACAAAATGACACCAAAATAGATAACATATCTAAAAAGATAGCCCTAAATAAACAAAAAATAAACAGATATATTACGCTGGTTGAAAAATACAATAAACCGGACACAAACAAGCTAAAATTTATTTTAAGTAAAAAAGAGAATACAGAAATATTTAGTTTTTTAGTTAAACTAGCCTTTGGTAAATTTATCCGAGCTATTAAAGATAAAATCACGAATAAACCCATCGAACCAGAAACAACCTTTTTTAAGCTTTACAAGAATGAAAAAATAAACTTCAAAAAAATATTCGGCGTGCCATACAAAAAAAACCTGGGTATATTTATTAAAGAAGTTTTTGAAAGCGAGAATAATTGTTTTGGTTTTCTTGATAAATCAATGCTTAAGCAAATCACTATTTCTAAGAACTTGAGCAAAATAAGAAAAAATAAGAATTACACAGATTTGATTGTAAAATTTTAAATAAGAACTTATCCGAAAATTAATAAATCACGTAAGAACAACCCAAAAAATGATTCTCCCACCGTTTTCCCTGAGCTTGACGAAGGGTTCATATTAAAAGTTTATTTTTTCTAATAGGAGTTGCTTTTTCTAAATAATACTGAAAATTTATTTATGAGACAAAATAACTGGTGCAAACCCCAAAGCAAGCTCTGGAACATGTTGCGCAGCACCCCGCATGTAATTAAATCCAGAGAATTAAATTTTTTTTGGGTTTAACTTTTTATCAGTTTAGACGGATAATTTTTTTGTAGCTTTTTTTAGAAAAAATAAACTTTTAATGTGAGCCCTTCGTCAGGCTCAGGGAGAACGGTGGGGGAATCATTTTTTGGGTTGTTCTTACGTGGTTGGTTAATTTTCGGATAAGCTCTAAAATATAGTTAACGTTTTGAAAATCTGAAATTTGAAAATAGGCGCCTATTTCTGGCGCCTACAAATATTTTTATAAGTTATTTTAACCAAAAATACTCAATCACCGGTATGAACCCCCAAGCAAGCTTCGGAAACTTTTTCACGGCAAGCTACGGGGAATTAACCGGGAGAGAGTAACACTTTTTCACAAAAATTCCCCCAATCCGCTCATCTTAACTAACCATTACACACAAGTTATGATCCGGCTTAATAAGGGGCAAAATAAAAAGTGTTTCTCTCCTCCGTTTCCCTGAGTAAGCCTGAGTAGCCCTGAAGGGGCGTATCGAAGGATGTAACGAAGGGCCTATATTAGAAGCCTCTTGTTTCTAATAAGAGTAATGCAAAAGCTTCTTTAAAATGCAAGTTTATTATTAATTAAAAAAATCTTAGGCAAAACAAAAACTTTTTAATTCTTAAAATTTTCCTACGTTCCCTAGAAAACATAATCTTCTAATGTAAACCCTTCGTTATATCCTTCGATAGCCCTCTTTCAGAGGGCACTCAGGCTTACTCAGGGAAACGGGGGAAAGAAAATCTCACAAGTGTGAAACCTGATACGACAGTTGGCTTAAGTTGATAACTTTGCAGAACAGAAAATAGGCGCCTATTTCTGGCGCCTACAAATATTTTTACAAGATATTTTAATATTTTTATAAGATATATTAGAAAAGATTAAAACGGCAAGTCATCTTCAAAAGGAGGCTCATCTTTAAACGTCACATCACCAACTTTATTAACATCTTCAGATTTAGCAGCAACTTTTTTAGCCGCTTTCTTAGGCTTATCTTCTTTAGCCGCCTCTATTGCAACATCAGCACTGGAATCATTTCTTGAAGCTTTCTCTTTAATCTGATCAATTTGATTCAAAAGCTCTTTTTCTAAGTCACTACTGGGATCTTTTTGTCCACTTCCAGCAGTAGCTGTCCCAAAACTAGTTTTTTCATCATACGCCTGTTGAGACAAGAATACCACGCGCTCAGCGACAATTGTATGCTTGCTTCTATTGTTGCCATTATTATCTTGCCATGTATCAAGTTTTAGCCTGCCGTCAATTAAAACAGCTCTTCCCTTTTGCAAGTACTGATTGCAAACCTCAGCCTGATTGCCCCATACGTCTATATCAACAAAGCAAACCTCTTGGACCATTTCACCTGTTTGTCTGTTTTTAAATTGACGATTTGATGCCAATCCTAATCTGCAAAGCGCTTGTCCTGAAGAAAGCGTTTTAAATTCAGGATCACGTGTTAAATTTCCTACCAAAATCACTTTATTGTAATCAGCCATTGTGGGCATCCTCTTATTAGTAAAAAGTAAGTTAAAAAATATTTGAGTTATACATATATGTGGGGAGTATACCAAAAAATTTACCCAGTATAAAGCATTATTTTCATACTTTGTAAAATTTGCAATTTTTTATCTATGTAATTTGCACAAGAAGAAATATACGATAAATCTTTTGCTATGCTTGATCTCACATTCTCCGGCACCACCGCTAAACACCATTTAAATTTATTGGTCAAATAACACAAAAATCCTTGATCTTCTGCGCTTATTACATCACTACCAATATTTCTATTTATTATATCGTTAAGCTTAAACATTATCTCATTAATTTCTTTTTTCTTTTTCGGTATCTCATAATACCAATTATGCACCCTGCTATAGAGATTATAAAAGCTATAGCTTGCTAACGTTAACGGCAAAAAAGACCCCAATATCAATGTTAATTTATTTGAGTCTATCCCATCTTTTGCTTCAACCAATAATTTCGTTGCAGCAATTCTTGTAAGCAACCCTTTAATCTCTATCTCTAAAACTTTCTCTTTTGGTGGCATACCAAAAATTTTATTAAGCTTATTTCCAAACAAAAACCACTCGATCCAACCAGGCTTTGCTTTCTTGATTCGTGCCTTACTTGGCATTGTTTTTGCTTTGCGTATACATTTGGCAACAAACCCCTCTAGGCCTTCTAATTTTGCCTGTTCAATTATCCCATCTAATGATTTTTTGCCGATTTCCGGGTCAACGACCCGAGGGTCCAGATTTACAACTAAATCCTTAACCTTCTCTTTTACAACCTTCTTTTGCGCTTCCAGATCACGCAATATCTCCTCAGGAGTCATGTTCATCAAATCATCTTCTTCATAACTGGTAAAAAGCCAGTCTCTCAAATTTCTTAATGGCTTTACAATTTGATTATCAAAAAAATTTTTAAATAAATTGCATATCGACTTTCTATATCGATACAATACAGCCAGTGAAATAACCGCAACAATTGAAAGCAGTACATATTTTTTTATTTTTTCTCTTTTTTTATTGATAACCATGAGTTTTTTGAGCTCTTTTGCTTCATTATTAAAATACTCATCAGAATAATTTTCAGGCAAAATAATTTCTATATGTTTTATAAATTCATCAACAAGCGAATTACTCTCCTGATCACTCAACCCTCTAAAACCCCCTTCTATAAAAGGCTCTGCCAACTTATAAAGCTTTCCAATAAAAAAAGCATACCCACTCTTCTTTTTTTCAAAAAACGCTATCTTTTCACCTATCTCTTTGATCAAATCCCTTCTTGCTTTAAAAATAGTTGCTACCTGCCCCTTACTGAGCAAATAAAGATTTGCATTCGTTTTTCGGTACCTTAAAATACCAATATACTTATCACATTTATACATTAAATAGATTAAATTATTAAAAAGCATCAAGCTTTTTCTCTCGACCACATGCTTGCTTGCCTTGGAGTTTATTACCCCCATTGTCTCTTTTGTGATCTCTTTTTGTAAAAACTTCCCACCTGTATATTTTGCAAAACAGACAAAAAAAACAAAAAAAAATAAAAATTTTTTTAATACATGACGATCCACTACAAATCTCCCCTTTAAGATTTTTATGTAAGACTCTGTAGATATTTTACATAAGCGTCACAATCTTTGCAAAACTCCTGAAGTTTTTGCTCAAAATCTTGAGAAACCTTCAGCATATCTTGCAACTTGTTTTTATTATTTTTTAAAATAACCCCCTCTTTAGAATTTTCTAAATATTTGCACGTCTGGTCCAGCAAAACTTTTTGAAGCTCTGCAATTTTTTGATGTACATCTGGAACGCACGCCATCTGGTTCCCAAAATTCCGACAAATCTCTTCCTGCATTTTCGATTTAGAAACCCTCTTTTTCTTTTTTTTTATAACAAAAGAATCTGCTGTATTTAATGTATCTATAGACTCTTCTTTTTTTACTGACTCACAAAAAACTACCCCTGAAAACAGTAAAATTAACCCAAAAAAATTTGTGTATTTTATCATGTGTGCCCCTGTTTACGATTTTTTTGCAACCTGCTTTAAACCGACTTTTACATACTGAAATAAAGATGCAATTACCAAAAAAGAGACAATAGTCAACATTGTGCAGTACGTCTTCATTGGTAACCATTTAAAAAAATAACAGGAGAATAGCCAGGTTATAAACAAAACCTGTGAAAACGTAGTGAGTTTACCCAAAATAGTGGGCCTTACATCCAAGTGCCCTTTTGAAATAAATATAATTAACGCTCCAAAAAGCACTATAGAATCTTTAATCAAAACTAATAAAACAAACCATGTAGGAATACTAAAAAGAGGCGATTGCACAAATGCCAATGTCGCAAAACAAGAAATGAGCAATACTTTATCAGCAATTGGATCTAAACATGCACCCAAAAAAGTTTTTTGATTAAACCAACGAGCCAAGTTACCATCTATCACATCCGTGAGCGAAGCTATAAGAAATAACCAAAACGCAACTCCCCAGTGCTGTGTCACCATTGCGCCAACAATAAACGGTGCTAGAATTATTCTTACCAGTGTAAAAATAGTCGGCCATGTTATTCTTTTTTCTTCTTCAGGCAGCCCTTTTAAAAGCTTTAAGCTAAACTTTTTAAGATTCATCTTGTTAATATTTATTTTTTTTAGATTAAGTTTTTTCATTGCGTTCTCAAATTTATAAAACAAAATTAATTTAATATAGAGAATACTACAAAAAGAGTAATATGAGAACTATTAAAATACCAAAGTATTTTGTGCGTTTGCATAACAAAACTTTTATGATACAATAAAAAAGTTAAGCTTAAGTCTAGCAAGGAGGATACTATGGGCAATGTTCTTGATAAAAATATTCTTACAAAGGAAGAGATTTTACACTTTTTACGTAAAAATAGAGATTATCTAAAAAAAGAATTCGATGTAGATGAAATTATGCTTTTCGGTTCCTATGCACGGGATGAAGCTGGGCCAGAAAGCGACATCGACATCCTCATAAAATCAAAAACAAAAAAATTTAATAAATGGTATAAATTAAAAATTTTTTTAGAAAAAAATCTAAAAAAAGATGTTGACGTTGTATATACAGATGCCATGCACCCCTTTATTATGCGATTTGTAAAGGAGGAGATAATTTATGCCTAAAAAACAACCTGAGCTATTTTTCATAAATATTCTCGTTTCTATCGACAAGATAAAACGACACACTTCGAATCTTTCTGTTGAACAATTTATTTCAAGCGAAGCCGCCTTTGCTATAACAGCCAGAGAGCTGCAAGAAATTGGGGAGTCTATAAAAAAAATCTCTAAAAACTCCAATCTTTTAGAAAACTCTAATATCGAACGTGAAAAAATAATTGCTTTCAGAAACGTTGTTGTTCACGAATACTTTAAGCTAATCCCTGAAATTATTTTTGATATTGTAAAAGAAGAAATACCAAAGCTTGAAAAGAAAACCTTACAGGCAATTAAGCAACAAAAAGATAAAACCTTATTTTTGCAAGCTATTAAAGATACAAAATCTGTACTTAACAAAATGAATCGCCATGAAAGTATTGCTTACCTTGATAATGTTGAAGCTATAATAAAAAACCCCAACCATTAAAACTTATAGTTATTGGCACTTTGCAATAACACCGCCACCTAAACAGATATCGCAATCATAAAATACGGCAAACTGCCCTGGCGCTATTCCCTGATCTGAAGTCTCAAGTTTTACTTTCGTAATAGAATCACCCATTTTGTTAGCACCAGTGTCACCCAAAAACTCTATAGAACAATTATATCTTTGTTTCCCGTGGCGCATTTTAACTTGTAAGCTTTTCTTTTCAGGCTTACTACCAGAAATCCAATTAATTTTTTCGACACAAAATAAATCTCTTGCTTTGTCTTGACTATAATACTGTTTCGAAATGTACACAATATTTTGCTTGGTATCTTTATCAACCACATACCATGGTCCACCAGACAAACCAATACCACGTCTTTGGCCAATCGTATGAAACCAAAAACCTTTATGCTCACCAACCTTCTCACCCGTTTCATACTCAATTAAATCACCTGGTTTTTCGCCAACATAATGCTTAATAAAATCATCAAATTTGAACTTGCCTAAAAAGCATATGCCCTGGCTATCTTTTCTATCTTTATTGGGCAAATTATACTGCTGTGCCAAATCTCTCACTTGGCTTTTAGTTAAATTGCCTATGGGAAACACAAGCTTTGAAAGCTGTTTTTGATCTAGATAAGATAAAAAATAGGTCTGGTCTTTGATCTCATCCGGTGCGCATTTAAGCTGATATACACTATTTTCACTCTCAGGCGCTATAACACGGGCATAGTGACCAGTAGCCACTTTATCAAACTGATCACCATATTGCTCCAGAAAAATACCAAATTTGATCAACTTATTGCAAAAAATATCCGGATTTGGCGTTCTGCCCTCTTTTACCTCATTAATTGTGTAAGAAACCACCCGGTCCCAATACTCTTTTTGCATAGAAACCACTTCTAGCGGCACCCCTGCGTTGTCACACACAGCTCTGACGTAAGATAAATCCTCTTGCCATGGGCATGCGTCGCCAATATGCCCACCAATAGAGGCAACATCCTCTTCTAGCCAGATTTTTAGGTAATAGGCCGTCAAATCATGCCCCTGCTCTTTGAGAAGCCTTAGTGCAACGGAGCTATCGACGCCCCCAGAGATCAAAACCGCAATTTTCATATTTTTTTACCACAAATAAACGCCCCCACAGGGCTAATTCACACTATACGCAACAAAATATAGTATAGCAAAAAACAAAAAAATACACAAAGAGAAAATACCCCATTTGACAAGATTATTAAAAAAGTGTAATATTTTAAATAGAGAGGTATCACTTAATTTTCTTAATAAATGGAGAAAAATAAATGGAGAAAATCGTAAAAACAAAAAATATAAAATATTTTTTACTTGTGAGTATTTTATCACTATTGTGCACTGGAAAAACAAGCTGCATGCAAAACAAGTTTATTTTGTTAGACGACGACAGCAAAGTACTTTTCACCCCTGACAAAAAGTATAAGGCTGTATGCACGCAAAGAGAAATTTGCTATGACCTTCAACTAGACAATAAAGCCGACATAATAGAAACAAAAACAAACAAAAAAATTGTATCATTGGAGCTTTATCAATACACACCATATCTTGTAGAAATCTTAAAGTTTTCACCTAATTCTAAATATCTTGCGTATTACAACAAAGAGCGCGCGTTAGTAATAATGGAACTTGGAACAAAAAATAAGTTAGTTATTAACTTCGACTTTGGAGATAGAATTGAAGATGTCCAATTCGCATTTTTTTCCTTGAGCCCACGCATAGCTGTTTTGCAAAACAACGAGGTGACAATACATAACCTTACAAACAAAAACAAAAAGCGGCTTATTTCTATGCCACACGACTACAAGTCATTTGCAAATTTAATAATTAGCCCTAAAGAAAAATATATAATGTTAGGTGGCAGAAGTATTTCATTCATATGTAGTTTGCTAACAAAAAAACATATCAAAGTAGATACAAAAATTAGTAGTATTTTTCCTGAGCTCAATATGTTTGCTTTTTCCAATAATGACAAATTTTTTGCATATTGCCCTTTTAAAAGAGGGTTTTCAGAAAATACAAAAAAAATAATAACCTTGCACTTGGATACAAGCAAGAAAAAAGAATATGCACTTAAGTCAGATGCTAAAAAGATGGCGTTTAATAAAAACTCAGAACTCCTGCAAGTGACACTTGAAAACAACACACAAAAAAATATACCAATGCCTTTTTCCTTCAGTTTTAGCAAAAACACACTCAAAAATAAAAAGTATAAGGATATTATAGTTAATTGCAAAAAATAGAAACTTTGGCAAATAGTTTTGCTAAAACAACTTAAAAAAAATAAGGTCACCCTGAAAATGGGTGACTTTTTCTTTATTTTTGGTACTTTTATAAAGTATATGAAATATTAATATTATTGCTTTAGGCCCTGATTATGAATATAATTGATGCGATTATCCAAGATTTTAAAACGTTTTTAGTAGATTATTTTAAGAAATCTAAGATTGATAGAGATGTAATAAATCAGTGCACCTTTGATATGAATATAGATCCGTCAAAAGAGGCTTTTGGGGACATAAACTCAAACTGTGCACTTATGCTAGCAAAAAAACTGGGAAAGAACCCAAGAGATATTGCACAAGAAATAATAGATAATTTCACGCATGCAAATATA
This sequence comes from Candidatus Babelota bacterium, assembly GCA_042576225.1. GTDB lineage: Bacteria > Babelota > Babeliae > Babelales > Vermiphilaceae > GWF2-30-66. Next base: position 40,432 of record JBHPCA010000003.1, read on the forward strand.
GAAAAAATAGAGGCAGCTGGCCCAGGGTTTTTAAACCTGTTTTTGTCAAATAAAGCATATCAAGTACTGAGTGAAGAAATAATTACCCAAAAAAGTGATTTTTTTAAGCCTGATGAACTGAAAAAGCAAAAATATAATCTTGAGTTTGTAAGTGCTAACCCTACTGGGCCAATTCATTTTGGCCATGGCAGAGGGGGAATAATCGGCGATGTACTGGGCAATATTTTAAAGTTTATTGGGCATGAGGTCACCAAAGAGTATTACATAAACGATGCAGGAGCACAGATTACAAAGCTGGGCAAATCGTTTAAAATACGATGCCAACAGGAAGCAGGGCAAGATGTGGAACTTCCAGAAGATGCGTACCAGGGCCAATATTTAGTAGAACTTGCAAAAGAGACTATTAAACAGATGGGGGCAAAAGTTTTAGAAGAAGAGGATAGCTTTTTTGAGAAATATGCAAAAGAAAAGATGCTGGAATTAATACGAAAAACAATGCATGATTACGGCATACATTTTGATACCTGGTTTTCTGAGAAATCGTTGCATAACAGTGGCGCAATAAAAAAATCTTTAGATGTTTTAGAAAAAAATGGATATTTATTTGAAAAAGAAGGCGCGCTCTGGTTTAAGTCAACTGATTTTGGAGACGATAAAGATAGAGTGGTGATCAAGTCTAGTGGTGAGCCAACATATGTTGCACCAGATATCGCATATCTTGAAAACAAAGCTGGACGTGGCTTTGACCATATTGTCATGATGCTTGGGCATGACCATCATAGTTATGCCGTAAGACTGGAGGGGCTCAGGCAAGCACTTGGCGTCAAAAGCCCATTAACAGTGATATTATTCCAGCTGGTGAAGATGAAATCAAGTGGTGAGCTTGTGCGCATGTCAAAACGTGCCGGAAAAATCATCACACTTGATGATATTATCAAAACAGTCGGCAAGGATGTGGCCCGATTCTTCTACTTAAACCGTAAAGCAGACGCACAACTTGAGTTTGATCTTGATTTGGCAATGAAAAAAACTGAAGAAAATCCAGTGTATTACGTACAATATGCCTATGTGCGAACAAAAAGCATAATAGAAAAAGCTAAATTTGAAGAATATTTAAGTGAGATAGATGTCTCAGATGTGCAAGATCTTGATCCGAAGTTTATAAATAATTCAGAAAAATTTTTGCTTAAAAAAATTGTCTCTCTCAAGCAATTATTGCACAATATAAGCATAAACTTTCAGACGCATTTGTTGGCCTATTACGTGATAGAGCTGGCAACTGCATTTCACAAGTATTATAGCAAAAACAGAGTTATCGACCCTAATAATCCAAAAACAAGCCGTTGGCGACTACTGCTGATACAGGAGCTTAAAAGCACACTTGAGCTTTGTTTGGACATTTTGGGGCTAAGCAAACCTGAGAAAATGTAGCTATTTTGGCCAAGATTTGCTAAAAATCCCTTTTCTGGCATACTTTTAAGTGAGTTATTGTGCAAGTAAAAAGCACCACAGCCGCCAGGCCGTGGCCTGAACAAATCAGGATTTTGTGCTCTCATCCACACTTGTGGTTGCACAGGGTAATATATAAATTAATTTTAGAGGGAAAATTATGGCAAAAATAGACATGGAGATGGTAAAACAGCTAAGAGAAAGAACCGGTCTTGGGATGATGGACTGCAAAAAAGCTTTGGAAGATACTGGTGGCGATGTTGAGAAAGCAGTAGACCTTTTGCGCAAAAAAGGTGCCGCTGTTGCTGCGAAAAGATCTGACAAGGCAACATCTGAAGGATATGTACATGCTTATATTCACCCAGGAAGCCAAATTGGCGTACTATTAGAGTTAAACTGTGAAACGGACTTTGTTGCACGAACAGAAGATGTTAAAAAGTTTGCACATGACATCTGCTTGCATATCGCCGCACTTAAACCGCTTTACTTAACTCCTGAGAATGTAGACGCTAAATTCTTAGAGCATGAAAAAGAAATCCTAAGAGAACAACTTGCAGGCGCAGGCAAACCTGAAAAAATGATCAATCAAATTGTTGAAGGCAAGCTCAAAAAACTATACTCAGAAATATGCCTCATGAAACAACAATTTGTGAAAAATGACCAAATGAGCATCGAGCAGGTCCTTGAAGAACTTATCGGTAAAACTGGTGAGAATATTAAAATCAGACGTTTTGCTCGATTTGAAGTAGGCGCGTAAGATTTATGGAGAAAAAAGTAGTTTTGCTCAAGCTCACTGGAAGGATATTGGGCAATGGAAGCGCACTAAGTTCTGAGCCTTTTGAAAAATTAATCTCCCAGATCAGAGAACTTACGAAGCAATGTCGCCTGGCAATAGTTATAGGCGGTGGCAATATTCTCAGGGGAGACCTGCAAGGAGTAGCGCTAGGGCTTTCACCAACAATTGGGCATCAGGCCGGCATGCTTGCCACAATAATCAATGGCCTTATGGTACAAGACATACTAAAGCAAAATGATATCCAGACCTGTTTATTGTCTTCTATAGTATGCCCACAAATATGCCAAACAGCCTCTCAAGACAACATAAACAAAGCATTAGAACAAGATAAAGTGATTATTTTCTCTGGTGGTACAGGAGCACCATTTTTCACTACAGATACCAACATGGTTGTCAGAGCACTGCAGATCGGTGCAACTGAGGTATGGAAAGCAACTGGTGTTGATGGGATATATGAGGCAGATCCAGCAAAAGACAAAAATGCGAAACTTATAAAAAAAATAACATATGCTGATGCCATATCTCAAAAATTGGGTATCCTAGATGCAACAGCTTTGACATTAGCTAAAAAACATTCCATTATTATGAGAGTGTTTAACATTTTTCAAGATAATTCTTTGATTAAAGCTTGGCAGGATAATAACTTTGGAAGTGTAATTAAGAGATTAAATCTCAAATAAAATAAGGGCTTTAACATGAGTATAGAGTTTAATTTAACAGAAAACGATACAAAAAGTTTTGAAAATGCAATGGGAACCGAGATGGTTAAACCTATTAAGCATTTTGAACATGAGTTGGTAAAAATAAGAACGGGAAGAGCAAATACATCTATGATAGAAGACCTACAAGTTTCTTGCTATGGCCAAGCACCAATGAAACTAAAAGCATTGGCTGTCCTGGGCGCACCGGATGCAAAACTTCTTACAATACAACCGTGGGACGCGTCTATCATAGGCGACATAGAAAAAGGTGTTAATGAGTCAAACCTTGGGTTAAAAGCAGAAAATGACGGCAAAATCATAAGAATAAGACTCCCGGAGATGAGCTCGACCAGAAGAGAAGAACTCGTAAAAATATTAAATAAAAAGCTGGAAGAATGCAGGGTGGGCATAAGAAACATTCGTAAAGATTTTCATAATATAATGCGTACGGCTAAAAAAGAAAAAACAATATCCGAAGATTTTTACAACAGGTTGGAAGACTCGCTCAAAAAGGTAACCGATAAATTTGTAAAACAGGCTGAGGATATAGGCGGCAAAAAAGAAAAAGATCTAAAAGCTTTTTAATAAATAAGGTTTTGACATCTTATTTTCTTTTATTGCTAATTATGGTATAATAATAGTAGTATTTATACGATTGAATAATTTGGGCTGCTAGCTCAATTGGCAGAGCAACAGACTCTTAATCTGTAGGTTATTGGTTCGATTCCAATGCAGCCCACCATTAGACTAAGAGTGCAAGAGTGGCGGAATTGGTAGACGCGCTGGATTTAGGATCCAGTTCCCGAAAGGGAGTGGGGGTTCAAGTCCCTTCTCTTGCACCAATATATTAATAGACCATCAAAATCTGGAGAAAAGTATGGAGCAAAGGGAAAAAAAAACCCTAAAGTTCGAAATTGATCAAATCTCTCCAAGTTTTTGCAAAACAACAATTACAGTTCCTCATTCTATTGTAGACGTATCTTATGTCCAAGCTATAAACGCACAAAAAAAATCTGTCCGGCCTTATGGGTTTCATCATGACAATGTCCCTGAAGGCTACATAAAACAAAACTTTGAAAACAATATAAAAAACCATCTTCAAGAATTTTTATTCAAGCATTTTGTTCTCAGTTTTTTATACAATCAAATAAGAGAAACAAAATTGAATATAGCAGGCGACCCAAGACTTACAAGTATACATATTAACAACAACGAAGATGCAATATTTGACTTTGACATAAGTTTATTTCCTAAAATAGAATTTCAAAACTGGAAATACTACCCATTCAGAGCGCCAAAAAGAAAAAAGTATAAAGATCTTGACCGTCAAGCAATAGAATTCATGCGGGAGGAGCGACACAATAAAAAAGAATATAACCAAAGCGCTATACAGACAGGTGACTGGGTATCATTTGATGCATGGCTCGCAAACCATGAGAAAAAAGCAATATTTGGTAGACATAAAGAAAATTTATGGGTAAGAATCGGCAATGAAGAAGCAGATAGAGAAATGCAACAGTTATTTGTCGGAAAAAAAATTGGAGCCCTTTTTTACACCAATGAAGATGTAGTTCAAGAATATTTTGGCACACAAATTGGGTCAAACTACAACTTCGGTGTCAAAATAAAAGACGTTCTCCCAAATGCATACTTCTGTTTTGATCAGTTTAAAAGACAGTTTAGGCTCAAAACAAAAAAAGAATCTTTAAAGCGCTTGATAGAGGTTTTTTCATTCAGAAACGATATTTCCCAACGACAAGCAACAGTCGAAGAGGCATTTAATCTTATGTTTTCAAAGTATAAGATTGAAATTCCCAACTACTTAATTTTAAGACAACAAAAAAAAGTACTAGCCGACATTAGAAAAAACCCTGACTATCATGTATACAAAAATCAAAAAGAGTTTGACAACCATATAAGAAATCTGGCAGAAAAACAGATCAAAGAAATAATTCTTATAGATCAGCTTGCAAGCAAAGAAAAAGTGAAAGTAACCCATGAGGATATGGCAAGCTATCTTAATCTTACAAAGCGCCCACGGATGAAAGAGTTTATCTATTTTAAAATGCCAGAAACCAAAATTGACTGCCAAGAAACGCCAGTCTCTTCAGAGCTTATTACCCAGCAATGCCTCAGGGAAAAAACATTAAATTACATTATTTATAATTTCACAAGAAAGTAATATTTTAATACGTTATTAGTGAAATAGTAAGAAAATACAAACTTGAAGATCAGAAACTTCATAGATCTTTGATATAGAAAGTAAATATTCTCCCCCCGTTCTCCCTGAGCTTGACGAAGGGAGAACGGGGGGAGAACTACCTCACAAATAAAAAACTCGGCACATAAATTTGCTCAAGATGATAAGAGGGAGATCGGGAAACGAAAATTTATTCTCTATGTCGAAGACTTAAGGAATCTCAAGTTTTCAAACTCATATCACAATATTAACTGGGAAAAATTATATGAATACAAATAATATAGAAAAACTTGTTATCATAGGCTCTGGGCCTGCAGGCCTGACTGCTGGCATATACGCCTCAAGAGCTGAGCTGAACCCACTCATAATTGAGGGAAGCGAACCTGGTGGCCAACTTATGGGAACCAGCTATGTGCAAAACTGGCCGGGAGAAAAAAACATTTTGGGCGCAGAGTTAATGAAAAACATGCGAGAACATGCCAAGCATTTTGGCTCAAGATTTTTGCCTGAAAAAGTAGTTAACCTAGAGGTCTCTCAAAAACCATTTACAATCACTACTGACAAAGACAATAAAATTAAAACCCATACAATAATCTTGGCAACCGGCGCAGCACCTAAGAAATTGGGGTGTGAAGGGGAAGACACCTATTGGGGCAAAGGGGTCACCACCTGTGCCGTATGTGATGGCGCTTTTTATAAAGATAAAAAAGTAATTATTTTAGGCGGCGGCGACACTGCAATGGAAGATGCCTCTTTTATGCAAAAATTCACCAAAGACATAACCGTTATACACATTGGAGACAAATTTACCGCCTCCGTGCCAATGCAAAAAAGAGTTATAGACAACCCCGACACAAAAATTATATACAACAGTACAATTGCCAAATTTATAGGCAATGGCGAGCATTTACAACAGATAGAGATCGAAAACCAAGAAACAAAAGAAAAAATGATTATACAGGCCGACGGGGTATTTATCGCCATAGGCCAAAGCCCAAATACCGGCTTTTTAAAAGGCAAAGTAGAGCTTTCTGACTACGGCTATGTAGTGATAAAAGGACACAAAGAGCACACAAAAACAAGCATAGAAGGCGTTTTTGCCGCCGGAGATGTTGCAGATCCCTTCTACCGGCAAGCTATCACCTCATCTGCCATGGGCTGCATGGCCGCCCTGGACGCAGAGCGATATCTGGCAAAAATATTGGATTAGCCTCTGCAGGAGGGCAATGTCGAGAAAACATACATAAAATTGCAAAATTAACTTGCAAAAATTCCCATTTTGCCCTAGAATAAGGGTATAAATCAGTATTTTTGCTAGTATTTGTCTAGTTTATTAAGTTTATTAAGATTATGAGATATAAGAGGGAAACTCAATGTCAGTAACACAATTTAAGAAAAGTCGTAAAAAACGTAACAGAAAGCACGGATTCCGCGCTCGCATGGCTACCAAAGATGGCCAAAAGATTCTGAAACGCAGAAGAGCTAAAGGCAGAAAGCGTCTTGCTGTAAGAGGCTACTCTAACTAGTCTTTTAAAATTCATATAAAAAATAACAAGAAGTAATTATGTCAAAAATTACTCGTCATATAAGCAAATTCACTGAAAGTGAAGTTAAAAAGCTTTTTAAAAAGGCCAAGCGTGTCTTAAGGCACGCTGGCCTTGATATTTTATGTGCCCCTGCAGCCTTAGAGTTTGGCCGTATTTTGGTGGTTACACCAAAGAAAGTAGGGTCAGCTCCTGAACGAAACCTAATCCGTAGACGACTCAAATCTCTCTTCTATGAAGAAAAATTATACGAAAAGAAGTTAGATTACATTGTAATTATCAAGAAAAAGGGCATAAACTTGCCATTTAATCAACTAAAAGAAATTTTAACTACACTTATTTCACAAAAAAGCAAAAAATGCGTAAATTAAGCCAAAAAACAGACACAAAACTACCGTTACTCACCAAGCTTTTACATGCAATACTTACAATACTCAAATTTATAGACAAAATGTGCCGCTACTTTTTATTATTCTTGATTCGTGGCCTGAGGCCCTTGTTGGGCCCCGCTCACTGCAAGCACCCGATAAGCTGCACTGATTATGCCCAAGAGCAACTTACAAACCGGTATCTATTTCCAGCCATTTGGTTAATCACTAAGCGTGTATTATCCTGCAACCCGTTCATGAATCCAAAATAGGATTAAAGTCTAACTGCTTCTCATTAAATTCAAATTATCGGATTCTTCAGTTTATCCAACAATATCACAGCCGTTTTACTTTTTATTTTTTTTAGCAGCTGTATAAAATCTTTATTTATCTGAGAAGTTTGTATCATATCAATCGGCGTTTGTCCTTCGCTATAAAAAGTATTCGATAGTTTATCATTAAATGATTTTTTGCTCGGCTGCATAAAGGCTTCAAGTATCTTATTCTTAGCTGAAGATGAACGAAGAACCGTCTCTAACAAAGCAAATCTATTTTTCATAACAAGCCAATGTAACATATTAAAACCATCACAATCCCTTATAGTGAGTAATGCCCCTAACTTTTCCAATAAAACTTTTATCATTCCTTTTGCATCTTCAATCTTTAATCTCACGGCATCTTTATTATACTTTTTCTTTGCCGAACCCTTCACCATTCTTGCAAGCCATAGTAAAAACGTTCTTTTTTTAAGCTTATCTTGTGCGTTTGGATTTAAAGATTTTTTATGGTAATAGTTGACCAGATAGTAAAAGACTTTAACATTGCCACAAACAATTGCCTTATGCAACGACATTCTTCCATAGTCATCATGCTTAGTTACATCGGCCCCTACATCTATCAGCATCTTTGCGATATCAAAATAACCTTTGGAAATCGCAATATTCAGCGCGGTATCCTTATTTTTACTACTCCTACTTGTGCTCACAAGGGCATTTATAACCTCCAAACATTTTTTCTTATTCAGCTTCTTAAGAATCTTATCAATCAAAGACTTTAAATCTTTCTCACTCTTTTCCTTACTTTTTTTCAAATTAGACAATAAAGCAAAGTGTAATGACATCATCCCATCGCTTTCATCATATTTGGTTACATCAGCACCTGCGGCCACCAGCATGTTTGCAACACCAAAATAACCTTTAGATATTGCTATGTTCAGTGCTGTTGATCTACTTTTGCCCTTTCTAGCTGTTATAACTACAAAGGCATTTATAACCTCTACGCGCTTTTTCTTATTCAGCTTCTTAAGGATCTTATCAACCAAAAGCTCCAGATCTTTTTCACTCTTTTCCTTATTTTTTTTCAAATTAAACAATAAAGCTCTATGTAATGACATCAATCCACTATCGTCACCACACTTAGTCAAATCTGCGCCTGTATCTATAAACATCTTTGCAATACCAAAATAACCTTTCGATATTGCTATGTTCAACGCAGTATCCATTGACTTGCCAGCTCTACTCACCACAAAAGCATTTACAACTTCTAAACGTTTTTTCTTATTCAGCTTCTTAAGAATCTTATCAATCAAAATCTCTAGATCTTTTTCGGTATTCCACTTAGTTTTTTTCAAATTAAACAACAAAGCTCTATGCAACGATGACTTTCCACTGTCATCACTACACTTAGCCACATCTGCCCCTGCATTTATCAATATCTTTGCAATACCAAAATAACCTTTCGATATTGCTATGTTCAACGCGGTATCCTTTGACTTGCTTTTATAAAAAGTTATCTCTTTATTCAAAAATTTATTTTTTTCTTTTTGATATTTCGAAATATTAAAAACGCAACTCTTTTCTAAATAACTTTCTAATTGTTTGAGCAAAATTTCTACAATCCTATCTCTTTCCTTATAATAGCATCTAGAAAACAAAGCCATGTGAAGTGCCGTCCGACCATACTTGTTTACTTTCAAAATATCGCTGCCATGTTTATTGATCTTTTCTATATTCCCTTCCAAAACAGCATCATGCAATGGAATGTTGCGCAAATCTTTTTTTGACCTCTTGCTGAGGCGCCTGCCTCCTTTTTTCCGATGCCTGATCAATTTTTTTTGCTTATAATAACCTCTTCTCATCGAATATGATAAATTAAAAAACAAAATACTAGTTAATACACTAGCTAAAAGCTTAAACGTTACTATTTTTTTCATAAGAACCTCCATTTAATTTATTTTATATAATTATTGCATTGGTATAAAAGATTGGTTTAAAACCCAAAAAAGCCCTAGCAACAATTGCTACAGAAAGATAAAGGAATTAATTCAGATAAATTAAAAAGATACCCATCAACCATTTATACTCATAATTAGTATACCAGAAAGAGTTCCCTTTAGCAAATGGCACCAATACCCCTGTTGGGCCCCGCTCACTGCAAGCACCCGATAAGCTGCACTGATTATGCCCAAGAGCAACTTACAAACCGGTATCTATTTCCAGCCATTTGGTTAATCACTAAGCGTGTACTATCCTGCAACCCGTTCATGAATCCAACTAAAAGAAATTAAAAAGAATCAAAATAGCTCTTGGTTATCTTTTTAACAACAAAAAAATAACCTTTAGATTTAGCTAGTTTCAAAGCGTTATATTTACCTTCGCCTTTACCACTTTTGACAACAACTAAAGCATTTATAACTTTTAAAAGCTTTTTTTTATGTTTTATCTTTTCAAGGATCTTACAAGCCAGGCATTGTACCTCTTTTGTAACTATCGCTTTATTCCTTTTAAGGTTTAACAACAAAGAAAAATGTAATGCGGACCACTGACAACCGTCATCACAAACCATGGTAACGTCTACTCCTAAATCTATCAACTTATGGGCTATAGAAAGATAACCTTTGGATATGGCTATGTTCAATGCTGTATCTCTTGTATCTTTTGATCCAACTTTAAAAAAAGACATTTTTGCATTTAAAAAAGCATCTTTTATTTTTTCATATTTTGAAGGGTTATTATTATATTTTTCTATCAAATAATCTTTAAATAATTTAAGCAAAACACTTACAATCTTCTCTCTTCTTTTATAACAGTAATTGCCAAACAAGGCTACATGAATAGCAGTTTGTCCAATCTTATTTATTTTCAAAATATAACAGTCATTTTTTTTAATGCCTTTTATGTCCCCCTCCAAGACTGCTTTATGCAATGGACTGTTTCCATAGTTTTTTTCTAGTCCCCCGTTATAATGCTTGCCATTACCTCTGACTACCCACTTTTTTCTAAAAAAACGTTTTGTGCCGCGAGTCCTTCTGAGCAACTTTTTCATCGAGTATGATGAGCTAAAACACAAAGCTATAACTAACATATTAAACAAAATTATTTTTTTCATGAGATTCCCCACCCCAACACTATTTACAATTATAATTAAAATACCATATAAAGCATCTTTTTTCAAATATTAGCCCAAAACAACTACCCAGAGCTTCACACTAATAAAAAAGCCCCGGGAAATAAACTCACAGGGCCACAAGTCATAAAAAACCATAATCTAGAGCAATTTGTTAGCCAACTCGCTCAACTCACTTCTTTCACTGGTCTCCAAATAGACAGAACCAAATATTGGCTGGCCTTTAAATCGCTCGCTTGAAAGCACCAAACCGTTACTACTGAAATCCAGATAGGGCGAATCTATCTGATACGGGTCGCCAGCTATTACTATTTTACTTCCCTCTCCAACACGCGTAATAAGCGTTTTTATCTCATGAGGCGTTAAATTCTGCACCTCATCTATCAAAATAAACTGGTACGGTATAGACCTGCCCCGCATATAGGTAATCGCTTCCATACTCAACTTTTTGCGCCTTATCAATTCATCTACATGGCCCAACTTATGCTTTTCATCTTTATGTTTTTTCTTGTCATGCTTTTTATCTTTTTGCTCACGTCTAATCTCCCCCAGATGCTTGCCCAAAGTCGCATGGTGTAAAATTAGCTCAATATTGTCATAAATCGGCAACATCCAGCTATACAGTTTTTCTTGCACATCGCCCGGCAAATACCCAATATCACGCCCTAAAGGCACAACTGGACGAGAGACCAAAATCTTTTTATAGCTCTCATCTGCCAAAACCTGCTGTAAACCAGCCAAAAGAGCCAAAAAAGTCTTGCCACTACCTGCTTTTCCTAGTAATGAAACCATCTGGATACTCGGATCAAGCATCAAGTTTAAAGCCATTAACTGCTGAGGATTTCGCGCTTTCAATGGCCATGCAAACTTCGGATGCTCAACATGGATAAATTTTTTTGAACCGATATATCTAAATAATTTGTTATTAAATGGATTGTGTTGACTCTCAACCAGAACAAACTGATTTATTTCTAGCGCTTTGTCTTCAACTAATTGACGCAAAATCTCAGGGAACTCCCGTTTAAGTTGCACTGCAGGTACACCAACTCGTACCCAACCTTTGTAAAACTCATCTTTTGTTACTGCGTCTTTTAAATAATCTTGTGCCTCTAGACCCAACACATCAGCTTTTACTCGAGCGTTTATATCTTTTGAGATAAACCTGACAATATTTCCCTGATCACGCAACGCACAACCAATCGCCAAAATCTCATTATCCGCAGTCTCTTCTTTAAACGGGGTACACAGATCAACTTTACTCTTATCAATAAACAAAACCTTTAACGTACTACCGTTGTCAAGCTCAACCCCTTGGCCCAAGGGCCCCTTTTTGCGCAGCTCATCCAAGTAACGAGTCGCCTGTCGCGCATTTCTACCACGATCTGTATTTTCCCTTTTGAACTTATCCAACTCCTCAAGCACAATAATTGGTATTGCAACCAGAGCTCCCTCAAACACAAACAAAGCCCCCGGATCATACACCAACACATTGGTATCTAAAAGATAGATCTTCTTGGCTTCCATACACTCCCTCTTTTATAGCTTTTTACCCGTATTATTCTCTTGCCTCCACACAACTTTGTAACGAGACTACCAATTTGCTCGTAACACACGCAACACATTAAACACGCATGTACACACTTCGTGTTATTTTATCTATTTTATGCTATAGTTAAATAAAATTTAAGAGATTACCAAACGGGATTTGATAAGGGATTTAATATGGCTAAAAAAGATATGGCTAAAGAGGAAAAATACACACTTGATCAGTTAAGGCACTCGACAGCCCATCTGTTGGCACAGGCAGTTAAAGAACTATTTCCAAACACCAAGTTAACACTCGGCCCTCCAACAGCCAATGGCTTTTTCTATGATTTTCTGCCAGAAGAGAACTTTAAAGAAGAAGATCTAGAAAAAATATCTGAAAAAATGCGTGAGATCGTAAAACGCAACTTAAAAATCACCCATGAGGAAATCTCCAAAGAAGAAGCAAAAAAATTATACAAAGATAACCCATTTAAACTGGAACTTATAGAAAACGTTCCCGGTGACACAATTGGCCTATCTCGCCAAGGTGATTTTTATGATATGTGTAAAGGCGACCATATCCCTTATACAAAAATGTTGAAGCACTTTAAATTAACTAATCTTTCCGGATCATACTGGAGAGCTGATAAAAAAAACCAAAAGCTGCAAAGAATATTTGGTATCGTCTTTTTCTCTAAAGAGGATCTTACCAACTATGAAAAACTAATGGAAGAAGCAAAGCTCTACGACCATAGAAGGCTGGGCAAAGAGCTTGATCTATTTTCGTTCCATGAGGCAGGTGTTGGGTTTCCATTTTTCCATCCCAAAGGCAAAACAATTATAAATATACTTACTAAATTCTTACGTAAAAAACTTGAAAAAGAGGGGTACCAAGAAATATCCACCCCCATTATACTCAGCAAAAAGTTATGGGAACAATCGGGGCACTATACGCACTACAAAGATAATATGTATTTCTGTACCATTGATGAGAAAATCAATGCTGTAAAACCGATGAACTGCCCTGGCACTATTTTGGTCTACAAAAATAGGCCCCACTCATTTAGAGAGTTACCACTAAAATATTCTGAGTTTGGCCTGGTCCATAGACATGAACTTTCTGGTGTCTTGCATGGCCTACTTCGGGTCAGAGCATTTACCCAAGATGACGCGCATGTATTTTGTACTGAAGAGCAAATAGAACAAGAAGTGTTAAAATTAATTAAACTCGTATATTTCGTGCTTAATCAATTTGATTTCAAAAACATAAAAGTCGACCTCTCCACTCGTCCTGCAAATTCAATGGGCAGTGACGAGCTTTGGGAAAAAGCTACAAAAGCACTAAAAAACGCACTCGATAAAGCCAAGATTCCATACACTATATGCGAAGGCGAAGGTGCATTTTATGGACCTAAAATAGACTTTATCATCCAGGACTCAATGGGCCGCGAGTGGCAATGCAGTACCATTCAGGCAGACTTCTTCTTACCAGAAAACTTTGACCTAACCTATGTTGCCTCCGGTGGACAGAAAAAAAGACCGGTTATGCTTCACAGAGCAATCTACGGCTCATTTGAAAGATTCTTTGCCATATTACTGGAGCACTACAAAGGCAAGCTCCCCTTATGGCTTGCGCCAGTTCAAGCACGTATTTTGACCATCACAGACGAGCAAAAACCATATGCCCAAGCATTACTCGAGAAACTAAAAAAACAAGGCATGCGTATAGAGCTAGACGAATCTGGTGAACAAATCTCAGCTCAAATAAAAACTGCGCAACTTGCAAAAATACCATGGATGCTTGTAATCGGCAAAAAAGAGGTTGAAAAAAACACAATTACTTTACGCTACCAAAGTGGCAAACAAGAATTTGGATTAACACTTGAAGATTTGATCAAAAAATTCGATGCTGAAGGCAAAATTCCAGAATAAAAAAATAGAGAAAGGGCCTGTTATGCAAACAGGCCCTTTCTCGTACAAACTCTTATATTTTTACTTTTGTACTTATAAAATCCCAAACTCTTTGGCCATAACCCCAAGCTTCTTTTTATATTTTTTTGCACAATTTATATATTTGCCTTTAGAGTATGCAACAGACTCGGCAAAAAGAATAGCGCTTTTACCATTTGGCAAACGCTCTATTTTTAACGCTATCCAATGCCCACCAATGTTATACATTAAAACTTCAGGCTTTTTTGTTTTCTTGAACCTATAGCGAGGGTCCCATAAAGCCTTATGAGAACGATAAAAATTCTTGTTCCAAATACCAAAGTTTTTCACATGATCAAGAATCGTTCGCCAAACAACAGACCCTTTAGTTGGGATATTGCAAAGAGACTTTGAACCCATTATTTTTCTCATATTAGTACCATGCAAGGTTTTTGCTCTACCGTTAAGATATTTTTTCACCATACCATTTACTGTAGATTCTACACTTATAGAAGTCGCCCTTATAATAAATTCTGACACATTTTTTACCGTCGCAAAAATCTCAGAGTTTACAATAGAATGCAAAGGACACGTAACTCCTTTTTGTCTTCTGCAAGGCATGTGGATCAAATACGCATTTTTACTAAAGCTTTCAACGTAACAAGGAAAAACGTGATTTTTACCATCTACCTTGCAACTATATATTGCAACCCCATGCTTTGCTCGCTTGACTATATCCCACGCCAAACTTTGACTATTGCTGGATTTTTGCTTGTTTTGTTTCTTGTTTTTAAAACTCTTTTGCACAAAATTACTTTGACCAAAGTTACTTTGACCATTTTTATAAAAACCCCCAAGCTTGATCATTAGTAAAAGGCTACCCTCATCAAGATTATTATCAAACGCATATATTACGGCCTTATTAAGGTCAATAAGCTTGCTGTTTATCTTGTTCTTTTTAAGCAGCACATTAAAGTCATCTATATTAAAAGCGCCTATATTAGCTGAAAACAAAAAACACGACATTAAAAATAAAAGTTTTCTATTGAAATACATAATAACCCCCATAAATTACCTAAAAACCACCATTTTCACAACATAACTATGTCTAATAACTATAATACACAACAACTGCAAATCTATCAAACGCCCCTAAAAAAGTCCAAAAATGCCATTATATGCGCACATCCCCGTATCCCCACTACCCAAAAACTCCCTGCCCTAGCACCTTTACCTTTTTTTAGCTGCAAATTAGCTATCAAACACCCCATCTGGAGCACATATTGAAAATAATCACAAATAGCCTTGATTTCTCAACGTAAAAACCTTTATAATCAGAATTGAGAAAGAAGTAGAACTGACAATTTTATACCAAAAAAGGAGAAATTATGAAGTCAATTATCAAAAAATCCGTAACACTAACCATTTCACTCTCAACACTATTTGTTGCTCAAATTAGCCTAGGCGCTATTGGACTACAAACTGAGACCGGGAAAAAACTAGTATCGGCAAATAAATACACTGTAAAACTGCATAATGAGCTAAAAGAGAAAAAATTTAAAACATCTGATATGCATGAAAAACTGGATATGTTATCAAAATATGTTAGACAAGCACGATCATCTGCATTAAAAGAAGAAATAACAAAACACGAAAAAACATATATGGGGGAGGGAATATTCACAAATCTTTATGATTCAGTCTCCATGCTTAAAGATCAGGTTCTTCTTCCAAAAATAGACAAAAATCAGGAAGAAAAACTAACAGCTTTTTATAAAAAATGGTACGAAAAAAGGAAAAAAAAGCTTGAATCCAAAGAGCTAAAATCTTTTGATCCAGAGTATATAAACAAACTTAAAACACTCAACAATAATATATTTATACTTACAAAATCTATTCTGCAAAAAAGAACCAAACAAAAAACACAGGTAAAAAAACCTGAACCTGGAGACTTCAAAGAAATATATAAAAATATGGACAGCGAAGAATTAGGTGAAAAAATAAGCAAAAACGTAAGATCTTGGTGGATGATCCAAGACAAAATGTCAGAACAGAAAGCTGGCGAGAAACAAGAATTCAAAAATGCAATGAACAAACTGCAAGAAAGATTGGATTTTGCCAGACCGCTCTTTAAAAAGAAACTTGAACAAGAATTTAAAACAATGTCTAAAAAAGATTTGGAAGAAAAAATAAAAACAAATAAAGATAAATATTACAAATTCAAAGCAGAACTTAAAGACGCGAATACGACCTCAGAAAAGAAATACTGGAAAGACAAAATGAAAAACACGCAAACAAAGCTTGATATAGCCCGAAAAATTCTAAAGAAAAAGTAAAGCTCACCGCGACTTTTTTACCCCAACTTTTTTACACAAATCAAAAATGGCGCACTTTGAGCAAAACGGTGACACAGGAACACACACATTCTGACCCCATTGCACCAGCAATCTATTGAACTCCACCCAGTACTTTTTTGGCAAAATCTTTTTCAATGCTTTTTCAGTCTCATCAGGCGTTTTTGTCTTCACCAACCCCAATCTATTAGAAATCCTATGCACATGCGTATCAACACATATGGCGGGCATGCCAAATCCCTCTCCTAACACAAGATTGGCTGTTTTTCGCCCAACACCCTTAAAAGACAACAAATCTTTCTCATTATCCGGCACTCGACCGGCAAACCTCGCAATCAAATCCCCACTTATCTCATGCAAACTCTTGGCCTTTTGGCGATAAAAGCCTACCGGATAGATAACTTTTTGGATCCTTTTAATTTCCAAATCTAAAATTTCTTTTGGGGTCTTTGCTAATTGAAATAACCTGCAAGAAGCAGGAAACGAAACAGAATCCTTTGTTCGTAAGCTTAATATGCAACTCACAAGTATTAAAAAAGGATCCCTCCCAAATTCCTGTACCACCTTACTTGCGGCTGGCTCGACCATTCTAGCAGTTGATTCCCTTAATTTTTTGATAATCTCCACTGCAAGTCCTTCTAGATCGAGCCTAAAGTTGCTCATTTTTACTCTCCAACCCTGTTGTTTAAATCTTTTTTTCTGCTATAATTGTGTAAATTAACCACCACCAGGAGGGAGACTAGCAAATATTGAAACAATTGAAAACACAAAGATAAAAGTTTTGATTACATATAACTTGTAATTCTTCATAGCAGTGTACACCTTTCGTAAAATTAAGTTTAAAATTTTAGAAAACCTTTATTAAGGCCATTAATATAATAACCCTTACCAAAAAGAATATCAATACATTATGATAAATTTATATAAAATAATATCAAACAGTTTTTATTATTTAGAAACAATAATAGGCAGCAACCAGTCAATACTAATACTTTCATCTATTGCCCTAGTATCAAAAATTTTTATTTTAAGCATATTAATCTCAAGAGCAATAAAATCTACAAAAATTCAAAAAACTTTGATATTTCTTTTTCTAGTATTAATAGGCTCTATGGTTTCTGACACTGCTTGGATTCTAACGTCTATTGGAAAACTTTCTTTAGTAAATATAAACTATAAATTCACACTTTTTTGGACACGCATCTCTTGGGGATTTTACGTTATTTATTATCAAGCTCTTGCTCTTTTTATAGATAGCCTTTCTAGCAAAAAAAATAAAATGGGACTACATCAAAAAATATTTATACTCATAAGCTCTATTGTTGTATTATTCTTTTTGGGTTTAGCACTCTACCAATTTAATTGTTCTAGCCCCCTACTTCGTCCAAAATTAGAAACCATAATTCTTTCAATTTCTACTATTTATATGTTGTTTGTACTTATGCCAATCAGCCTCTTTTGGGCGATAAGAAGAGTCAAAACAGAAAATACCCCCCGGATACTAAAAAGACAATTAAAAGTATTTATTCAATTTTTTATTGTCCCAGTAATAATTGCAGACTTAATACAGGTATACCCATTCACATTTCTTGCCACAACTATAGCAAACACGTATACCGTTATTGGAATATCAACTCTTACCATAACAGTAGCAATAATATTTTGCATGAGAAAAATTATGGGGTTAAGATTTTTAAACTTTGAAAAGCACGTAAAGGCGCCGAAAAGTTTTCATTTTATAGATGACTTTAAAAACATACTGGATCAATTTGCCGAGGTTACAAGCACAAGGGAGTTGTGGCATATAACGCAGAATTTTTTTAAAGATGCGTTTAACATTCCTACAAGAAGAACAAGGCTTTACATCAGGACAGATGGAAAAGATAAAGGTGATTTTGATAGACGAGAACATTATAATTCGTTTGATAACGAAGAGGGAAAAGTTGAACATTTTATAAGTGGCCATGGAGCAGATACAAAAGTTGGTACGTTTTTAAGAAAAAATAAAATTATAATTGCTGATGAACTTGAATTTAGCAACTTCTATGATGAGAATGAAGAGCGCTCTGTAATTTTACAATTCATGAACAATATTTCTGCTGATATTTTTATTCCAATATTTGAAAATGGATCCAGTTCTGGATACATCGTTATTGAGAAATATGCAAGAATCAATAGTGAAAATAAAAATGCACCGTTTTATAGTAATTTAGAGCGTGATCAGATGCTGGTGTATGCAAACTATTTGGGTAATATAATAAAGTTGCTGCAAACGCGTAGTTTGAGTTATATTATCCAACAGGAAAAAGACTTAAAAGAGGAATTGTATAGCAAACACCAGGAAATTAACCAGTATAAAGAAAGTATGCGGTCCTTCTTGAAGCATAATCAAAATAAAAAAATTGGGGTGATTTTTTACAAAAACAGGAGATTCTCTTTTGGAAACCAGATAGCACAAGATCTCATACCAGTGAAATTAAATACCCATGATGGGCATCCAATTACGAAAAAATTAAAACGTATAGCAACACAAGTTATGGAATACAAGGCTCCGCAGACCTGTTTTATTCAAGACCATGAAGGTGAAAAATTGGTTGTATCTGCGTTGCCCAATAGCGTACAAAGTGGACAAAACAACGTTATCATAATTGTATATTATCCAGAAATATCTGATCTCTTGAAGAAAAAAATAGAACTTTTAAAGGATCCTACCAAGTGGGATTATTTGTTGTACCTGGAAACAACACGCTCAGGGAAACTTATTAACGAGCTTATTCCGGGCAACGGAGAAACATTGTTAAACTTCAAGATAGATTTGTTGAAGATAGCACTGAGCAAAAAAGCAATACTTATCGACATGCCTGATCAGGACTTGATACCAACAGTTGAGATTTTACATCACATAAGCTTGCGCGAAACATTGCATATTCTTGATCTACAACAACCGACAAAAAACTATAACACAGCTATAAAGCTTTTTGGAATAAATCCAATTTTTGGAATTAAAACAGATGAGAAAAAACCTATATTGGAAAAACTTAACGATACAGGTACGCTATTTATAAAAAACATTCACTTTCTTGAGATAGAAACACAAAAGCTATTGGCTGAATTTATAAAATATGGTTTCTTTAAGGTGTTTAAGGGGGAGAAGAAAACATTCTCCAATGTACGGATTATATGCGCTACAAATATAAATTTACAAACAGCCTTGCAAGAGGGAAAATTCTCCAAAGAACTTTTTGATGAACTAAACAAAACATCACTCTCTATGCCATCTCTAATGACACTCCCAAAAGATGAACTTGAAAATTTGACGACTGGGTTTACACAACAGGCAATAAAATCTGATGCGTTTCAACATATGCTTGAGCTTACAGAGTCTGAAAAAAAGAAACTAGCAAGCTCATGCCCTGCAAGCTTTGCGGAACTGAAAAATAAAATTCAAACTATTTTGATTAAAAAATCGAAGCAAAGTGCCATTTACGAAGAAGCGCAGTTTGACCCTGCATACGATGTCTCTGATCCACAACTAGTAGAGGCTGTGAGGCTTGGAAAGCATGCATTGAGAGATAGAAAAATTATGTGCATGCTTTGGAACAAATTTAAAAACCAAAATAAAATCGCACATTTACTAGGGGTTAACCGCTCATCAGTGAATCGGCGATGCAAAGAATATAACCTCATCTAGGTTGACCCCGAGCATCCTGAGTATCCTCCGAAGCTTTAGCGAAGGAGGAGTATCGAAGGGCTGTAAATCGTAGATGTAAAGAGTATAATTTGTTGTAGCGCTCTTCTCTTATTCCTCACAAATAATAAAATCTAGATTTGTTTTTAAAAAATAAAGTAGTTTTGTAAAAAAGGGACTTCTTGTAAAAGAGAAGTATAAAAAAAGGGGAGTAGAGATGAGAGTCACAAAAGTGAGTCTAATGGTTTTTTTGGTCTTTTTGATAAATTGTAACATTGGTGATGGAAAACCAAAAGATGAAAATAAAGAAAAGCCATCTGTTATACGGGTTATTATAAACAATATTGCTAAAGCTGGATCTCAAACCGAATCGAGCACTTGCAGTAAACAAAAAAATACGAGTGTTCAAAAAAAAGTCTCAAGTTTTTTAGAAAAGATTTTAACGGTGACAGCTGTTCCAGTTTGTCTCGCTTGCATTTTATATAAAATCTTTAGGGACAGAAATATAAAAATAGAAAAAGAAATTAGCATACTTAAAAAAGCATTGAGAATATTTTCTTTTTCAAAGAAAAAAAAATAGTTTGATGCATAGTAAAATATCAACTAAAATTTTACTATGTTTAACGTAGATAATTATGTGAATAATATTATAGAAGTTGTAACCGGGTTTAAGTTTTTACTGGTTGTGTTTGTGCTAGCTTTATGTTTTAAAGTTGTAATACTGGTCCAGTTGATTCTTAATAGAAAGCATGCAAAGGGATCACAAAAGCAGCTTGCGCTTTTATTGGTAACAGTATTTTCAGCTATACTGATAAATACAACATGGGTAATAAAGACAGCAAATAATATTTTTTTCGGCGCACTTGATGAAAAAATTATTATGTGTTTTACACGAATCACTTGGGCAATTCTCACATTGCACTACCATTCGCTTGCACTGTTTGTAGAATCTCTTGTAAAACATAAAAAACTTTTTAAAAATATGAGGCAAAAAATTTTTCTGCCAATCAGCGCAGCTATTTTTTTCTTTTTTGTTGTTACAGCAGTAGTCAACTTTAATAATCCAATAAAATCTAGTATCGAACATATTGTGACAAAGGCAGCACCAGTCTACTATCTTTTTTGGATCTTACTTGTAAGCTTGGTTGTTTCTTTGCTCACATTAAGGTCCAGTGATATTCCCAGAATTTTAAAAAGGCAATTTCATATATTTATAAAGGTTTTGTTTGTTCCCATAGCAATCTCAGAATTTATACATTTTTACCCTATAAAACATTTATATGTTGGGAAAAAATACACAATAACGGCGATTTCAATCGCATTGATAACATATGCGCTGTACAGATGTATCAAAAAAATAATGGGCCTTCGTTTTTTAAATCTTAAAGAGCGCGTGCAATCAAAAAAAGAATTATATTTTGTATATAATTTCAAAAATATATTGGACAAGTTTAGCAATATAACAAACACCAGGGAACTTGTACACATCACAAAAACATTTTTTAAAGAAACTTTGGCAATACCTATACAAAAAACCCATCTGTATACCAGAAAATTAAAACAAGAATATGAAACACATGACACAGTTATACTTACGCAAGATGAATCTACCGTAGAGGCATTTTTAAGCACACAGGATGAAACTGGTGATGTAAAAAAATTTTTAAGAAAAGAAAAAATTGTTATACATGATGAACTTGCATTCAGTAATTTCTACCAAGAAGAAAAGACAAGAGAAAAAATACTCGCTTTTTTAAACCATCTGAACGCTGATATATTTATTCCAATATACGAAAGCCACAAAATGGTCGCGTATATAATTGTAGAGCGATTTTCTAGATTAAGCTCAGACAATAAAAACAACGAATTTTACAGTAAACAAGAAGGTAATCAGATAATAGTATTTTCAAACTACCTGGGCAAAATAATCAACTTACTTCAAACAAAAAACTTGAATCACATTATTAAACAAGAAAAAGATCTAAGCGACAAACTACATATAAAAGAACAAGAAGTTAATCAATACAAAGAAAGCATACGATCCTTCTTGATAAACAATAAAGAAAAAAAGATCGGTATAATATTTTATAAAAATAGACTATTCACCCCCGTAAATCAGACGGCTCAATCACTTATCCCAATAAACCTTAACACCCATTGGGGACATCCTACCTCAAAAGCAATAAAAAAAATAGCAAACCAAGTCATAGAATACAAATCCCCACAAACCTGTTTTATAAAAAATAATATAGGCGAAAAACTTGTCATCTCAGGGATCCCAAATATAGAAAAGAACAACGTTATAATTACCGTAAGATACCCTGAAATATCTGACATACTTGCAGATAAAAGCAGTATGCTAAAAGACCCAACATTATGGGAATATCTTCTTTATCTTGAGACTACTGAGTATGGGAGTATTATACATAACTTTATACCGTCCAATTGCGAAACTTTTTTAAATTTTAAAATTGATTTGCTGCGGGCTGCGCTCAATAAAAAAGCAGTTATTATAAGTGCAGAGGAAGATGATGTCATGTCTATCGTAGAAATATTACACCACATAAGTTCGCGCGAAATCATGGAGGTTATTGATGCTAAAAAAAGCTCCAAACAAATTAATATCCAAGCAACACTATTTGGCACAAACCCAATTTTTGGAACACACAATGCCCAAATACCCTTTTTTAAAAAACTAGACAAAACCGGTACATTATATATAAAAAATATAGATTTTCTTGATCTTGAAACACAAAATCATATTGAACAATACATAAAATGCGGGATTTATAAAAATCTAAAAAGCAATAATAAAGAAAAAAGCAATGTTAGACTAATATTTTCTGCTAGCACAAATCTTAAAAATATGGCCCAAGAAGGCAAATTCTTGGGATCTCTATATAACCAACTGACAAAAAACCAGGTTATAATGCCAAAAATATGCAACCTACCTGATCAAGAGATTTTTGATATAGCCAACAACATTGTAAAAAAAGCCATAAAAACAGACGAATTTCACCATATACTCGAGCTTGAGAAAAACGACAAAAAAAGAATAATTAAATCTTGCCCCGCAAGCATAAATGAACTTAAAAAGAAAGTTCATCATATTCTCATAAAAAAATCTCAAAAACAATCCATATATAATGAGACCACATTTGATCCAACATATAATATAACAGACCCAGAAATAATAGAAGCTGCACGCTTGGGGAAACACGCCCTGCGAGACCCTAAGATCATGGCCATGCTCTGGAATAAATTCAAAAACCAAAATAAAATCTCAAACCTACTAGGAGTTAACCGCTCATCTGTAAATAGACGCTGCAAAGAATATAATTTAATTTAGATGTATGTAAAGAAATCCATTTTGTCCCCTAAGTGAAAGCCCCACTCTCCTTTTTTATTGTTTTATAAAAAAATGCTTCAACACAGTCTCTTACTCTTTAAAAAACAATATTAACCAAAAGGAGGATTCGTTATTACTTTCATGCACAGCAATAACAATGCCGCAAGCATTTTCCGTTCCATTATATATGTTTTTATAGACGTCATAAAGTAATCCTTTATATAGTTAGGTTAAACATGTAAACTATCAATAATGCAATTTAGGAATAAGTATAGGAAAAGACAGTATAATTAGCAATAAACTATGATAAATTTATCTTACTTTGGCCCATTTTTCGTTTATTTAGAAAATTTTATTGGTAACGAAACCGTAATTTTGGTTATCGCTTCCCTATCTTTTTTTATAAAGCTTTATTTGATAATAAAACTTCTTTCCAACTCATTTAAACATAAAAAAACCCATGCTTCGTTAAGTCTTCTTATAATATTCATAGGTACAGCCATGATCGCAGACTCAGCTTGGATATTTAAACTCGCAAGAGAATTACTATTTCCCTTCACTGACTATAGAATTGCACTATTTTGGTTTCGTATAGCATGGGCATTTAACGTTATTCAGTTTCACTCTCTTGCTTTATTTATAGAATCTTTAATTAAAAACAAAAAACTTATGGGTCTGAGGCAGAAAATTTATATCCCAATAACATTGACTATTTCGCTAGTATTTTTTTCCGTAGCTATAACACAATTTAACAATGTCACTCCAGTAGGCAAAGACCCGTTACTAATAACACCTTACACACTTATGGAACTCATAAATTTTTACCCATTTAACATTGTTCACAATCTTGTTAATAACCAGCTTGCCCTTAATAGCATACTTCTTATATTAACGACAGTAACAATTTATTAT
>JBHPCA010000004.1:0-51550 GCA_042576225.1 Candidatus Babelota bacterium
TGTGTATGCAAAGTTAATAAAAGAAATTAAAGACAAGAAATCAGATAAAGAGAGATTGGCTCTAAAAAACTTGTTTTATTCGAGTTTGGATGTTCTTAACGTTTGCATAGGTATTTTAAAAGTAAAGAAAGAAAGTGATCTTAAAAAATTAATAGGTAAATCTGCAAAAACAATAAATTACAATAAAGACTTGATTTCAAAAGTAGACAAGAAGAAGTTTGCTTATATTGATGAGCTATGCACGAATAATATGATTTCGGCAATTAATTTAATTATTGAGATAACTTCCATTGTCGTAGATTATTATAAATCAGTTGTTAAACAAGGCCCAGAATTTAGAAAAAAAAGTTATAAAATTCTTGGAATAACCTCAGAATAGTTGTATTAGAAGAGATAGTATATTTTGCTTTTTAAGATAGGAGAATCTTATGAGGAAGCGAATTGTAATTGTAGTAGCATCGCTATTTTTGATAAGCACAGGTTTTTTGTTGGGCCTGAAGCTTACACGCTCTGGATTTACCGTACAAAACAAAACAGAGGAAAATATATTCGTATGTGTAGATAAGGGAGTTGAGCCTTTTATTAGGGAGATTAAAAAAGGCAAAAAATTGTTTTTTAAAACAAAAAAAAGAGGTATGAGGGCACCATACTGGAAAGTTAAAGGTATATGGTATACGACAAAGAGGAAACACGAAAAACCATATTGGCTTAATGTAAAGGTCAGGGACGATAAAAAGAAGAAGAGAAAGATCCCAGGTGGAGAATACGATATGGTTGAATTTAAGGGATATCCTGCAAGAATTAGGTTCCCAAATTACAAATCTGAAAAAATGACTCTTGCAGATGTGCTTAAGGTAGATTTGCCTTATTCGGTCAAAAAGGTGATGCAAGCCGATATTGAGAAGAAAGAAAAAGAGACCTCCTCTTTTGAAAAATATGAGAGATTTGAGCAAGAGCTAGAAAAAGAGGACGCAAAAGAGAAAAAATTATCTAGAAGGGCTCAAAAATAAAGATAGCAAAATTTTCCAAATCATAGTTTTCGATTTTAATAAAGCTCCCAATGCAAAAAATTATTTGTGTTGGGAGCTTTGTTTTATCTTGTTTTTCTAGTTTTTTATCTAATCCATTGACTATGCAAGAGCAAAAAATGTATTAGTTAATTAGAAAGGTAATAGGGATACCTGTGAGGGACGCAGGGGGGACAAGATGAAGCGATTATTTGGGGACATAAAAATAATAGCAGCTCTTTTGGCTTGCATAATGTGTTTATTAGGAGCCAAAAGAATTGCGAGTTATCTTTTTTCTATCGATGGGTATGCATGTACGTTTGATTCTCTTGTGTCTCAAACCCATAGAAATCAAATTTTTAATTTTTTAAATGAAAATAAGCGCTTGAGAAATTTTTCTCTGAGCGCCCTTTCTCGTAAGATAAGCAAAGAGTTTGGGGTTATTAAGTCTATTGATGCATTTCAGCGTGGTAATGGGATTTTAGGTGTAACATTTAAGACTTTTGAGCCCAAGTTTATTTTGAATGAAAATTATGTGTTAGCAGAAAATAGAGCTGTTTTTGCAAAAGGGGTTTTTGGCCTGTTTGCTTTGGAGCGTTGTAAGTGTGTGAGGCTGGAGAACGTGGATATTGCAAGTTGGGCTTTTGGCACAGGTGTGCCCGATACAGATTTTTCTGGTGCAGACTTGTCTGGTACAGACTTGTCTGGTAGCTGCAAAAGCATGATTTTTAGTTTGCCTGAGAGCTGTTTCTTGGGGTATGAGATTACAAGGGTGAGTGATACAAAAAGTTATATGCAAGATAAAAAGAATAAAAAGTTTGCTATTTTGTTTTGCGATTTGCAGGTGCCGGATGAAAAGATTTTGTTGGCATGTGGACAGATAAAAAGAAATTTAGAAAATAAGGGCGAGTTCAAGAGTAGAAAATATAAAAAATGGGTTGCCGATGTAAGATTTAAAGATCAAATTGTGATACGTAAAGAGATAAGGGGGAGGTGATGGCTAAGGTATTTTCAGGGCGGGTGATAACGGCTATAGACGTAGGGACGACAAAAATTTGTGTGTTAGTAGCCAGTCAGCTCGATAAAGATCATATAGAAATTATTGGAGTTGGCAAGGCCCCGTCTGATGGTTTAAAAAAAGGTGTGGTAGTTGATATTGCTCGTACCGTAAAATCGATAAAACGTGCGGTGAAAGAGGCTGAGATTATGTCAGGTCATACGATTGAATCTGCATATGTTGGTATCTCTGGCGGGCATATAAAGTCTGTCAACTCAAGCGGTGCGGTGCCGATAAAAAATGGACAGGTTAAACAATCGGATGTTACTAATGTTCTAGAGGCTGCAAAAGCTGTGCCAATTAAGGAGGGACAACAGATTTTGCATGTTTTGCCGCAATATTTTGCGATTGATAGTGGTGACAAATTGCATGATCCGGTTGGTATGCACGGGATACGCTTAGAAGTGCAAGCACATATAATTACTGGCGGTGTTTCTTCTGTTCAAAATTTAATCAAGTGTGTTGAGTCTGCAGGAGTAAAAGTAAAAGATATAATTTTAGAGCAACTTGCTTCAGCTGCAGCAGTGTTAAGTGATGATGAGCGCCAGTTAGGAGTAGGGGTTTTAGATATTGGAGGCGGCACAGCTGACTTGGCGCTCTACCAGCATGGTAGTATAAGGCATACGATGGTTTTGCCTGTTGCAGGAAACCACTTTACTAATGATATTGCCATAGGTTTGCGTACGACGTTAAGTGATGCAGAGAGAATAAAAAAAATGCATGGTATTGCAAGCTTGAGTTTAATCTTGGAGGATGAGCTTATTGAGGTAGAAGAGGTGCAAGGTTTAAGTAAGCGATTTATTTCATTATCTGATTTGGTATCGATAATTGAGCCAAGGGCTAGAGAATTGCTTTCCATTGTGCACCATGAGATTGCTACAAGAGAATTGAGTACGTTTGTTACATCCGGGTTTGTGATTACTGGTGGAGGTTCTTTGTTGAAAGGCATTGAAAAAGTAGCGCAAGATACATTTGCTATGCCGGTGCGTATAGGACCACCGAGACTGCAATTTGGTATATCAGAATCTTTAGATAGTCCCATATATGCAACCGGGTACGGCATGCTGTTATACGCTTTGAAAAAACAGGCTGAGCATTTCAATGCCATTGAGGGGCCAGTTGTAAAACGTGTGTTTTTGCGGATGAAATCTTGGGTATCAGATTTCTTTTAATAGAAAATAAAACACACAAAAAGAATAGGAAAAGGAGTAGGTGAATGATAGAGTTTGAGCAAGAAGAGAAAATACAGGATTCTCCTGTAGTCTCGATTAAGGTAGTGGGAGTTGGAGGTGCTGGAGGTAATACGGTCAATAGTATAATAGATTCTGGGTATCACAGCATTACATGTTTAGCAGTTAACACCGATGCTCAGGCTCTGGGAATTTCAAAAGCAGATGTGAAAATTCAGCTTGGGATGAAATCAACAAAAGGCATGGGGACTGGTGCAAATCCTGAACTTGGAAAACGGGCCGCAGAGGAAGATCTTGATAAAGTTATGGATGCGCTTGAAGGTTCTGACATTGTGTTTTTAGCAGGGGGAATGGGTGGTGGAACCGGTTCTGGAGCATTGCCAGTTATTGCAAGAGCATTAAAAGAACAAGGTATACTTTCTATTGCCGTGGTTACCAAACCGTTTGAGTTTGAAGGTAAAAAACGAGCTCGAGTTGCTGAAGATGCAATTAGTCTTTTGAAAAAAGAAGTAGACACACTTTTGGTCATTCCCAACCAAAAACTTCTTGAGGTGACCGATAAGCAGACTTCTATGATTGACGCATTTGCTTTGATCAATAATGTTTTGAGCCAGTCTGTTAAAGGCATTTCAGAAATTATAACCTATCCAGGACATATCAATGTTGACTTTGCAGATGTCAGAGCAATCATGAAAGATATGGGTATGGCTGTTATGGGTTCTGGTACAGCGACTGGCGAAGACAGAGCAGCTGAAGCTGCATTGCAGGCAATTTCCTCTCCATTACTTGAGAATATGAGTATACAGGGTGCTCGTGGGGTATTGCTTAATATTACCGGCGGAACAAATCTTGGGCTTCATGAGATCAGTGAGGCAGCATCAATTATTTATGAACAAGCAGAAGAAGACGCAAATATCATTTTAGGTTCTGTAATTGATGAGTCTATGGGTGACGAGGTAACAGTGACGATAATCGCAACAGGCTTTACACAAAAAATGGCTGAAGATGGGCTGTATGACCTAAAAGTTAAAGCGACTGTTGTGGCGCCTGAAGACAAAGAGATAGAGTTGTTACAAGATCAGCAAAATAACGTATCACATGCAGAGCAGTTATCTCAAGACAAGCAAGAAGCACCAACTGATAATCAGTGCGATCATGACTATGAGAGCGAGCATAAGCAGGATTTTGAAATTAAAGATAAAGATAAAGAAAAAGAATTGGATGTTGATACAAAGAAAGAGCAGGGTAAAGCAGACAAAGCAAGTGCCAATTTAATTAATTTAGATGATTTAGATGTGCCAACGTTCTTAAGAAAATCAGCAAAAAAAGATGTTAACAGCCAACAAAGTTAATTTATTGTTCATTTAGGGGTAAGAGCCGGGTTGTCCAACTCGGCTCTTCTAATGTTTTCTAATGAAAAGTGCGCATTTTTACATCCGTAAACTTGATATTTGTTGCAATTTTTTCTCTGTAGTTTTGTATCTTTGTAAGAACCACTGGGTTGTGAAGAATATACTGTGTATTTTTGGTATACGCAATGATATATTTCTCATCGTTTGAGAAAGCAACTTCAATAATCTCAGAGTTGTCTTTTTTTGGCAATATGGAGTATAAATAGGGCTTTTTTTTAAGTATGTCGTAAATTATGATTTCGTTTTCATATTTTTTACTACTTTTGATTGCCATGTATATAAATCTTCCAGATTTGCCAAATGTTAGTTTTCCAAGTCTATTTCCCCATCGTCTACAATTGTAAACATTTTTCATTTTTCCAGTGTGCATATCAAGCGAATAAAATGAATGTTTATTGTTTTTAAGCTGGATTAATGCATGTTTGTGGCCTGTAAAAGCTGAAGCAGATATGTCCAGTGCTCCTTTTTTACAACCGAGTTTTACATTCAAATAATTTTTGGTTTTTTTGTGAGTTATTACTAATTTTTTATTTCTTATTTTCAATTCATATGTAGGGTGATTAATTAGTTTCTTGTTTGTTGAGGAGCCAAAGAAAATGTAGCTGCTTAGCCTATTTTTTATTTTATTTATGTTTTTAAAAATGCGCTTATTAATTCTATGATGGCGCTCTTTTGCATAGACTTTAAGAATAAACTTGTTTTTTTCTATATGGAAGATCAAAGACAATTTACATCGAAAAACGCTATTTTCCAGCGTTGTTAATATTCGATGATTGTTTTCGCCTTTGAAAAAAAGTGCTTCGAAAATACTGGTTTCTTTATTTGTGAGAGTTTTTTTGTAACCGGCCTTTGATGCTGCTTTTATTATTTGTTGTAACGTGAGCTTGTAAATAATTTTGTTACTTTCTATGTGACGTAACACTATTGCATTATTTGTTTTCTCAATTGCTATGTTAGTGATATTTTTTTTTAAATTAATGCTTGCTTGTGGGTCATAAGTTTTTAAAATTTTGTAAAAAGATTGTCTGGTTATAGGCCTTACAACAACATTTTGTAGCTCATTTTGAGGTTCTTTTGTGTAAGTTGTTCTTTTTTTTACAGTAAGCTTAGGAAGTGCCGTTGTTTTTATCATCCCTTTTGCAAGACAAGTTGCAAGCAGTGTTATTGTTGTGAAAATAAGAAATTTATTTATTTTTAACATGTTTTATTCTCCATTAAAATTATTTAATAATTATTTTTCGCAAACTATTTTTATATCTTTGTATTTTGTATTTTTTTTGAGTTTCTTTTTAAATATTCGTTTTTCTTTTCTTGGGATTTTGTACATATAAATTTCTTTATCAACCGAGACTCCAAATTCTTCTTCATTGGATAATAAGAAGATCTCTTTTGTCTTAGAGCTAGGTTTGAACTTTTTTTTGAAAATAAATGTCATTGTATTGAGATCAAGAATTGAAACATATGAAGAGAATAACAAAAGAAGAAGATTATTTTTTTTCGCAAATATAGCATATTTAAATTTTCTTTTTTTGTTATTTTTTGTAAAACATTGAGGATCCATGCTATAGATCTCTACAGGTTTTGACTGAGCAGTTTTTACAGGTTTGCCTATTTGATTGTCATACAATGTTAGTTTATCTATTGTTTCTGTATAAACGGGACATGTAACGGTAAAAACGAGTATGTGTTGGCTTTTGTGTTGAGGGCTTGCAAAAACATCCCTGATAACCCCCTCTTTAGGTTTGATTTTTACTATTTTGTTAGGGATCTTGTGTTTTATTTTTATCTCATGCTGTTTAATTTTTATTTTGTAATCATGGTGTGAAATTTTTTCTGTTGAATTGGGATTTACCAAAGCAAAATAAGGGCTTCTTATGATATCTTTTTGTTTCTTAAAACTATCAATTAAAATCTCATTGTTATTAAGTAAGTTGACTGAAATTGTTTGATCAAATGTAAAGTATTCTATTGATCCAGAATATTTAATTTTGAGATATATAGCATTATCTTTTTGTACAATAGCAAAAGGGTAGTATGATTCATTTTGTTTATATGAGATTTTTTTGTTTTGTATTTCTTTTTTATTTTTTATGTCAAATATGTATGAGATGTTTTTTTTTGTTGATACCAAAAGTAAATCTCTGGATACTTCATTTGGGTTGAGTTTCACGTTACAGCTAAGACCTGTATTTAATTTTTTGATTATCTCTTTTGAAACAGTTACTTTTTTTAGAAAATGAATATTGCTTTCGAAAGGGCCAATTTTACTTTTTAGTGTATTATTATGTTTCATAGCAAAAATTTGCATAAGAAAAAATAGGGTAAGTAAGAAAAATGAATTTTTGGCCTTAAGTAGCATATTTGCCCCCATTTAGGAATTTTTAGTACATTAGCTATTTTACGGTATTTTTACCATATATAGTATATTTTAATACAGACTGAAAAAAAGTCAAGGTTTTTTTGTTCTATTGGGGCTTTTCTGCTCTTGGAGACTCTTAGGATAATGCGTCATCATAATCACAAAAATCGATAAAAGCGTAGGGCACTTTCTAGCTAAAGGGCCTATTTGGGCAATTTAAGAGTGAGGGTGATTTAAAAAGAAGGCCCCCCTTCGGCTCAGGGGGGCCTTTTTAAAAAGTTGCAACTTTTTAAAAAATACGATTAAATGCTGGTTTGCTAGTTTGTGTAGGTAACTGATGCGTGGCTTTCAGGGGTTCCTAAGCTAATACCGAAATTACCGTGAATGTTTGTTTCGTCTCCTGAGCGTTTTGTGCACTCTAACATAAACTCGCTTGTTTTGTGTAATATGTTTTCTACTTCTTGGTTATCGCCTTCTCTTTTAGGAAGCTCTTTGCATTGCTCAATTAAGTCTGCAGAGAGAGATACTATTTCTTTCCATGCTTGAGGATCATGGTTTTTGTCTTTCTTGACTTTGAATGTTAATACTACCGAATCGCACATCTCTGCCGCTGTGTCGATGTTGGACTTTATTGTAGCAGAGATTTTTTCAATCTCACTGTCTTTGATTCGCCCATCTTGGAACTTGGTTGCAAGTTCTTCAAATGGGTTATGTGCGTTTGCTATTTCGTCTTGTCTGTTTGCATGAGCCAAGCAGGAGAGTAGTAATATTGATGACAAGATAATACACTTTTTCATAGATTTCCTTTACTGTTATGGGGTTAATAATACGTGTCTACTTTTGTAGGTTAATCTGACTTTAAGCGCTTAAGTCTTAAATACTTTAAAATAGTTTTTGCAGGGCGTCAAAAGCCCCCGCCTTCGCATATAATCTTATGTCCTGTTGCTTTAAAAATACTTTATTTTAAGTGTTTTTGAGGTGTGGCGTTTCACATATTTTTTTAATTGGTTAGAATGGGAATTGGGGAAGTTAGGATGAAAGTTGGGTGAGAATCGAAAGAAGTGTAACATTGCTAACTCTTTTGGTGAGAGTGTGAGGAGTTTAATTGTATGTTGATTCACAACCATCCCTTATTTAGAATATATTTTGGGGATGTAAAAGATAAGCTTTTTTCTAAAGATTTTAAAAACTTGCCTAAAGGCAAGAAGGTATACGATTTAGAGCAATTTTCTAGGTTAAAAAAGGTTATGCAGTTAAAAGCTCTTGTTTTTTTAAATCAAACTCACAGTGCAGAGGGTTTAGTTGTAACTTCTATAGAGCAGGCAAAAGAAATAAAATGTTTTTCTTTAGAAGGTGATTATCTGATTACTAATGTCCCAAAGGTAGGTCTTGGCGTTATGACCGCAGATTGTTTGCCGGTAGTTTTTTTCGATAAAAGAAACTTTGCGGTTGCCATTGCTCATATTGGTTGGAGAGGGGCGGTAAAGCAGATTGTTGTTAAAACAATAGACAAGATGCAAAAATCTTTTAACACAGAAGTTGAAGATATAAAGGTGATATTTGGACCTTCGGCAAAGACCTGTTGCTATAAAGTATCAGAGGATTTTATTGAAAATCTAGAAGAATTTGAGTTTTTAGATAGAGTTGTGCAGCGCAGAGAGGACGGCTTGTATTTTGACCTTCCAAAGTTCAATATCATGCTTCTGCAGGGGCTTGGGGTCAAAAAAGAGGCTATTTTCTTAAAATATAACGATTGTACTATATGTGACGAGCTATTCTTCTCTTGCAGGCGTTGTGGCCAGGATGGTGGGCGGCAAATGACCGTTGTTTGCCTTACATGAGTAAAAATTCCTTAAAATAATGACAATTTGTGGCTTTTGTGCTATGATATTTCTTAAGTGATTTACTTCTCATTAGATTTAGATTTAGATTTAGATATAGATTTTCCGGAGTAACAAGATGATTGCAAAGATATTAGCAAAAATAATGGGTACAAATAATGCCCGACAGCTAAGGCGGCTGCAGCCCCTGGTTAATAAAATTAACGAACTAGAGAGAGATATTAGTAGTTTATCAGATGAAAGACTTGCGCTAAAAACGAATGAGTTTAGACAGCGGTTAGATAAGGGTGAAAAACTTGATAGTCTTTTGCCCGAAGCGTTTGCTGTAGTGCGTGAAACTGCAAAAAGGCAGATAGGGCAAAGGCACTACGATGTACAGCTTATTGGTGGAATTGTGCTTCACCAGGGTAAAATTGCTGAGATGAGAACTGGTGAGGGTAAAACGTTGGCTGCAACGTTGCCACTTTACTTAAATGCTCTGGAAGGTAAAGGTGCGCATCTTGTTACGGTTAACGATTATCTGGCAAAGCGTGACTCTGAATGGATGGGGCCTATTTATAACTTTTTAGGTCTTGAGGTAGGTGCTTTGCAAAACTCTAGCTCTGATTCAGAACGTAAAGGTCTTTATCAAAAGGATATTTTATATGCTACAAATAATGAGTTAGGTTTCGATTATCTGCGCGATAATATGAAATTTAGGCTAGATGACTATGTGCAAAGGGAGCTGAACTTTGCAATTGTTGACGAGGTTGACTCTATTTTAATTGATGAGGCTAGAACTCCATTGATTATATCTGGTGCAGGTGAAGAAGATAGTGGGCTTTATATGCGTGCTGACAAAGCAGCCAAGCGTCTTAGTAAAGGCCAAGATTTTGAGGTTGATGAAAAAGCACGAGCGGTTCATATTAATGAGTCAGGCGTAGATAAGGTAGAAGATTTCTTTTCAATAGATAATCTATATGATGTAGAAAATTTAAGTATTTTGCATCATGTAAGCCAGGCGTTAAAAGCGCATTCACTTTTTAGATTAGATGTTGATTATGTGATTAAAGATGGGCAGGTTCTTATTGTTGATGAATTTACTGGTCGTGTGTTGCCCGGAAGACGTTATAGTGATGGGTTGCACCAAGCATTAGAGGCTAAAGAGGGCGTTCAGATAGAAAAAGAGAGTCATACACTTGCATCTATTACACTGCAAAACTTATTTAGACTTTACAAAAAACTTGCTGGTATGACTGGTACAGCTGCAACAGAAGCAGAAGAATTTCATAGAATTTATAAGTTGGATGTTGTTATAATACCAACAAATAGGCCACTTATAAGAAAAGACCAGTCTGATTATATTTTCTTATCCCAAAATGCAAAATTCAAGGCTATTGTAGAAGATATTAAAGAGCGGCATGAAAAAGGGCAGCCGGTTTTGATTGGTACGGTTGCGGTTGAAACGTCAGAGCTTTTGAGTAACATTTTTACGGTTAATGGTGTACCTCATGAGGTGCTTAACGCGAAACAACACGCGAGAGAAGCAGATATTGTTGCCCATGCAGGTGAGCCGGGAAGGGTAACTATTGCGACGAATATGGCTGGTCGTGGTACCGATATTAAATTAACCCAAGATTCACTGAAAGCTGGTGGTTTGTATATTTTAGGTACTGAGCGTCACGAAAGTAGACGTATTGATAATCAGTTGCGTGGTCGTGCTGGACGTCAAGGTGATCCGGGGGAATCAAGATTTTATATATCGTTAGACGATGACTTAATACGTATTTTTGCAGGAGAGACACTTAAAAAGCGTATGACATTCTTTGGCATGAAAGAGGATGAGATTATAGAATCTAGGTTTGTATCAAAGACAATACAAAGATCTCAGGAAAAAGTAGAAAAACATAACTTTGATATACGTAAACACTTAATTGAATATGATGATGTTATGAACCAGCAAAGAAAAGTTGTCTATAACTTTAGACGTACTGTTTTGGCTGGAGAAGGTGATATTTATGAGCTGATACGTGATTTGATCATAAAAGCTATTACAACATTGGTCGCTGAATATTGTCCGAAGCGCAAAACAACACCAGAGGAAGTTAAAGGTCTTTTTGTTGCCGTTTCTCGAGTCATAGGGTTTCCCGTAGACATTTTAGAAAAACAGAAATTTGATATTTCAAATAGCGAAACGCTAAAAAAAGATTTAATAGACTTTATTCTTGCAAGTTACGATATGTTTAGAAAACAGCAAGATCAAGAAGTAATCAAAGAAGCTGAAAAATGGATGATTTTGGAAACTATTGATCAGGCTTGGAAGCAGCATATGGTTAACATAGATCATTTGAAAGAAGGCATTGGTTTGCGTGGCTGGGGACAAAAGAATCCACTCATTGAATATAAACGTGAGTCCTTTTCTATGTTCCAAGATATGATGAAGCACGTCAGACGTGATATTATGCATCACCTATTTCATATTAACCTTGAGCATTTTGATTCTCATGGATTTGAAGAACGACGTGAAAAAGAGCTTGAAGAAATTAATATGGTCTCAAGTGATCCTACAGGCACTGAAGTTGAGCAAAGGGTTGTTGAGGATAAAGTTGGAAGAAATGATCCATGCCCTTGTGGTTCGGGCAAAAAATATAAAAAATGTTGCATGAAATAATTTTTATTTTGTAAACATTAAGTTTTATTGTAAAAACTAAAAAAAAGCTCCCAGTAACTTGATACCGGGAGCTTTTTTAGTGAAAAATTTAGCGGAAATTCGATAATTAATTAATATTGATAAAATATGAAAAGCACCTCCCCACCGTCATCCCTGAGCTTGACGAAGGGTATATATTAAAGCTTTTCTTTTCTAAAAAACGGTTAGAAAAAATTGTCGACTAGTTTTTTATTATATAATAAGTATGCTAAATCTTAATAAAAAATGGGTTTAAAATATTTAAATAATTTTATATATTTCTAAAAATCAGCTTCGCTTTTAGAAATAATGAACTTTTAATATATACCCTTCGTCAAGCTCAGGGATGACGGTGGGGAGGTGCTTTTCGAGTTTTTTGCTTAATGTTTTTTAAAGTTTTGAATTATCGAATTCGCATTATTTTGCGCAAAAAAAATCGAAGGAGATATTAGAGCCGTAAAAGCCAAAATAACTCCTTCGTATTGAAAGCTATCCCACTAAAAGATTTGACTCTTTTAATTTCAAAGCTTTACCGCAACTAAGCAGAAAACCTTTGGGACAGATTTCAATTTTTTTCTCGTCTAGCTTTAGCTAAGACGGGTAAACTAATTTTTAATCGACAGAGATATTTGGCCCGTAATTAGACCAATTATCTCCGTCGGATTAAAACCTAACCTCCCAAAAGATTTGACCCTTTTGATCTCAAGACCTCCAACAAAATGCTAAAAGTCTTTAGGATAGGCTTTAAACTTTATTTTAAACGTTCTTCATCCTCAATTTCATGATACCAAAGCTTAAATGCAAATTGCAAGATTTTTATCAAGAAAGCTTTAGTTTTTTTCAATATGTATGCTAAAAGGGCCTGTTCGAGTTCAAGTTTTGTCAGGTTTTTATTGGTTTTGTCGCTTGTTTACTCTTTTTCTGGGGATTCTTATAAAGTTTCTTGAGCTTTCAAACTCATATGCTGTTTTGATTATAAGCTCAAGATCTGAATATTGGGGTCTCCAGCTAAGATTATTACGTGCTTTTTGGGGGTCTGCGACCAATATAGGCGGATCACCGGCTCTTCGTTTTTTGTGTGTAATATTGATTTTAAGCCTGCAAACCTGTTTAATGGCGTCTACTATTTGATTTACAGAAAAACCGTGCCCTGTACCTAAATTAAAGCTATCTGATGTGTTTCCGTTATGCAAGTACTCCAATGCGAGCCAATGGGCGTCTGCAAGGTCCCAAACATGGATATAATCTCTTATGCAAGAACCGTCTGTTGTTTTGTAATTGCTCCCAAACACGTAAAATGGCTCATTATGCATGGCTGCACGTAAAATTATTGGGATTAGATGGGTTTCTGGGTCATGTTGTTCGCCAAGTCCATATTCTGGCATAGCGCCGGCTGCATTAAAATATCTCAGGCTTACATAGTGAAGGTCATATGCCTGGCTAAAATCTTCCAGTGCCATTTCAATAATAAGTTTGTTTTTTCCATATGGGCTAATTGGAGCTTTTGGATGATCTTCAGTTAGTGGGAGATATTGTGGGTTACCATACACAGCACAGCTTGAGGAGAATATAAAATTTTTAATATTATGTTCAAGCATTATTTGTAATAATTTGATTGTTTTTGATACGTTATTTTCATAAAATCTTAATGGGTTTTTTACAGATTCTCCAACTTCTATAAACGCAGCAAAGTGCATAACTGCCTGTATGTTATGATTTTCAAATATGTTTCTTAATATTTTTTCATCAGAAAAATCGCCTTTAATAAATTTTGCCCAATTATGGGTAAAGCTTTGCTTGTGTTCAAGAGAATCTACGATTATTACTTCATAACCCTTTTGTGAAAGTAAATATGCAGTGTGCGAACCGATGTACCCTGCTCCGCCAGTGACTAAAATTGATTGCTTCACGATATTTCCCCTCTTAATACTTTGTTTGTTTTTGTTGTCAAGCTTTTGAGGGTTATATCATAATTTTTTAAAAGGGCCTATTTTTTTGTAAAAAAATTGCCGGTATATAAATACCGGCAATAGTATTTTTGTATTTTATTTTTGTCAGAGCTTTTTAGAGGTTTTCTTTTTAGGATCGGCTTTTTTCTCAGCAACATCTTCTACTGAAAGGTCCGGCTGCATATATTTTTGCGCTTCAGGTGTTTTTTCAGGATCTTTTTTTAATACATCGTTTGGGATATTTCTGAGTGCCTTTGTTAGCGCCTCGTAGTTTTTACCTTTATAGTTTTTAGGTATATATGGAGTTAGTTTTCTGAGCTCTTTTATTTTTTTTAGATCTGGTAGTATTCCCCATGCAGCATTTTGCGCAATGTCTTCTATTAATGCTACAGCTTTTTTTTGAAGTTTTTCAAATTTTTTTGCCCCTGTAGCTACAAATTTTGTTTTGATATGATGATAAAGTCCAGCGCTAAGCATAAGTAACAAAATTACGGACATGGATTTGAGGTATTTAATTTTCATAAGTTCTCCCTTTTTGGTTATTATTGGTTATTATTGGCTAACAAACAATATTACTTCCTTAATTTTAAGCTAGCAAAGGTGATTATGAAAAGTAAAGATTGGACAAAAGATTTTACCTTTCTTTAAAAAAAGGTAGGGCATATTTTTTAGAAAGCCCTACCTTTGATATTTTTGGGAATTTGATTTAGAGTGATATTCTCAGTGTGGATATTCCCAGAGTAAATATTTTTAGAATGATACTCCACCTTTGATCCATGCAGTCCAACGATTAAGGACTACGTTTTCGCAGCCAAACTCATAAGATCCGCCTACGTCAAAGAAAAGTGGGTAGTCTCTATCATCCCAGTGGCCGCCAGCTGATAAGTATAATGTGTTTGATACGAAGCCAGGATGTGTTGCAGATTCTAGATCTATGTCGCATGCCTTGATAATAGAGTTTTCATATTTTTCTATAGGTTCCGTTATGTTTACACCTTGATCATAACATTCAGGATCACATACTGTTGTTAGAGGTATGTTGACTTCAATAATGCTTTTATCTTGGCTTATTGTTCTTAGTGGATTTGTGTTTCCTCCGCCTTCGGTTGCCTTAAGAGCCGGACCTTCTTTCCAGCAGCATAATTCAACACATTCAGATTGTCGCCAGTACATATTGTAGCCAATTTCACCCCTGAACCTACATCCTGAGTATATCATTGCAACGTTGGAAGCAAGTGAAAGTCCTGGTCTTACGCATAAGCATTTTGTAAATGTATTGATTCCTGGAGATGATAAAAATTGCGCAGCGGTTAAATTTGTTTCTGTTAGATCTGCTGCAGTTTGTGCTTGCGCCTCATTTTTATATACCTCCATGTATCTACTCCAGGGTTTGCATTTAAGATCGAATGATCTGATTTCATCTTTTTTAAATAGGTATGCGCCCTGAGAGTCATGAGCAACTTCTATAATTCTACTGTTTTCTTCATTTTCCCATAAGGTTCCTTTAAGATGGAAACCTTTTATTATTCCCCAGTGATTGTCATGTCCAACCATAGGTTCAAATACATATTTTCCACATCGTTCGTTTCCGGTTGGTATTAAAAGTCCGAAGTACCCATCTAAGATGCAAGTATCACATTTGAATGTTTCATACCCTATCATGAGTGATATGTCTGCAAGTCTTGTTTTTGTGCATTTACAGCACCCATTTATTTTACCATAGCACCATGCGCTTTGATTAAACGCGCATTTCATATTGGAGTAGAATTTTTGATCAAGTCCTTCTATTGTGCCTGGTTCTCTACCCCCTGTGTATGTAAGGCATTCAGATAGACCCATTGTTGTTTCAACGCGTGTTAAAGGTGTTGATATTTCAAACCACCAATGTTTTTTATCAGGATCAAAATCATCTTTTAATTTGCTAAGGTTTTGTCTGTATGTAATTCCTAGGCCCATTGTACTTATTCTTGGGCAGAATTGTATTTTGCTTTCAAAAAGTGCATTTTCATCTGCTAGGCGAATGTTGAAATGTTGCTCATCTATATCTCTTGGTTCTTCCCCTCTTGTCAAAAGGCATGTTTTGCAATCTGGTGTAAAGTAGCTTGCAAGTTTACCAGCTTTTGTGGATCTACCTCCAAATAGTGTTAACTGGAGTCCGCCGCCTTTTGCGCAATCCCCACCTCTTGCATTCATTCTATCTCTAAATGCGGTGAGATATTCTGGTGAACCTACTTGATACTGTGGACGAACCACAAATGTTGAGTGTGCTTGCACTCTGCATTCACAGTGGCAGCAGCTCTTTGATGAGCAGCCACAGCAGTTGTTGCCGCATGAATTGTTGCAACTAGATGAGCAGCTTGTTGAGCAACAAGAATTATTGCAACAGCAGTTATCAGCATGCAAAATTACAAATGCCGATAACAGTAAAATTGAGAAAAGTAGTTTGGTAATTTTTCTCATGAGTTCTCCTTTTTTTGGTTGGTTAGACACATAAACCACAATACACTTTATTTAGTAACATTTTGAATTAAACCAAGTCAATTGTTTTGTGGCAGGAGATAAGAAATATTTTTAAAATAAAGCATTTTTTAAATCAAAAAATTTTTAAATAGAAATATTAATCTTAGATTGGTATTAAAAAAAAGAATAAAAAAAGGCCCCGAGAGCACGGGACCTTTTTAAAGTTTTATTTTTTGGATTTGTTCAGGACTTTCTTTCTAGTATTTTTTCTAGTTCTTTTTTTATTGAATCTTTATGCTTATAGGGTTTAGAGTATGTTCTCCCATATTTTTCTTTGTATTTTTTTATTTGTTCACGCATTTTCTTATATTCTAAGAGTTTTTTTGATAATTTTTGTAAATTTGGTATTTCTGGCAAACTAAAATATGCTGCCAAAGCTTCGCGCCATGCTTTTTTAAATTCATTCTTACTAACTTCTTTTTTATACAGAAGTTCTTTGAATTTATCAAGTGCTTTCAGGCCTTCAATTATTTCTTCACGTATTTTGTCCTCTGGTATTCTCCAATTGCGAGTTTTTCTAAATATGCTTAACACAAAAAAGCTTGATGGTTCCTCTTTAGTTTTTTCCAATATTTTTAATTTATTTAAAGCTTTTTTCCATTCGTCTTTAGTTACATTTTTTTCTTTCGACAATAATTTATCATGAACTATTTTTATAGGATCAACTATTTTTATAGGATCTTTGAATACTATTTTATACTTATGTTTTTCGAGTTCTTCCGGTTTTATTATTTCCAATATTTCTTCTTCAAGTTTCAATTTTTCTTCTTCAAGCTTTTTTTCTTTTTTTGCTATTTCTAAAGCATTTCCTATGAGAATAAGTAAATTATTATTAATTTCTTTGAGCTTTGCGATATAGTCTTTATGAAAAGATTGCAACTTTTTTTGCTTAATCTTTTTTTCTATTTTTTCAAATTTTGCTTTATGTGATTTAATTAATTTTTTGGCATTAATTTTTTTGAGCTTCATCTGTTTTTTAAGTAAAGAGGTTGTCTTGATAAAATCTACGAATATGTTTTGCAAATATTTTTTTTCGACTTGTGTGACAATTTTTTCGGCTATCATAAGTTGGATCGCTTTTTCTATATACCCTGTCAACCCCGCTAATTTATCAAGCTTTTTACTTATTACATCACTTGTTTTAATTTCTTTCTTTTGTATTTTTTTGATTGTATTTGAGATATGTTTATCAACTAATTGTAAGGCTATACCTGGCTTATCTTTCATTGTAATAACTACAGTTGTTTTACACTCGATAGATTTTGCAAAAGAAAGTATTGAGATTAATACGGTAAGTAGCAAGCTTTTTTTCATGGTTTTCTTCATAATAAGGTCTCCTCTTTTAGGTTAAGAAAATATATATATTTTTCTTTCTAATTTAATAATAGCAAATTTTTTCCTGTCTATGCAAGATTTGGGCGATAATTAAGATAATTTGTTGGAATATGGGGGTTTTATGGTAGTATTGGATTTAAGATAGAAGTGAAAATTTCTTAAAATTAGGGAAATTTTGGTTATGTTTAGAAAAATTAAAGGGACACAGGACTTTTTAGATCTTACATTGTTTAATTTTATTGTTGATCAGGGGAAAAAGCATCTCGCATTATATAATTTTACAGAAATAGCTACTCCGATAATAGAGCCTTTGGATATGTATAAGCGCTCTACAGGTGAGACGACAGAGGTTGTTACCAAGCAGATGTTCAAAATAGCATCGCACAAGGGTGACGAGGAGATTTGTTTGCGTCCAGAGGCGACGCCTTCAGTAATCCGTACATTTATTGAAAACTCGGTGCAAAATACCCCATGGAAAGTATTTACCTGGGGGCCAATGTTTCGGTACGAGCGGCCTCAAAAAGGCAGATATAGGCAGTTTCATCAGTTTAACATGGAAGTCGTGGGTTCTAACTCAGTTTCTCAAGATGCACAGTTTCTCAAGATGCTTGATAGATTTTTCCACGAAAAGCTTAATCTGAGCAATTATGCGTTATTAATAAATTACTTAGGTTGTTTTGAAGATAGAAAAGTGTTTCATAAGCTTTTAGATGGTTTTTTAGAAGATGTAAAAGATTCGATTTGTGCAGAGTGTAAAGTTAGAAAAGAGAAGAATATATTGCGTGTGTTTGATTGTAAGAATCCAAGTTGCCAAGAAATATACAAAGATGCGCCGTATATTACCGATAATTTGTGCAAAGAATGCTCTCGTGAATGGGAAACGTTAAAAGAGGAGTTGTCACTTTTATCAGTTTCTTTTGTGGTGAGTAAAAAACTGGTCCGGGGCCTGGATTACTATAGTAAAACGGTTTTTGAGTTTGTGAGTCAAAATTTGGGTGCTCAGAGTGCGTTTTGCGCAGGAGGCAGGTATAACCAGTTAGTTTCGCAACTTGGTGGCAAGGTTGATCAACCATCAATTGGTGCTGCAATAGGTATTGGGCGTTTATTGTTGCTTTTACAAGATATAAAAGAGACTCTTGTCTTGCCCCAAAAACCAGCTTTGCATCTTATTTTGCCGGTTGAGCAAAAACAACAGGCTTTGGCGCTTTTGCTTGCTGATAATTTGCAAAACGCAGAATTATGTGCAGATGTTTTACTAGAGGGCGGGTCTATCAAGAGTATGATGCGAAAAGCTAATAAAATGGGTGCAAAATATGCGTTAATCTTGGGGCCTGACGAGCAACAAGAAAAGAGTGTAACGGTTAAAAATATGATGACTGGAGATTCGCAAAAGGTATTACAAGTTGACCTTGTAAAGCACTTAAAGTAGCTCCAGAAGGCGTTTGCCACCATTTAGACAAGTTGTTGGATTTTGCGATAATTATAAGTGAATATAGTTAATTTGTAGTTTAATTTTAAGGAAGAATATTCTCATGAAAAAATATATTATTTCGCTGCTTGCAACCATGTTGTTTGTCAATATTTACCCAATGAAGAAAAAACTTATGGAGAAGTACAATGCAGCTAAGACAACTAAGCTTACTTTATCTCCAAAGCCTAATATGCTTGGTTCTAATTTAAAGCCAATAAGAAAAAAGAGGTCAAGGTATAAAAGAAAATCTTCGATTAATAAGATGGAAAAGTTTTTCCAAGAAAAGGGATTTGTGACTCTTTTGAGCAAGGGAAAATTCAAGTGGAAATGCAACAAGTGTGATAAAAATATGAAACAAAAAAGAACAAATATAAAAAATCATTTATTGATTGTTCATGGGATTGTAGTAGAGAGACTTGAAAATAAGCGTGTAGGCAGCAAGCTTAAGTTTTATGTTAAAGAAGATTATGAGAATAATAACAGGAAAATAAAAATCTGGAAAGATGAGCTTATTGAAAAAGGCTTTCTTCAAAGTTGTAACGATGAAAAGAAAATTTATTGTACCCTTTGTGAAAAAAATGTTCTAGTAAAAACAAGTAGGCGACATCTGGAATTAAATCACAATGTAAATATTTACAAAAGTCTTGAAGAACAAAATTTGATGAGATTAAAAAATATTGCAAATAAAAGCATATTGGCAAAAAAGAAAAAGAAGAATTTAGATAGAGTTAAAATTTCCAATATTACTACAAAAACAAATTCTGTTGCAAAAATTTTAAGGTCTATAGAAGAGACCTTAGAAGATACTAGTTTTAATGCTAATAGTTTGGCGCCAATTATTATTGGTAAAAAGAGGAAAATAACCCCTCCAGAAAATCAAATAGTAAGTAATGGGGAGTTTTATCAAAAAAATGGTAATTATGAGCCTTATAACAAAAGAAAAAAGACTGAGTTTTAAATATTAAAGACTTTTAGCAGGTAGTCTTTAAATAGAAAGAAAACAAATGATACGGCTAGATAACTATCTATTCTATCTAAAAAGCCACCGTGTCCAGGTAATATAGCGCCGGTATCTTTGATGCCGGCTCTTCGTTTCAAGAGCGATTCAAAAAGATCTCCAGCTGTGGCCACGATTGATATTATGAGCGCAAATATAAGAATAAATGGGACAGCCATCTTTGCATTTTCTACAAAAAGTATTATTGATAGGGTCAGTAGTGTGAGTAAGTAGCCGCCAAAAAACCCTTCCCAGCTTTTTTTAGGACTTATTCGGGGTGCAAGCTTGTGCTTTCCAAATAAGGAGCCAAATATGTATCCTCCTGAATCTTGAGATGAGGTGAGTAGTACCATATAAAATACTAAAATTCTGTATTTGTAGTAGGAACACATGTAGATGATAAACCCAAATGGGAGCAGAAGATAGAATGGCAAAATTAGCCAAAATAAAGGTTTTTTATAGTCAAACAGTATTGGCCACTCAAAAAATATAATATAGAGCAAGAGTGCAAGAGCAGATAAGGCTGTTATAAGTGGCGGTGAGTATACAAATAGATAAAGAA
This sequence comes from Candidatus Babelota bacterium, assembly GCA_042576225.1. Taxonomy (GTDB): domain Bacteria; phylum Babelota; class Babeliae; order Babelales; family Vermiphilaceae; genus GWF2-30-66. The sequence goes on from JBHPCA010000004.1 coordinate 20,369, forward strand.
ATAGTGCTCCCAATACGAGTGCAGTCGCAACTCTTATGATTACAGATCTCATTTTTTAAGTTTCCTTTCTTTATTCACAAAATGCATTTGGAATATATGTTAATGCATAGTTTGTTTCTGTTCCTTTGATAAGTGCTACATCGAATCTACATGTTTTTTCTGTATGGTTGTATCGGGCTATGTATTGGCTGGCAACTTTGATGATTTTTTTTTGTTTTTGTCTTGTTATCAAATACTCTAAGTCAAATATTGGGTTTTTACGCATTTTAACTTCGACAAATACAAGAAGATCATCTTTGCTTGCAATTATGTCTATTTCTCCATACCTTTGGGTGTAGTTTTTATGGAGTATGGTAAAACCTGTGTTTGCAAGTTTTTTTGCAACGATCTTCTCTCCTGCTTTGCCGAGTTTTACTTTATTGTTCATGTTTAAAAACTATTTAAAAGTTATTTTTAAAATTTGTCCACAAAAGAGATTTTTTCTTTTTCTGCTTGGGCGACGATAACTTGTTTGTTAAGCTCATTTTCGTAATCAGGGAACTTTGTATTAAGTTCTTCTTTTTTCGCGACTAGAAGTGTTTTATCATCAAAAATTTCAGCATATTCGCATGCAAGCGCCAAAAGTTTAGGTTCTGTTTGAGGCATTTCATTCAAGAAATCTTTCTCAATATTGGCAAGCCTTGTTTTTGCCGATAGTTGGTCGCCACGTTGGATATACCCCTTGAAAATAGCAATCTCACTTTCGAGTAATTTATTTTGGCAGTCAGCAAGAATTTGTTGGACTTCGTCAGCATAGGCTCTAAATATGGTAGATCTGTCTAAAAACTTTTTTGCAAGTTCAATAGTGTTTTTTGTTTTTGACTGGTCTCTTTCTTTGTCTAAAGTTAGCCAATAGTTAGATAAAATTGCCTTGTATGTTGCATATTCTATATTTTTGTCACCGGGATATAATTGCCCAAATTGTGAGTAAAGCTGCTCAGCTTTTTTTAGGTTGCCGGTTTCAAAGAATAGATCCGATATTTCTAGAGTTAAGTCTCTGAGCTCTTGAATGTCACCACAAAGCGGTATCATTTTCTCTATGTGTTTTATTGCGGTATCTTTTCGCCCTTCTGACAAAAGTCTATTTTTAGATGCCTTGAGTTCCTCATAATTAAGGTCTCTAAATGCTTTACCTGTCTTTTTGTGCGATTTTGTATCAGCTGCTTTCTCAGTTCTTTTTGTTTTGAGATTTTTAGGTTTTGGGGCCTCTTTTTTAACATCAGGGCCCTGCTTGACGCACCCTGATAATGCCATAAGGCATATCATTGCCATACATAAGTTTTTTATTTCTATATTCTTTATCTTTTTTGATACCATAATTGTACGCCCTATTTAATAATAATGCTTAGTTTTTAGCATATATTTAGTTTATATTTTGCTACTCATTATAAACTATTGTAGGGATCTGGGCAAGCAGGTTCACAAAACCCTGTTATAATTGCGTGCCATTTGATATTTTCAATCAGGTGGGCAATACTGTGTATAGGTATAGGTTTTTTAATCATTGGAGAGAATTATTATGGCACAAAGAAATATAGGAGACATTTTAGTAAATGCAGGAGTTATCAATACTCAGCAGTTGCAGTTGTGTCAGAAAGATATTAAAGAGACTGGCCAGAGTCTTGAGGAATGTTTAATTGCCAAAAACTTTATTTCTGATGTTGATATTGCAAAAGCTTTAGCTCAATATGCTTCTTTGGATTATATGGAACGGGTTACGGATAAAATTATTAATGTTGATCTTCTTGGTAAAATTCCGCTAAGATTTTTACGTGAAAATGGTATTATTCCTGTTGTTGTAAATGGTACGGTTGTTGTGCTTACCTCAAATCCCATGAATTTTCAGCCTATTGATGAGATGAATCTTTTGTTAGGTGGTGGGGTACAGGCAGCGGTTAGTACCTCCAAAAAAATAGTAGATGCGATAAACAAGTATTACCCTCTTGAGGGTGCCAAGCAGATGATAGAGGAGCTTGAAGAAGAGGGAGAGCTGGAAGGGTTAGAGTTTGAAAAAATCGAGGAGAAAGATCTTTTGGGGATGGCAGCTGAGGCGCCGATAATAAAACTTGTAAACAACATTCTTTTACAAGCAGCTAAGCGTGGCGCATCTGATATCCATATTGAGCCTTTTGAAAAAGAGGTTATTGTGCGGTACAGAATAGACGGTGTTATGTATAACATTATGTCTCCGCCTAAGCGGGTCCAGGGTGCGCTTTCTTCACGCATAAAGATTATGGCAGGCCTTAATATTGCAGAAAAACGTGTTCCTCAAGACGGCAGAATAGAAATAAAAGTAGCAAACAGAGCTATAGATCTTCGTGTCTCGGTGTTGCCAGTTTCTTTTGGTGAGCGTATTGTGATTCGTCTTTTAGATAAAACAAGATCGTTTGCAAAACTTCAAGAGCTTGGGATGTGTGAGCGTGACTTTAAAGTGTTGTGGCGAAATATAAGCCGGCCGAACGGGATTATTTATGTGACAGGTCCGACTGGTTCTGGTAAAACGACAACACTTTACTCTATCTTAAATAAGTTAAACCAGCCTGAAGTAAATATAATCACGGTAGAAGATCCTATTGAGTATCAGATGAAGGGCATAGGGCAGGTGCAGGTAAGAGATAAGATAGGGTTGACGTTTGCTGCAGCACTACGTTCTATTTTACGTCAAGATCCTGATATTGTTATGATCGGTGAAACGCGTGATCAGGAAACTGCGCAGATTGCTATTCAGGCAGCCTTGACCGGACACTTGGTGCTCAGTACGTTGCATACCAATAGTGCCCCTGCTACTATTACTCGATTGACAGATATGGGAATAGAGCCGTTTTTGATAGCTTCATCGGTTGTAATGGCATGTGCGCAACGTCTGGTGAGAAGGTTGTGTCCGCTTTGCAAATCAAAATATACGCCAGATTTAGAGTTGATTAAAAGTTTGGGCTTAACAGAAAAAGAGGCTAAAAAAATAGAATTTTACAAAGCAAATGGTTGCGACGAGTGTAATAACACTGGTTATAAAGGGAGGCTGGCAATATTTGAGATTATGGAGATGACTGCAGGGGTTGCCAAGCTTACTATGGAAAGAGCCGATTCTTCTTTAATAAGAAAACAGGCGATTAAAGACGGCATGACAGTTTTACTTAAAGATGGAATAAGAAAGATAAAAGAAGGAGTCACCACTATTGATGAGGTTCTTTCTGTTGCAACTGCTGAGGTAGGTCCAGAGGGCGAGTACTGATGAGACATGTCAGCAGGAGCGATGGATTTTCTCTTGCTGAGATTATGATTTCTATTGCGTTATTTGTTTTGCTTGTTGGCTTGATAGCCGCAAATACCAGATTTTTACATAAATTTTTATTAAGAGCCCAAGTAGATAAGTTGTATAATACTTTTGTATATTTACAAAGATGCGCCATCTCGACCGGTGAAAAACAGCTTTTGGTGTTTAATATTGAAAAACAGCAGTATGCGTATGGAAAAACAATATGTACATTTCCAAAACAAGTTGTATTTGGTATAATAAAACAGGTGAAGGGGCCGCCTTCTTGTCCCGGCAGGGTTATAAAATCATCGGTTACATTTAAGGGTAAAAAAGTAGTCTTTAAAACCAACGGAATAATAGAGTCAGGGACGGTGTATATAACAGATCGAGATAAAAAATATATGTATGCAATTAGCAGTGGTGTGGCGCAGGCTTCTTATCTAAGAAAATATGTATATAATGGCAAATGGATCTTGATCAGATGACAGAGAACAAAAAATATATAGTTTTTTTTATAAAATTTCTATGCTCAATTGTTTTGGGTATAATTATATCGTGTATTGTAATTCAAAAGAGCTATAACTTCAAAAAGATGTTTCAAGATAGGCTAACCAGTTATTTTACAGACTCTTTTGGTTGCTATGTCGATTGTAAGATTGATGCAATTAATTTTTTTTCGCCAAAAGTTAAATGTGACTATCTTAAGATGCAATCTTATGATGGTGCTTGGTCTTGGGAGTGTTGTCCAATAGAGATCGGGTTTTCATGGTTAGATCTTTTATTAAGTGGTGTTATAGATATTTATGTTACTATAGATCAAATACAATTGCGTACTAAATCGAAAAAAAACAAGCTTGCAGTATTGCCACATATTATGGATTTTTTACAAGGGCCTTCTTTGAGTGTTGTAACAATTGTAAAGTCTTTTATAATAAAAAAAGGTCACATTGCAATACAGGAACAAGATTTGCAATGTAAAGCAGATATACATTTTGCGAGCATTACAAAAAATATGTCAGGTGTCTACAAAACAAAAATTTCTTTTTTAGACGGTAGTTTATCGGCTTATTCAAAAAACATATTAGATAATTTATCAGGTTTTTTGGGAGTAACTTTGGTTCAAAAATCCCAGAGAACGTATGTGTGTGTGGATAGTAAGTGTACTGTTAACGCGCAATTTTTACGGGGAAACAAAACATGTTTTGTGACTGGTAAATGGATGTATGACCAGGGTGTTTTTACTCTTATGAGCCAAGATAAGTCTTTTTCTATTTCGCCAATAAAGCTTTATTTTCTGGGAGATACTCTTTTTACAGAATTTAACCTGGAGAGTGCACTTGAAGATGCAGCGGCTCTTTTCTTTTCTAGTTCACAAGATTTGTCTGGAAAATGCTCGGCGCAACTCAGAAGTGAGTTTGGCCCTTTAGGTTTTGGTTCATCAGGAGCCATAACGTTGCAAGACGTTGGCTATAAAGGGTTTGAGGCTTTCTCGTTTGGTAAGATTTCATTTAAAAACAGAAAGCATAAGCATAAAGGGTTTTTATCTTTTGTGCGCAAAAACGGTCTTATGGTTAACGGTGGTTTAGATTTTGATTCTCAAAGCAATAAATTTTCTTGCAATTTGGTCAATGATACGGATATTAAGATGCCATCTTTGCCCTACTGGAGAGTTCCTCCTAAGCAGGCTAAATTTTCAATAACTTGTGATAATTTTGAGCGTATTATTGGAAATTGCTCATGTTGTGCGACAAGTGACAAGTTGGAGTCTCATATAGATTTGACTAGTGATGTTGTATTAGAAAAAGATCTATTGTGTGCCGGTGGGATTATAGGCGAAAAGAACTATATATTGGAGATAAACTTGGATCCAAAAATTACTTTAAAAAAGTTTCTTTATACGCATAATTCTGGCGATCCCTTTATAATAGTGAACGCTTTAGATAGTGACTGCAATAAACTTAAAGGATTAATAAAGTTTCCGTTTATAAAGTCTCTTATAAAAAAATATTTTGATTGTGATATTCAGGGTGAAGGAGACTTAAGATTTTATGGTTTACATAAAAATGATTTGTTTTCATGTCAACTTACTTTTAAAAACGGCTCAGTGAGTTTCCCCCATTTATATAATTTTTTGAATAATTTTAAAATAACGTTCAAGTTAGATCCGTTCAAGAGAGTTGTCATTGCAAAAAATTCTATAATTAATTTTCATAAAGGTTCTATACAATGCAAAAAATTTGTATTGCATTATGATAAATCTTTTAAGCCCAGCTATTTACATGTTCCGTTTATGTACAATAATTGTTTTGTTAATATGAATAATGATCTTTTTGCTCTTGTTTCTGGCAGAATGCTTTTTGAAAAGCAGAAAAACAAGAGCCCTCACTTGAAGGGGTTTGCGATTCTTGAACGATCACATTTAAGAAGAAACATTTTCTCAAGCGATGAAAAAACAGAATATTCCCAGTCTACAAATTCGCCTTTAAATAATTATTTACATAATTTTGCATGTGATATAGCTGTTATTACAAAAGAACCAGCGCGTATAAACACGGAATTTTTAAGTACAACTGCAAACATTGATTTATCTATAAAAAATAAGATTTTAGAGCCGCATATATCAGGGAAGATAGATTTTCTTTCAGGTAGCCTGTCGTTCCCATACAAGAATCTTGATATCTCAAAAGGGGCGATATACTTTCTTCCTCACCAGTCACATGATCCGCTTATAGAGTTAGTGGCAAAAAATAAGATAAGTAAGTATAACGTGGCAATGTATGTGACAGGCTCTTTCGAAAATCACAATATATCTTTTGAGTCATCTCCCGCATTGAGCCAAGAACAGGTAATTGCGTTGTTGATTGCAGGTTCTGCACAAGAATCTTTAAATGTAGTTGCGCCTGCATTGATTATGCAAACAGTGAAAGACTCTCTCTTTGGTTCAGGCAAATCCAAAGTTGGCAAAAAAAATTACTTAGGAAAATTTTTGAAACCATTTAAAAAAATTAGAATGGTTCCTCGTTTTATTGACCAAACAGGCAGAGGTGGCCTCAGGGGCGCCCTGGAAGTTGATATAAATGATCGAATTCGGGCATTTGTGGAAAAAAACTTTAGCTTATCTGAAGATACACGATTTGAATTGGAGTATCTTTTGTCTGATGATGCTTCAGTACGTTTTTTTAGAAGAGAGAACGGTGATATTGGCGGTGAGGTTGAGATGCGCTGGAAATTATAATCTTAAAACTTTTTGCATAAAAAAGAGCGCCCTATTGAGTTCTAAATTGAGTTCTAAATAGAGCGCTTTAAATATATATTATGTTTATGTTTTATAATTTATATTGCATATATTTCTTTTTCATAAGTTCTTTATAAACTTTAGGGTCTATTTTCTTTTTTGGTTTGCCTTTAGCAGGAGCCTTCTTGCTGTATTTTTTTATTATTGCAAGATATTTTTGTTCATCTTTTTCTATCGCATCAAGTTGTTTCTTTGCTTTTTCATAAGATATTTTATTTTTGTCATAATCATGTTGTAGTTTTTCAAATTTTTTGTTTATAGTTATAAGAAAACTTTCTGCTTCAGTTACTCTTGGGTGTTTTTTCATAGTTGTTCCAATGAGTCCTGTAGGGAAGGCTTTCTCTATAGAAGGCTTGGGTTTCTTCATGCAAAATGTGTTTGCATATAGTGCCAGCATGGCCAGCGTGGTTAGCGTTACTATTGTTTTTTTCATAGTTTCTCCTTCTTATTGGTAATAAGTTCACATAATTACACTTCTTTTTCTAATTACATAATAGCAAATATTTTTATTGAAAATCAAGGATATTGTTGAAAAAAGAAGAAATGTTTTTGATGCGTCGTCTGTGAGGGGTTTTTAGGGTTTTAAATCCGGAGCAAATATTGATTAGCAATACCCGGTTTTTGTGTAAAATAAGCCTTTTTACGCTGTTTATGACGTTTTTTGTGGGAAGGCCCTCATATATACCCCTCCTAAGGGTTTTTTAGCTTTGTTATGGGTGAAGGCTTGATTTTTTATGCCAGGATTTGTTATTGTATAATTGTAAATAAACAAGGTTTTATTTGAGGGGTATTTGAGGCTAAAATGATAAAGGAAAAATAAAAGGAGAATAACTATGAATAAGATTATGCGAATTTTAGTAATGTCAGTTTTTATACCATTTTGTATTTACTTTAAAATGGATGCTAAAGATTCCTACTGTATGGTTATAAATGATTATGGTGAAACCGCGGTGATCGCACTTGGCCCCAAAAAAGCTTGGGCTCCCCAGTACAGTATAAGAAAAGAAACCAAAAAAGATTTGAAAAAAAATGGAATAGCTGTAGAACAATTTAACAAAGATAAATATAGCATATATTTTGGAAGGAAAAGTGGCTGGTTAACATGGCATGAAATAAAAGAAAAAATAAAAGATGGCCATGTGCTTATTATTAGCATTTTTTCAAAAAAAGATGGAAAAAATTATAAAGTTCTCTACGATGGGTCTGAAAAATATATGGAAGAAGCATTGGTCTATATGAAAGACTATCTCGAGAACCCCAAGAAAAAATTGTCGCGGAAAGGAATTACTAAAAGAATTAATGCTTTTAGTAAGCTTGATGAAGAACTAAAAAGGCGCTATGAATTGTCTGGGGGGTCGTTTAAAAAATTAGCTGATATGATAAAAAGTTTAAAATTAAAAAAAGAAAAGATAGAAGAAGAGGAAGTATACAAGAAGTTCGAAAAGGATGTTGAGAAAGGGATAAAATTAGAAATGGAGAAAATGAAGTTGGGCTCTTCATCTTCTGTAGAAAGTTTGAAAAATTTAAAACAGGAAGTTCAACGTTTTTATATCAATCTGAAAGATCAAAAAGGGAACGTGCTTGATCAGATAAAACAGCTGAAGGCCCTGGCTAAAAAAACATTTAAAAAGTTTGTAGAAGAAGCTAAAGATAACAATATGCAAAAGAAAGAATTACAAAACTTGAATTACCAGCTAGTCGCAATTATGGAGTATTTGAAGTCAGGGGAAAATTTTTTAGAAGAAAAAAATATAGGTAAGCGCTATGAGTTTAAGAAAATATCAAAGATTCTTGCGAAGTTTGAAAAACCAAATAAAAAGATCTTGGAAAAATACTTTAATAAAGAATATGTTTTAGTTATTGAGAATATAACAAACTATGTGCGCTTAATATCGGGTTATATTTTGAGAATCGTTGCTTGTGAAATTCTCGGGGTAAAACCAAGCGCAACAAGAGTGGAAATAAAAAAAGCGCGTAAAAAGCTTGCGTTTAAATATCACCCTGATAGATATACAGATGAAAAAAAGAAAAAAGAGGTAGAAGAAAAAATAAAAGAGATAAATGAGGCTTACGAGATTTTAGAACAAAAAAAGAAATAGACAGTGTTTTAAACAAGAATTAAATAGTTGCATTGTGGCTTGACAGTTGGTATTTTTAATATTATTATATATGACGTATTGTGTATTAATGTATTAATTTAGGGTGGTTTTTTGCCAACTATTTTTGGTCGCAACCAGTTCTTTCAGGTGTTCGTGCAGTATGGCTAAAGGGCAACCAGGGATAAAGGGACCTGTCGTGAAAAAATGTAGATTTTATTGTTTTCCAATTTTATTATGGTGTTTTTTAAGACTATTTTGTATAAATAATCACACTTATAAAGATGATTTTGCTAAATTAAAAAATGACTCGTTTTCTCTTTTTGACGCTATTGTAATGGGCGATTTGGAGAAGGCCAAGCCTTTAATTGAAAAATTTGGTCCAGAGATTACCTTTGATTGTAGGCACGGTAATAGGTATAAAGAATTGTTCGGAGAATTTCGCAGTTTTGTTGACTCTACACCACTACATGTAGCATCATTTATGGGGCATTTGAAAATTGTGAAGTACTTGGTTGAGAAAAAGCAGGTAAATATAAACGCAAAAGATAATTTTTCATATTGTTCTCTTTATTATGCTTGCCAAGAAGGCTATATAGATGTTGCCAAATATCTTGTAAAAAAGGAAGCGAAAGTTAATAGGCGAAACAAATATTTTTACCCATTTTTTGTTGCATGTGAAAAGGGACATTTAGAGATAGTTAAATTTTTAGTTAAAAATGGGGTAATAATAAATCACAAAGATGAGAAGGGCTATACGGCTTTATATTACGCAGCCAAAAATGGAAAATTTGAAGTTTTTAGATATTTGATAGAGCTTGGGGCAAAAACCGATACAATAATAGATGGTGAAAGAGATCTTAAAAAGAAGCTCTTAGATACAGCAACCAAAAGAGGGAAACTTCACATTGTTAGTTATTCTATGAACAATAGGAATAAAGAAAAAATTAAAAAATTGGTGCGAAGCTTATACTTTTCTATTAGAGGGAAGGATGCAAAATCAAAAAAAACATGCGATTACTTTGCTGCTGTGGAAGATTTTGATAATGCAAAAAATAAGCCAAAATTTCTTTGGAGAAAGATTTTAAATAAAAAAAAGCTAACGGATGTAAAAAGTTTAATCTTTATGGCTTTACGCAGGACCTTGCATAGATCAAGCGGAAAAGACTATTGTAAGCTTTGCATAGGTCTTTGGAAAAAAATGAGCACTTGTAAAAAACTCAAAAATATTGTATCTAATGCGTTTAATATAGATGAAAAAAATTCTGTAAAGCATTACTACAATTATGTCATAAAAGAAATGCAAGCCTGTAATTTTACTTCAAAAAAAAGTGGTGAAATAGAAAAAGATCTTATTGCCAGCAAGCACAAAGAAAGTTTTAAGAGAAATTTATATAATTCTGGGCAAAACTATAGTGATATTTTGATAAAATTTAACGAAATATAATGCGAATTATAATCTTAAATGAAGATAGATATTGTTTTTTTACGGAGATTTTTTAAAATTATTATATTATAAAGGACATATTGGCTTATGATACTAAAGAAATGTAAGATTTTGTGTTTTATTTTGTTTTTATTATGCATAAATTATTCGAATGCGTTTTTTGAAAAAATTTTGATACATCGTGATGTAAAGAAAGAGAATGCCAAAGAAACAATTTACTATTCATTCTCTCAGGACGATCTAAATGCTTGTTTATTTGTAGATGGGAACGAACCTAATTTTGATTTGTTTTTCATACAGAAAAATAATAATTTTAGTGATTTGAAACCAAAAAATTTTAAAGAAGAAGATCATCCCAAGTTATATAAAGATGCAAAAACTAAATTTTTAAACTTTTTTGCTCTTTATTGTTCCCCTACAGAGCCATTTAAAAAAAATCTACTAAAACCTGCTAATAAAAAGCTGTTCGATATTATAATTAAAACTCAATGCTGAAAAAGTTCCAAAGGAAGGGGGGATTCTTCTTCTGCCGTGGTTTTTTTGTAGTTGCTATGACACAATAATGTCACAGCTTTCAGCAATTGATTGTTTACAGTCTCCAAGTTTTTTAAGTTCTTTTTTATATGCAGCATTAAAAGCTTTAACTGGGTTTATGGTATCAAATTTGGTTTTATATTTATTAATTAAGTAATTGAATAGATAACGATCATTAAGAAAAAAAAGACGATGTTCATGAAATGGAAATTTTATATCACAAAGTTCTTTGAATTTGTTTTTTACTAAAACAGCGATACCCTTTTTGATTTCATTTATTTTGTTAATCAATTTAAGGCCGTCTTCAGAATATTTTTCAGGATTTTCTTTACAATTTATACTGATATTTTCTGTTTTGTTTTCTATAGTTTTTATTTTGGTTTTTAATTTCTTTTCTGCTTCTTCTAGTTTTTTTAGCGTGTTATAAACTTTCTTGTAGCTATTAAGATAAGAGCCACAACGGTTAAGTAAATCTTTAATTAGTTTTTTTATTTCATTTTTATATTTTTCTTGTATTTTTGTAAGAAAATTTTTATAGAAAACTAAACGCATAATTTTATTTTTTAACTTTGTGTTCCAGGTTGTGATACTATCGCGAGATAAATCTCTTCCAAATTTATAGTCAAGTTTTTGTGCTATTTCATAAAGAAGTTTGTTGTCGTTATCATTTACGTTTTTTAATTTACTAAAGAAGTTTACCCTAAGTTTACCATCTATGGTAATAATAATTGTACGTGAAGGGATATCCCTAAAAACAAACCTTACCGAAGAAAATTTTTGAGTTTTAGTTTTTCCAGTAAGTAAAATCTGTTTTGTTTTTTCTATATCTTTTGATATATCAGTAGCATCAAAGGTAATTTTATCTTTGTTTGTGACATTCTTGAACGTTAGCTTTTTATTGGATCCTATTGTTTTAATTTTTTTATCTATTGAAATCTTTATTGGTTTTTTATATTTGTTAATAACAGTTACATCAAATGCTTTGATTGAGCCTGATGTTATAAATAAAAAACATAATATTATTAACACGCTTTTTTTTGGTTGGATCTTCATTTATACCCCTTATTCGATAACATAAAAATATCAATATTTCTATTTTAATTTTATTTTAAATTATTTTGATTTGTAAAATCAACAATTATACAAAGTTTTTCAATAAAATTAATAACTTGGTATTTTGCTTGTATTGTAGATACTTGTCTTATTCGTAATAAACTTAACTTTTTTGTGTATTATCTGGTATAGTGTATTACAGCGTTAGTAGGGGTGCTTTTTTATAAACTCTGTAGGGGGATTTGTGAAAATAAGTAAAAAAAGAACATTCTTGTTAAGTATATTTGTTTCTCTTATTTTTTTAACTTCTTTTTCTAATATTAATCTGCCAGAATCGTTTGGTAAAAAGCATTTTATCTTAGGTGAAAGTTCTCAAGAGATTATTAGTAGGGCTGGTGGCAAAAATAGTATAGAAGATCTATTTAAGCCTGATGCACATGGAATAAGACAGGTTTTGTTTGCTCCAGATGATAATGTTTTGCAGGTGCTTCTTTTTTTAATTGAAAATGAGAAAACAAGTATCAGAATGGCAGCTTTTTTACTTACTGAGTATGAGGTTGTAAAATCTATTTTGAATGCTCGCGCAAGAGGGGTTCAGGTTGAGATAGTTTTTGATTCAAAAGTTGTTAAAAGTAAGTCTCGAAAGACTGTTAGGTTATTGGTCGGTAGAGGTATAAGGGTTTTTGTTTATAGGCCTCGCAATAAGTTTAGACAAAAAAATATATCCAATATTATGCATAATAAGTTTATAGTATTTGGGGAAAATGTGTTTGGAAGAAATTTAGTCTGGACGGGATCTTTTAATTTTACCTATTCTGCTCACAAGGCAAATCAAGAAAATGTAGTAATTTTTGATGACTCAACTTTGGTAAAAAAATTTAGTGATAGATTTGATTACTTAAAAGATAAACTATGTTTTGTTTTTAAAAACAGAAGATAGCAAGTTACAAAAAACAAAAAAAGCCCCACTCGGGGTAAAGGCGAATCCAAATTTAGATATGGCTTATTTAATTTTTAATCCAGACACGCTTCATTACTACAATTCCTTCTTAGCTCGTTTCTCATGCTATTAGCTTTTCAAAAAAAATCAAGAATTTTTTTGAAGTTTATTTTTTTCGTAGTATTTCTAGGGCTTTTTGAAAGTCTTGTGGGGGTTCTTGGCAGACTTGAATTTTTTCACCTTCAAACTCAAATTCTAATTCATATGCATGAAGTGCATGTCTGGGGATTATTTTAGATGTTTGCCCATATACGCAGTCACCTAAAAGCGGATGTTTAATTGCGGCAAAATGTACTCTTATTTGATGGGTTCTACCTGTAATTGGTTTTACTTGTACCAGTGAAAATTCTTCGTAATATTCCAGGACTTTGTAAATTGTTTTTGCTCTTCGTATTTTACTTTTTATTTTTGACAAGTTTTGAGTTGTAACATGTACCATTTTGCTTTTATCACTAGGGTTTCTTGCAATATCATAATCGATTTCGCCTTCTTTGTATGGGTGATTTTTTACAATTGCAAGATATGTTTTTTGTATTTTTCTTTCTTTGAACATATCGGAAAAGTATGCATGTGCGCAATTATTTTTAGGAATTATTATCAGTCCGGTTGTATCTTTATCAAGCCTGTGTACAATGCCTGGTCTATCATCAAATCCTACATTGGAAACCTCGTCGATGTTTTTTAAAATCCAGTCTACGAGTGTTACTGCTTGGCTTTGAGGATATGGTGGATGGACAATGAGATCGCTTGGTTTGTTTAATATAACAAAATGTTTATGCTCATAAACTATTTTTATGTTTAAATTTTCTAATTTATTTTTAAAGTCTGTAGACTTCTTTTTTTCTTCAGGAAATTTAACTTCTATAGTATCGCTAGATTTTAAAGGTATGCTTTTTTTATTTATAGTTTTATTGTTAAGTTTTACTAATTTTTTTTCTATAAGCTTTTCAAAAAAACTTCTGGAGTAAGATTTGAATTGATCAGCTAGGTAGCAATCTATGCGTTGCCCTTCTTGGTCAACTGTAACTTCGAATGTGTGTGTTGATCCTGGTTTTATAATTTGAATTTTCTCCATTGAATTAATATTCCTCGTTAATTTTTATTTATACGTAAGTATAAAGCTTGAAAAGTGCAAACAGAACAAATTAACTTGTTTGTCCTGCGTAAATATTTCCAAATACCCCTTTATATAAAGGATAAACGGATATAGTCTTAAAGTCAAATGGACATTGTGGCCTGTTTGAGATAAAATAATATGTATAAAAGTCTGCTGTATCTAAAAAAACTATAAAAAAGGTGAGTTTTATTGTGAAAAATCTGTCTAATAGCTTCTTTTGGGGGATTTCTTATGAGCAGGGAAAACTTATTAAGTAAAATAAGAGACAATTTACAAACGGTTATAAAGAGGGATTCAACTCTTGGAGAATCTTTGTGGAAAGAGTTTTTAGAGCTTCATCCAGTTGATATAGCCGATTTTCTTGAGAGTTTAGATAAAGAAAGCTCTACGCAAATTTTATCAGACCTACCAAGAGAGCTTAGAGACGAGGTTTTTGGTGAATCTTCGGTTCCTGAGCAGTCTGAGGTCTTAAAGTTATTGCCTGAGTCGCAGAAAGTAGAGGTATTGCGGTCGTTAGGGACTGATGAATTAACAGATCTTTTTGATTATATGTCAGATGAAGATCTAAAGAAAAATTTAAAACTTCTTCATAAAAAAGAAAGAGAAAAAGTAATCTCTCTTTTGAAGTTTGATCCAGAGTCTGTCGGCGGCATAATGGAGGTTGATGTTTTAAGTTTTATGCAGGATTTTACTGTGGACAAAAGTGTTAAAATCTTGCAAAGATTGCGTCCAAGGCAGGAAATTCATCGTGAAATATATGTGACAGATGATAAACATAAGCTTGTTGGGCATATTAAGTTGGAAGACCTTGTTATGCATTCTCCAAAGGCTAGGCTGGTAAGCTTTATGCACAAAAATGAGTTGGTTGCGCAAACGCACCAGGATCGAGAAGAAATTGCAAACAAGATGGTCCACTATGGATTAATGACGGTTCCTGTTGTTGGCAAAGATAACTATTTTTTGGGCGTTATTCCCAGTGATACACTTGTTGAGGTTATTGTAAAAGAGGCTACCGAGGATGCGCAGAAGATGGCTGCTTTGTCCCCTATGAAGCATACCTATTTTGAAACGCCTTTCTGGAAGATTTTGTATCAAAGGGGTAATATACTGGTTGTTTTGCTTTTGGCAGAATCTATGTCAACTACTATATTAGCATCTTATGAAGGGTCTATGCCCATATATTTGATTGTTTTTATTACCATGCTGATGAGTACTGGGGGCAATACGAGTCATCAGACGTCGACTTTGGTTATTCAGGGAATGGCTTCTGGGGAGATACACCAAGGCAATGTTATGAGGTTTATTAAACGAGAGATGTTGACGGCTATTGGTCTGGCTTTGCTTGTTGGTAGCGCCGCTTTTGCAAGAGCTTGGTATACAACTAGAAAATTAGATGCTAGCTTTGCTGTTGCCCTTACAGTAGGGGTTATTGTTTTGACAGCGGTTATTTTGGGAAGTTTGATTCCTCTTGGCTTAAAGAAGCTAAAAATCGATCCAGCCTTCTCAGCAGGCCCATTTTTAGCTACTTTAATGGATATAGTCGGTGTGGCAATATTCTGTGTAATTGTTAAAATGATTGTATATTCATAATCGCAGAATGAATATTTAAGAATAGACTTGTGTGTGAAATAAGGCATTTTTTGATAAATTTTTGTCTAAATCCTTGACAAAAGCGCTGTATGCGTATAATTTTATTTATGTAAAGCAATTGAACTTCTTGAAGTTATTTGCATTGAAATCTTGTAAAAAGTTAAAAAATTGTGTGGGCCGCTAGCTCAGTTGGTAGAGCAACAGCCTTTTAAGCTGTGGGTCGTTGGTTCGAGTCCAACGCGGCTCACCATCCTTCGCTCCCGTTGGGAGCTTCGGATGGCAAGCCATCCATGCTAAAGTATGTTTTTCTTTAGTTTTATCGAGAGTATGCGGAGGATGACGGGTATTCCCAGTCTTTTTTTAACTTCTTATCGTTTGTCCCCATCGTCTAGCCTGGTCTAGGACATCGCCCTTTCACGGCGAAAACGGGAGTTCAAATCTCCCTGGGGACGCCATTTTTTTGCCAAAGGCAAAAAAATGGCCTTCAAAGTATTAAATAAAGGTGTATTGTTCTTAAAATCTTCTAAAATTTAAAAGTGGTTATTCTTATATTTGCTTATGTAGGCATTTGTATAACTATGCCGTTATCTGTTATTATAATAACAGTAAAAATTAAAGATGAAATATATACCTATAAAGGGGTAATGTGAAAATTGTTGATGACAAGATTACAGTAGAAGAACTAAAAAAAATGTCCGAAAAGATGTTTGATAATTTAGTGAAAGCTGTAGTTGATATTGAAAAAAAGATAATGGTGGTAGATGCCATGATGCATGCCGATCAAGAGAGTTTGTTATTGGATAAAGGTTCAAAGCAAGAAAATCTATGGGGAATAAATCTTTACCCAGATAAAACAGAAGAGCAAGATTTTATCGAATTTGATTCGATGATAAATATAAGGCCTAGTCAAGACAATAGAGGCCGTGGTGTATATGACCCAAAAATACGAGAAAAGATAATAAAAATTGTTAATAAGCTGGTGGGAAAATAGTGATACATAAAGGGCTTACGACGGATAAATGGTTTAAACTTTCTCTTGCGCAGCAGTTGGCAAATGTAGGAGCTGATGTAGGGAGAGCAATTAAATGGAGAAATAGGGGTGATAAAGAATATAGCTCAAATGCGCTTGATAGGGCTTTAGAGCTTCTAGATTTTACTGCTGCAGATCCTAAAAATAGTAAGCATAGACGTAGAGAAATTTTGCGGGTAAGGGAAGCCTTAGTAGATTATTTTATGTTTGATAACATATATGGTTCTACAGATGAGTTGTGGGAAAAGTATTTTTATCAATTTAACTATGCTGCGGCCTTAGCGCGTGGACGATAGAAAATCTTTTTAATAATCTTGTTGTTCTTTTTGTATGATTAGCAAAATAAAGCTGAAAGCAAAAATTTATCTTCAAAATAGTTTTCGTCGATAAAAGAAAAAGTTCTAAGATAGTCCGATATGGTGTACCAGCTTTCACTTTTCCCTGCTCATTCAGTCGTTTTGAAGTAAGGCTCTTTGTTTTCTTAGCATTGTACTTGATATTCCCGGAGTTCTCGGTAAATAAACAACTTTACAAAATTTATTTAACCCGTCATATTTTCCTGCCCAATCAGAACCCATTACAAAAAAATCAGGTTTAATTCTTTTTATATCTCTAACTTTTTCTTTCCAATGGTTTGCTTTAAATGTTTCTGCTACATTAGGATGCTTTTTAACATTCTCACTTCTAACTTCGAATGAATCCACTGCTTTTTTGCCCTTAATTGCATTGAATTTATCTGATGCAATTCCTACATAAATTTTAATATTTTTACCTAATAACTTAACCATGTTACTAAACAGATTTTGGTGTCCATAATGGAATAAATCAAATGTTCCGTATGTTAATACTTTCTTTTTAATTTTTTTTTGTAGATGATTATATTTGATAATCATCATAATCATAAAGATTGACATTGAAATCAACAAAAAATTTTTTATTGTTTCATTACTCACACAATATCCTCATGTTAAAGTAAATTTTATGATTTAAAAAATTTCAAAATATCTTAAAATGTAATATGCTTTCATTTGAAAAATAATTAAAAACTTGAAATCCTTGTTATCTTCTATCGCGTGGGTAGTTTTTGCAATTATTTTACCAAAATTAATAAAGTTATTGTAACATCTTAAATCAAGGGTAAAGTCATGAATTATAATCGACAATTTTATAAACATATTGTAATAGTCTTCACATTTGTATTTTTCTTTAATTCTACACAAGGTCACAATTTCAGAACTCCTGGATGGTATATAATTCAGCTTTATCAAATGGTAAAAGATACTCATGAAATTTTTGTTCAACATGGTATCGAATATTGGATGGGTGGTGGCACCTTGCTCGGTGCTGTTCGCCACGGAGGAATTATACCATGGGATGATGATATTGATCTTTATATTAGAGTTGACCAAAAAAGGCAGTTTTTTTCATTAGAGCCGGTATTTAACCAATTTGACTATGAATTCATCAGGACTCCCTTTGGATGCAGTATTATTCCAAAAGAAGGGGCTTACCATGGTCCCGAACGGCCGTTTATAGATATTTTTTTAATGAAAGAAAAAAATAACAGAATATACCATAATGTGCGCAAGCGTTGTTTTAGAGAAGGAGATCAAATTTTTTTTAGAAGGAGTGAACTATATCCTCTTAAAGAATATACCTTTGGGGAACTGAAACTTTATGGGCCAAACAAGCCAATAAAATTCTTAAATTATAGGTATAGAAATTGGAACAACATTGCCCATAAATTTAATCATAAATTTAATATTAAAAAAGAAAATGTTAAACTTACTGATGAAGATAGAGTTCCTGCGGGCCCAACAGGCCCCTTAGAAGACCGAATACATTAACATAGTTATTACAGATTTCAATCCAAAAAAAAAATGGTATGGTAAAGATGAGAGATTGTAAAAAATATAGGAGATGTAATGATGCAATTTTTTGATTTTATTTATTATATATCATTTTTGATAAGTATAGTCGGTGTAGTTGTAATTTCTTGGGGGGCTTTAGTCGTAGTTTTTAATTTTTTATATGGAGAGTTTCTATATATTTTTAAAAATGGGCCAAAAGTAGATAAAAATGGACTTCGTGTAAATTTGGGTCTTTTTATTTTGCTAGGTCTTGAGTTTATGGTTGCAGGTGATATTATTCATACGGTTTTGAGTCCAAGTAAAGACGCACTTATAACCTTGGGTTCTATTGTTGCAATCAGAACCGTAATAAGTTACTTTTTGCATAAAGAGATACAAGGGGCAAAAGAAAATTAGTGGGAGAAAATTAATAGGGGCAAAGTGAGCCCTTTTGCAAAGTTCCCAAAATTTTCTATTTTGTATGATCCAATGCCATTTTTAAATCATCAATCAGATCATCAACGTCTTCGATGCCCGCAGATAATCTTACTAAATTGTCAGTGATCCCCATTGCAATTCTTTTCTCAACGGGTAAAGATACATGCGTCATTATTGATGGAATTTCAATTAATGATTCTACCCCGCCGAGTGATTCTGCCAAAGTAAAGAGCTTGGTTTTTCTGCAAAAATTTAGCATATGTTCCTGATCTCCTTTTATTACAAAAGAGATCATGCCTCCAAAGTCTTGCATCTGGTTTTTTGCTATACTGTGTTGTGGGTGGGAGGCAAGGCCGGGGTAAAAAACATTTTTGATATTGGGGTGTTGGTCCAAAAAATTTGCAATTTTTTTTGCATTTTCGCAGTGTCGATCCATTCTTACATGGAGAGTTTTGGTTGATCTGAGCAATAAAAAGCAGTCCATAGGGCTTGGCACAGCGCCAACAGCTTTTTGAATAAAGTATAAATCATGTGCAAGCTTTTCATTGTTTACAACTATAGCCCCACCAATGATATCTGAATGTCCTCCGATATATTTTGTAGAGGAATGGCAGACGATGTCTGCTCCAAGCGAAAGTGGATTTTGTAGATATGGAGTGGCAAATGTATTGTCAACTGCTAATAGAATTTGGGGATTTTTCTTTTTTATTAAACTTGCAATATTTTTAATATCAGTAATTTTTAGCAGTGGGTTTGTTGGTGTTTCTAGCAAAACGAGTTTTGTCTTTTCTGTTATTGCTTTGTTGATTTCATCAGGGTTGGCTAAATCAACAGTTGAGTATGTGATGCCGACTTGAGAAAATATTTTATCCAAAATTCTAAATGTTCCACTGTAGACATCGTCACCCAAAATAACATGGGCACCTTTTTCAAGCAGGTGCAATACCGCTACAACTGCGGAACAGCCTGATGCAAAGCAGATTCCGTAGTTACCCTTCTCAAGGGCTGCGAGATTTTTTTCCAAGGCTGTACGTGTTGGATTTTCACTTCTGGAGTACTCATACCCTGCAAATGTTTCCCCCGGTTCTTTTTGGACATATGTTGAGGTGAGATAAATAGGAGTCATGATCGCTCCGGTTGATGGATCAGGATTTTGACCTGCACGAATGGCGATTGTTCCAAATTTGTTTTCTTTTTTACTCATTGCAAAACCTTTTTTTAAAAAAATAATTTTTTATATATTATTTGATTGGGTATTGATTATCTTTCATCCAGGTGTCAGATAAAAATTTAGAGATATACCTGTTGCCAGAATCGGTAAGTACAGTGACAATAGTTTTTTCTGGGCCAACCTCTTGTGCCAATTGGGTGGCAGCATGTACTATTGCTCCGGATGATCCCCCACAAAATAAACCTTCTTCTTTTAGCAATCTTCTGGCCATACTAAATGCTTGCGTGTCATCGGTTTGGCGCATTTCATCAATAACGGAAAAATCGAGCGCTTTGCAAAGAATATCTTCACCAATTCCCTCAACGTCGTATACATGAGGGGTTACTAATTTTTTGTCATAAAAGTAATCGTAGTGAACGCTTCCATGAGGATCAACTCCAACAATTTTTGTATTTGCTTTTTTTTCTTTGAGAAATTTACCGACACCAGAAATAGTTCCTCCGGTTCCTGTTCCAGCAACAAAATAGTCAAAGTTTCCCCCTGTTTGTGCCCATATTTCTTGTCCCGTATTTTTGTAATGAGCGTTTATGTTTTCTTGAGAATGGTATTGATCAACATAAAATGCATTTTTCGTTTCTTGAGCAATTCTTTTTGCTACATTGACGTAATGCTCAGGTGAGTCTCCAGCAACATCTGTAGGAGTTACTACAACTTTGGCACCAAACGCTTTTAGCATATTGATTTTTTCGAGACTCATTTTGTCTGGCATTGTAAATATTGCCCGGTAGCCTTTAACCGCAGCGACCATAGCCAGGGCCAATCCGGTATTTCCGGAAGTGTTTTCTACAATAATCCCTCCAGGTTTTAGTTTTCCGTTTTGTTCTGCTTGCTCAATTATGTGCAGAGCCATTCTATCTTTTATTGATCCTGTCGGATTCATAAACTCACATTTAACCAAAACTTGTGCCGCATTGTTATCGACCACTTTGTTAAGTTTTACTAGTGGGGTATTACCTATAGCCTCCAGTATATTGTTGTATTTATTTTTTCTAAACATTACTCTCCTTTGTGATATTTAATAGTTTCTACTACCTCAGGGGGAAGATTGGTTGTTTGAAAGTCAACGCCAAGCTCCTGAAAATATATCAAGTTATCTCTGGTGTCTTGCTCGGGATAAAACCAAACGCCAATTAATTTTTCTTTTTTGTGAATTTCTTGAATAATTTCCCTGGTTATTAATTTGGGGTTTCCCTCAAAGTTGATGCCATCAAGGCCAGTGTCTATTGTGATATTAATAATTTTAGCGATATTTTTTATGCTAAACGCTTGTCTCAGGTTTATGTTCAATAGTGCAGGACAGTAGGGAATTTCTTTTTTTGCCATACACATTATTTTAAAATCAAATCCAATAATAATTACTGATTTTGATACGAGTTTTTTTGGGTATTTTTCTAATATTTTTTTTAGCTCTGGAATAATTGAAAGGTTTTTTCCCTTGATTTCTATCTGGATCATCTTTTCTTTTTTTTGAAAGAGCACGATATGCAAAATATCATCCAGCGTTGCGACTTTTTCTTCTGGCCAGTTTTTCCCTTTCCAAAGGCCTATATTTATTTGCTTGATTTCGCTGTAGTTTAGTTTGCAAATGGGTAGACGTACTATCGCTTCAAATTGTTTTTTGCTTATGCCCGTTTCATTTTTCAATTGTGGGGTGTAGGTTGCAGTGCGTTTTAGTGTATTGTCATGCAGGACAATAATTTTTTTGTCTTTGGTCATGTGTATATCAATTTCAACCCCATCGGCTTCTATCTCAAAAGCCTTTTTGATGGAGGCGATTGTATTTTCAGGCGCATCAAAAGACGCTCCACGATGTCCAAAGATGAGGGTTGTTGGTGTTTTCTGTCTACCTTGTTCTATTGTGTTCGTATTGTGCTTGGCTTGGATTCCCAGAATTATAGAAAATAAAAAAACTATTCTTCTTCTTTTCATACCTCTTTCAAAGAGTTTTGTTATCTCTTTTTAAAGTTTGTAGGTTCTGAATACATCAAAGTTTCGGTCTTTTCATTAAGTTACAGCTTATGTTATAATATATAATAATTGTTCAAAAAATAAAAATATTTCCAACCAGTTTTTTAAGAAGGCTTTTTGTT
Source organism: Candidatus Babelota bacterium (assembly GCA_042576225.1). Lineage (GTDB taxonomy): Bacteria > Babelota > Babeliae > Babelales > Vermiphilaceae > GWF2-30-66. The sequence goes on from JBHPCA010000004.1 coordinate 42,435, forward strand.
ATGTCAAAATTTCAGTTGATACGTGTAATGGTTTTTCTTATTTTTTTCCAAGTTTTATTTTGTGAAAAACATACGAATACAATGCAAAAAAGCAATAAAAAATGCAAATTTATCAGAGATCAATATTTTTTTAAAGGTGAGCTTTTTCGTTTTTTTGAGAAAAAAGCCTTATTGTCTTTTAGATTACTAAACAAAGAAATGAAGGAAAACATTTCTATTTATAGTGAAGAAATTAGACCTATTAAGTTAAAAAAAGTTATTGATTTTGGAAGATTTTACAGAAAACTAAAGAAACACAAAAATATAGATCTTTTATTAAGCATAGAATTAAGTTCCTTTAAAGGAAGGGATAACCCTTATGTTGATTATGAAGAAGCTTTTAAGATTATGTTCAAAATAACAAAAGAACTTTGCTTGCTTTCCTCTCGCATAAAAGATATACCGTTAGAAGATATGTACAAAAGCAAGATAACGAAATTAAAAATCAAAGGTTGTGACTTTGAATGTGGGGGCAAGTGGGTTAAAAAATTTTTTAAAAATGTGCCCAAAAAAATAGAAAATTTGATAATTGAAAGCAGCCTAAATACCAAATATATAGATTTTTCAAAGTTTACTTCTTTAAAAAGGCTTAGGTTGGGGAAAAAGGTGACTTATAACCGTAATATATGTTTTCCCAAAAAACTTATGGAGCTTGATATTAGTGGATCAAAAGGTAAGTTTGATTTTTCAGAAAAAGCTTTTGTGCGTTTACTAAAAAATATAAGGCATCTTAAAGTCTACGATTTAAAAAAAATTCCTGTTAAGGGTTTGAAAAATTTGCCCAAGAACATTTCTGTCATTTACATCGAAAATGATTGTAGCGATATTGTAAATGACAAAAAACACAAGAAAAAAATCAAAGTTCTTAGGGATAAGGGCATTAAAGTTAATACCCTACAAGGGCATGCATATCCCGAAACTAAAATTGAGGACGAAACTGATATTGTTGATCTATTTGCAAATTAAGCGATGATTAAGCTTTTTTGACAAATTCCCATTTAATACTGCTATCAGCGCAGCCTTTGCATGGGGGGAATCTTTTGCCCTTCACCAGAGGAATAGTAAGTTGTTCTTCAGAAATCTCACATTTTTTTTCAATCATACATGAACAATCTGTTATTCTATAGATTCCAGATTCTGGGCAAATTTCACCGATATTGAAGGTATCTCCTTTTTTGACCATTGATCTACTCCTTTAAAAAATAAAAAAATATTTAATACAAAAGTAGCTTACAAAAAAAATATTTATTTTGTAAATTATTTATGTTTATAGGTTTTGTTTTTTGTGAACACAAATGAAAAATATGAGAATAAAAAAGGGAGAAGAAGAACGTGAAAAATGATAATTTAGAAAAAGAGTTGGAAAAATTTGAAAGTCATGAGGCTGCCGAGCAGACTTTATTAGCGTGGATTCAAACAGGCTTGACCATGACCGGTTTTGGTTTTGGTATAGGAAGTCTTATTGCATTTATGAATGAGCAGCATTACGAAAAAGGTGTGGTTAAAGCCATCAGAGTTATCGGAGAACTTTTAATTTTTGTTGGGTTTGTTTCGATAATTTTAGCTCTTATTCAACATAGAATTAAAGTAAGGCGTCTTAGAAATAAAGATTTTAAATTCAAATCTTCGTTTAGCCTTTCGCTGTTTGTTGGGATTTTGATTTCTCTTTTGGGTATAGCTGCTTTTGTAGCAATCTTGGTGCATATAATTTTTTAGTTTTTTATAAAAACTCCCTGGCGCAAAAATGTATTCTTTCTGTTCCAGCGCTGAATGTAAGAGAGCATGAGGAATTGCTTAATGCAGAAATAGTAATATTAGATGTTCCAGATGCATATTGTCCAGTGGCAATGACTGTAGGGATAGAAGAGAATTCTTGAGAAAATGTAATTGTTGCGACATCGCCTACAACATTGTAAATAAAATCGTAACCACTTCCAGAGCCAGATGTTGGAATATTTCCCTCAACTAATCTGAGTTGGGAATTGTTCCATATGTAAGTAGGGCATAAACTTGTAAATACTATTGTTTCAGTTGCTATGGTTATTCCTTCAGATAATAATTCTACAAAAAGAGTGTGATCGCCATTTTCTAGCGCAGGAAAATCAGTTTCCCAGTAGCCTGCGGAATCGGTTATTGTTGTATCAGTAGCAGTTCCGTCTATTGAGATTCGAACAATGCAAGAAGGAGATAATGTAGTATAACCACTTATATTTGTATAAAAAATTTGGTTTATCTCATTTGCAACTGGGGTGCTTATCGAAATTATGGGATTGTTCAATACATTAAAATTACTTGTTGCAGAGGCAAGTATGCAAAAGTTTCCACTCAAAGTGCCGAAAATTTCTGTTTTTACTGCATAGTTACCATCTGGAAGATTAAGAGAATCAAAGCTCCAACTGCCATCTCCTTCTGTTAGAGTGCTTCCAACGAGTGTATTATTGAGCATTAAGCGGATTATACAATTTGGGTGACTGGATGTACCGCTTATTGAGAGATTGTCTCCCGTAACTGTTGTTCCATATTCGGGAGATGTTATTGTTAAACCACCATTTTTAGTGGGAAAAAGGTTTTTTGTGTAAGTTTGATTTGCATGTGAATAATTTATTGCAAGCATTGTAAATAAAATTATTGGGACAATTTTATTAATTTTCATGGTTATTCCTATGTTTTCAAGTTTGTTAGTATATATCAATAATTACAACAGGATCTTGTGTACTACTTCCAGCTGGATCTTCTAAAACTTTTATTGAAATTAAATCTGAAGGTGCAATACTTATCGAAACACTATCATTTTTTGCAAAAGTTGCAGAACCAGAAAGTTGAACTTGCAAAGCTGTGTCGACTCCATTTTTTCTGAATGTCCAAGTGTCTATATCTGTGCCGCCAGGAGCAACGCGACTACGAACTGTTAGTGCTTTTACGATTGCTTGTTGCGAAAAAGGTAAGACTATTTCATTTGTAGAAGCGGAATTTGTTCCTGGGTACATATATCTATTTCCTCCGGCCAAAGTTCCTGGGTCACAAAAAGCCATAGTGGAGGGATATGGGATAACAGTAAATCCAAATCCATTAGCATTAAAATTTAGTAATTTTGTGCTGTCTATAGCCAGAATTCCCAATGTTTGTGATATATCGGCACTTGATCCTGAAGAGGTACAAAAATTAAGCTCTAATAGTGCATTTACATCAGAGGTTTCTGCGCCGATAAAGCTTCCGCCCCCACCTATACCGATAGTAATAATTTCTGTATCTCTGACGATTAAACTATTTGCGGTGTTTACTAAAATACCTCTTGCTAAACCGGTGCCTATAGACCTGACATCTATTGATGTGTTAGCGATACACACCTGTGTATTATCAGGAATGCCGGTGCCAATTGAATTTATTCCATAAACATTAGAACCCCCTGCAAGTGAAGCGCTGGAATTGTCAACTAAGATACATACATTTCTTATTTGAGCAGTTTTTGATGTGGTGCCAGGAAGAACAATTCCTCGTAATTGATGATGCTCAGCTGAGTCTAAATTCAAGCTTACCGATTCTAGGCTAGAATTTTCTCCAATAGTTACTAAGTCTGTATCAGCTGTAACATTTGTTTGTTGTATGGTAACCACTGTTTTATCTACTCCGACAACTGCGATATTAGCTGGTATGGTGAAAGTTTCATTATATGTTCCTGGGAAAATCCATACCATATCACCGGCTTGTGCAACGGCTAAGGCTGCATTAATTGTTAAAAATGGAGGACCGTTTCTTTCTCCAGTAGCATCATCTCCAAGTACTTTATCAACACGGACTACATTGCCAAATAATTTTCCTAATATTTTTCCTGTAACGGTTATGTTTCCATCAATTGTTACGTTTCCATGAAAAGTCGAATCACCGTCAACAGTTAAGTCTTCATGTAAAAATGTATCGCCGTTTACAGTCAAATTGCCATCCAGTGTCAAGTTGCCTTTTAGCTTAGTATTGCCGTTAAAAACTGTATTGCCATTAACTGTCAAATTTCCGTTTATTGTTGCGCACATTTTTACTAGAAGTTTGCATGCGCATAATAACTTTTCAACAGACACATTTTTATCAAATCTTTTACAACTACCACTCATCAGTAGCTGCGTTGTACAGAGTGTTAGAATTAAAAAAAACGTAGCTAAATAGATACGTGAAAGCTTCATTATTTTTCTCCTTATTTAATTTTCAAAAAAAAGTGTGAAATACTTCCTAATTTTTTGATAATGCAGTAGTTGGTTTATATTTGTATTTTAAAAAGAGTTTATTATTTTTGTCAATATGATTGCGATATCTTTTATCTTTTTTAAACTGTAATTATCAAAATATACAGTTAGTTTTTTAAATTGACCCCTATAGCTTATCTTTAATCGCAGGTTAAAATTTATTTGAAAAATCTAATATTATATTTTTGTTCAGTACATTATTTATTTTTTTTAACTATTGAATACCAGTGGGCTACAAGCTTTTGTAGCACAGGCATCCAGTCACCGTAATTTTCTTGGATCAAAAGTGTAACATTTTTTGCCCACGTTATAGTATTATTATTTTTTAAAAACGGTGGCTTCCATCGGCAGCTATGTTTTTTTGCCAGAAGAAATATAACATTTTTTCTTGTGTTATCTATTTCTGGAATAAACATCCCAACATGACCAGCAGCAGTCTCGACTGAAACTATATACCCCCCTGCTTGAATAACGGCCTTCATCAAAATGGCGTCGTTTATAAACGCCCCATTCTTTTTTGAATAACCTGGGTATAGCTTAATGGGTTTTTCTGTACCATAGATATCAGGTTCTTTCTGGTCTTCAAATTGAATATTGAATATTTTTACGGTTTCTAGATTTTGATTATGAGTTTGTAAGAAATTAGATAATTCTTCTCTTGTTATAGACCTTCTATCAAGATAATTGAAAGCTGGATTATTTTCGAGTTCTTTGGGAAGCTTGCTTGATTGGCGAGTGAAAAGTATAGGAATAATATTCATTTTTTTAATGTGGGCTAAAACTTTTCTTGCCTCTTGGTTTGCCCAGACACAATTTTTGCTCAGATATCTTCTTTTACACTCAAACGTATGGATATTTGGTATAGCTTTTAACAAATCTTTGCATTCTATTTTGATAAAATCTTGTTTTTTATCTTTTTCTTCAAAAACAGATAGATCTGAACATGTTTTAAAAAATTTAATGAGTGGTTTTGGTGGGCAAAGCATAACTTCTGCCCTAGCGTATCGCTCTAGATAATCATATAAAACAATACAGTACATAAATGCGTCGCCAAAGCCAAAAGAAGGCACATCTTCATTTGGTGCTTTTTCGCAGGTAATTATAATTTTTTTTTGTTCTAAGCAGTTACGTCTCCCTGTTTTTAGCAGATTGAGTGTAGTTTCTTTTTCAAGGTTCTCTTCTTGGGTTATTGCAAAATTGCTTGTGCATAGTATTGTAAGTAGTAAAATTTGCCTGAAAATATTGCTCATCGCTCCCCTTCTTGTTTATTTATGTGTATAATGTGAAAATTAATTCTGGGAATAAATATAGATGCCTAAGTTAATTTGTCAAAAGTTATATGTGCATGCCATTTATGTGTTTGTATGATTTGCGAAAGGAAATTTATGCTGCTCAAAGAAATTATTGGCAAAAAAGTTGCACTCAAAAATTTCAAGGGTTACAACTTAAGCAATTTTTTGAAAAAATGGGTTATTTTGTCTTGAGTTTACAACTTAGTATAAAAAATAATATTTTTTAAAATCCAGAAGATTTGCCCCTAAAGGCTTTTAAATGTATAAAACGCATAAATTATTGAAAAAAAAGAAAAAAGGATTATAAAATAATAGTGAAAAAATTGAAAAAGTGATTTTGTCAGGATGTGAAAAAGGAGTACAAATGAATGCTTTAAAGTATATCTTAATGATCAGTTTTATCTTGTCGCCATTAAATATATCGCCAAAGGTGTACTATAAAGATGGCAAAAAGGTAGCCGAGGCGAATGTTCTTGATGTTGGCATTTTCCTAGATGATTTTATTTTTGTTCAAGGCGAAGGGTATACCTCTCAAGCAAAAAAAAATGAAACCGATCCTATATTTCAAGGGCTTATTGAAACCATAGAAGACGAAGAAGCGATCATTGCATGCTCAAATCTTGTACGGTGTTTGATATCTTTTGAAAAAGAAAAATTTGCTATGAAAAAATGGTTGCTGTTTGGTACTCAGGTAGAGAAAGTTCTATCTGAACTAAACAATAAAAATAAATGGCTTATCTATAAAACATTAGATGGTGAATATGTTGTTTTGATACCTATAAAAAAATATGGAAAGGTGAAAAGGTTAGCGGAAATCGGGATAAATGATTCAAAAGTAACTTCAATAAAAGCGATTGATAAGGAGTTTTATGAAGATACAGAAAAGCAGCAAATTAAAAACATCGTTATTGAGAAAGATATAGAAAAAATGAGAAGTGAGAGTTTACTCAACATTTTTTCGAACAATCCAAAAATAGTAAAACGGGTTTATCTGTCCGGCCATGGTTTTTTTTCAAAAGAGATACAAGCTACTTTACCCGAAATAAAAATGTTACAGCCAAAAGAGGAAAGCTTTGCTTCGATAGCGACTATGAGCCCTCACCAGTATATTAAATTCTTAGAGCGATTAAAAAATATTGGATGCTCATTTTTGTTTGTTAATAGTTGTTTTTCCGGGGGTTGGAATGCCCTTGCTTCACAAACTGCAGGTTTTTATGAGCAAAAAAACATTTTCAAAAAATTTGAGCATATCTCAAAGACAATCCCGTTTATAATTGTAGTCTCATCTTTGCCAGATGAAGTAGGAGCTAGTGCAGTAACTGAACACAAAATAAAAATAAGTGACTTTTTCCGGAAGCTTAATATGCTTTTTGAAAAAGAAGTAAAAGCATTTAAAAAAGAGATTGCAGGATTAAAAGGTAATCTTAAAAAACAAAGATTATGTCGCAAAAAAAGCTTTAAAGATATTGTTGGAAGCTTTAAAAAAGGCATAAAAGCTTTGTATGAAAATAATGAAATAAAAATAATAGAGGCATCTACACCAAAAGAATGGAAAGAGCTTCACAAAGCGGTTCTGGAAGTTTGTAATAAAAAAATAAAGGATATAAATGAGATCGATGTTCTTACAGGAAAACTATTAACACCAATATATGGAAGACCGTTAACTATTATTGATAAAAAACCGTGGTTGCTCAAAGCAATACATCCAATATTGATCAACTTAACGAAAGAAAAACGCATAGAAAATCTATCCTCTATCCGATTTCCAGGTAAACCATTCTTTAGGGTAGAAAATGCTTTTGAGGAACTTAAAAAGAAATATGTATCTGAGGAAATAGAAAAATTAGGAAAATTATTTTCATTATCATCTATAAAAAAAGAAAAACTTGTAAAAAAAGAAAAAGAGCTTGAAGTAAAAATTCGAAAGACACAAAAAAAAGAAGATAAAAAAGCTTTAAAAGAAGAACTAGAAAAAACAATGTCTCAAATTTCTAACATTAATAGTATTTTGAATTATAAAGTAAGAGAAGCGAAAGAAAAAATAAGCAAAAAAGCTGGGACATTAGTTATTAGCTACCCATTTCTTATAGATCATCAACTTAAGCATAAAGACGAACCTATTACTATAACAATGTCTAAAGAATTGATTCTTCTTTACCCCAGTATAATAAACCTTTCAATAAAGATGCTTAATCCAAAAGCTAAAATCATATCAATGATTCCTGGTAGAGCACAACATTTTATCAAAAGTATCGATTTAGATTTTGAAATTGAACATGAGGGGAAAACATCTATAACGGATCTTTTGGATAAATTTTATGAAAAGCATTTTTATAGCCGTAGCTATGCTCTGATTCCAAAATTATTTTTTATAGGAAAAATTAGCTTTGTTCATAAGCAAACCAAAAAGAAATATGATTTAGAAAATGTAGTATTTATCTTAGGGAAGGGAGTAAAAAATTACATCTATAAATCTAAAGGGCAATATTATTTACGCAAAGCATTTCACGAAAAAGTTAAAACTAAATATTTTGGTGTTTCTGAGCAAACTATATATAAGTCGCTGAAAATGTATGAGAAAGAAGCAAAGAAAATAATACATCAATGGGTATTGAAAACCACACCAGCGAAAGAAGCAATCCATGAAGCAACAGCGGGTATTGAAAACATCTATAAAATCAGGAGAAGAATAAATCAGGTTATTCCAGGGACTTTTAGCGAGAAAGAGTTAGTAAGCATAGAAAAGAAAAAATGAAAGGATTTCTGAGATAAAAAAGCAAAGCCGCATCATTATCGGATTTGTAAATAAAACTGTGTAAACCGGGGTTAAAGTTAAGGCAATCAAGAGGTGGTGAAGCATTTCTTGATTGCTTTGTTTATTAACCGTTTACATAGAAAAGTTGTAGATAATGCAAAGTAAAGAAAAATTTGACTTAGATAAGGAAATATAAATGCCTCTTAAAGAAATCGTTGGCCAAAAAGTTACACTAAAACCCCTTTGCAAAGAATATTTTGCAGACTATCACCATATGTTCTCCCCAACAGTAAGAAAGATTCTTGGCTTGCCTGAAATGGCAACGTTGCAAGATACGCAAAACTTTCTTAAAGCAAAAGTTACAGAAATAAAACGGGGCAAGACGTTTTTCTATTGTATTTTTGATAATGCGGACAAAACATTAATTGGCGCAATAGAGATTAGAGAGCCTGGGTATCATGAGGGCCAATTGGGTGCTTGGATTAATGAAAACTATTGGGGGCAGGGATGCTACCAAGAAGCGCTGGGCTTAATCTTAAAAAGCTACTTTGAAGCAACAGATGAAGCATCTGTTAATGCACATGTGAAAGTTGAGAATGCCAGAAGTTTAAAAGCTCATCAAAAGTATGGATTTGAAGTTATAAGAGAGTTTGATAAAAACAGGCAAAAGCACTATGAGATGGTGATTTATAGGGGAAAAGTTGTATAGTGATTGGCAAAATTATTTTAAAAAAATTAGTTTGTAGATAGTTTGTTTTTTCAAGTGCTTTTTTTACGTTGTATCTTTACCAATAC
>JBHPCA010000005.1:0-47288 GCA_042576225.1 Candidatus Babelota bacterium
CCTGTATTTACAGCAAGATATTTTCCATCAGAACTAAAACAGGTACTGAGAATATTAGGAAGTAACCCTTTCAATTTTTCTGTTAAGCATTTTCCTGTTTTTATATTACAGACACGAACTGCATTTTTTTGGTATATAACAATATATTTGAAATCTGGGCTAATTATTTTGTGGGTATAATTATCATCATAAATTTTGGTAGATTCTAAGTTGAGATTTGATTTTGTTATTTTTTCTATCGTAGAATGATCTCCATAGCTTAACTCAAAGGTTAAAGTGCTACTTTTGGGGTCTTTTTCTAGATTTAATACCCCATACGGTAATGGAAATCCTACGATTTCCTTTGTATTTTCCCATTTTTGACTCCCTCCATATTTGGGACCCGTTCCAATTAGTTTCCAGTTTTTGGTGTCCCAAATTTTCAATATTCTTTCTGGTTTAAACCGAGGCTGTGGAAATCCTGTGGGAATTGTCAGTATTGGATCTAGTTCCATTTCTCCTATAAGGTATTTTCCGTCTTTGTTAAATTGTGATGAAAAGGGATAAAGAGTGTCGGGAAAAGCAGGTATTATTTTTTTCAATACTTTTTCTCCTTTCTCTGCAACATCAAGAATCAAAATATACCTATTAGACGTCCTACATGCAAGAATGTACTCACCTTTTTTCATGGCCCCAATTTTATTAGAAAAGGCCATCGAGACCAGTAAAAACAAGGTCATAGCGATTTTTTTGTAAAAATATTTCATATTTTTCTCCTTAATTTTGGTTAAACTAATACTATTATTAGGTCTATTATAACTTGTTATAACCCTATATTAGCATATTTAGGCCAGCAAAATCTAGACTTTTTGCAAAAAAAATGAATTTTCCACAGAAAAAACTTGCTAATCGCAGTATTCGATTTTCTTATTTCTCAAATTTTCGTTTTACAGTAGAGGTTAGGCTTGCATACGCTCATCTTTGTGCTAATCAAAGGAATATCTTTTCCTATAAGGCGAATGGTTGCAACACCCTCTATTTTAGGGCATAAAAGGACCTTTTGCGGTTTCAAAAAGCATTAGTTAAAATAGTAGTATAAGTGATGGAGATTTTGAGTGTTTGCCCGTCTAGCCATTTTTTGATTGATCCGCCCTTTGAAGCCTGTCCTGAGCTGAGTCGAATGGGGTCGAGTTCATCACCCTAATACTGTGGCTTTTAAGTCGCGGCGGATTATTTTGAAACAGATTGCAACAGGAGTTAAGATGAAACTATTATTTTCGTTTTTTAGATGTTTTTCTTTATTGTTTTTTGTATTTTTGGTAAACAATTCTCTATATTGCATTGATTTGCGATTGCAAGAAAAGCCTTCGCATAAGAACACTTACGACTGGTGCACAAAAATAGCCCATGATAATGTTATGGAAAAAAGAGGCCAAGTTTTGAAATTTCTTGGCATAAAAACGTTGGAAGAATGGTTTCGAATAAAAAATAGTATGAAGTCTGAGTTCAAACATGCTCTTTCGAGGGTAAATAGCGAAAGAATTGAGAGTGATCCATTTTCCAAAAGAGTACAAAGATGTATACGCCAATTGCTTGAGAGACCATGCATAAAGAAAAAGTTGAACATAGTGAAAGTTGTTGTTCACAACAAGATAGTGGCGGTAACATCAGAAGGAAAAAGAATAGAATTTGCTAAATTGAAGAATTCTGTACCTGTTAGCTCAACAAGCATTGGTCAAAGTGGAGATGTCGTTTTTATAAATCCGAAACACTTATGCAGAGATCTTATTCGTTTAGATTCGGATCTTGAGGCGGCAATCGGGCACGAACTTGGGCATCTATTACAGAAACATGTTTTTGAATCAACTTGTATTAGAATTGCATTTTCGCAAAGAAATTTATCGTCTAAAAAAAACAATTTATATATTCAATGGGTGAAGGCTCAGGAGATTGAGGCAGATATTATTGGGGTGTTTGATAGCTTAAGTTTGGCAGAATCAAATAGATCCTATTTTCTTTTGGTGCGCAAAGAGAGGCTTTCTGATCTTTCTGACTCCGGTCCCCATCACCCTACTGATCTTGAACGAGCCAATTATTTTGATGAAATTTGCAAGTCTATGAGGATTGATAGGGAAAGAGTAAAAACTGAATATCTTGCGCAAAAAGTTCAAAAAACCAAAAAATTATTGAAAACAACGCAACAAAAATCCAAGATTTCAACAACAAAAGACGTTATCCTTGATAACCCTAAAACTAAACTGCCAAAAGTAAGACAATCGCAGGCCAGAACGCATAAAAAAATAATAGTTCCGTTCGCAAGAGGAATTCCTAGAGGTCACAGTAATCCAAATGAATCTACGAGGATAACGAAAAAACTTTTAGTTTTAATGGCTTTTACAGGGTTGATAGTGGTTTTCCTATCAATTCATAAATGGCATTCACTTTTTTTTGCGGCTAAATTATAATTAGAGAGGTTCACACCCATTAAAATAAACTTCACCTTCTTTTAAAACCTTTACCTCTTTGTATCGGCCTTTGCTAAATATTTTTCCGTTTTCCATAAAGTGTGTAATTTCTAAAATGATCACGCTTGCAAGAGGTTTTGACACCGTTTTGTTCTCATGTTTTTCCAAAAGGGGCTGCTCTCCCTCCAGCCAATACGCGCGTTGTCCTGTTTTGATAAATGTGTAAACTTCGTTTTCTTTCAAGTTTTTTGGAATACATTCTTCTTGTTTCTTTTTGCCTTAAATCCTCTCGGTCGCGTTTTCTAATCTATTATCTTAATCACCGCAAAATAGTTTCTCAAGCTTGTCTTGGTGGTTTGTGCTGATGTTTGCAAACCCAATTGATTAATCTAACGGACAACAGAAGAACTCTTGCCATGCTTTTATTGATCCAGCACTTTTGTAGCCGTTGTTTTCCGCATCCTTGAATTTTTCACGTAGTTTCTCTAAGATCCTCATTGCTACAAGAAGCTGTATAAGAGTTATCACAAGAGCAGCAAATTCAGATTCGTCTTTTATACGCTGCCAATCACTTTCTCTTTTAAGCTTGCTAAACGTTGTTACCACGCCAAGGTAGACCAACACTCCAAGTGGGCCAAAAAGATAGTTGACAAGAAGAGATTTTGCAATGACTTTGGTGATGTCTTCGATATCAATCTTATAACTAATCTTGTCAAGAGGTTTTTTGTTAGGTTTTTTATTTTTTGTGTTGTTGCTGACGCTTGAAAAGCTTTTTTCTTTTTTTGGAAAATTATGATTTTTTTCTTCTTTATAGAGTATTTCCGAAAGCTTTAAAAAGCATTTTTTTCGATTTCCAATATTAACATAGTAGGAGTTATGGTTGAAATCTTTATTGTCTGAAATGTTAAAATATTCTTTTCCAACATATTCTAACAAGTTTTCAAAACAACAGTCTTTTCCTAGGGTCTTAATCCCCTTTTTTATGCACTTGTCTAGCCCCGGGAGCTTTTCAGAGAAATAACGACCCATTAGTGGTTCAAATAGGCAGTCGTAATGTTCTGGCATAAGACCTTTGGTAATGTGTAAATTTAACTCTTTAGGGATGAAGTCATTATTTTTTCCAGATTTGGTTTCTTGAAAACTCTGATCAAGTCCACAAACCATATGTTTTATAATTGTTCCTATGTGAACCTCATTTTTTTTAATCTTGCTTTGCACAAAGATTTCTTTGGGAGTTATGTAGGAATCATCATCTTTCAACATTTTTACATGTATTGGATAGTCGTATTTACTAGGTTTACTAGATTTATTAGAGATTATATATTTTGGGAAAGATCTTTTTATATGATGGATATATTTAAAAACTTTTCCTTTCATTGCAAAATTATTTTGAAAAAATAATGTTAAGATCAAAATGTAAAAAAAATTTTTTTTCATAAAAGCTCCTCAGAGTTAATTGTTTTTAAATTCGACGAAAGTTTTAAGTAGGCAATGGTCTGAAGGTCGAATACCGTATAACTTATTTTTAACGTTATTTTTAGACAAAATTTTCCCTATTGTTCTGTCGTCAACAACTGTATTTTTGCATTTGACATTAGCAGTAAAGATTCTATCTAGTAGGCCTTTTTTGCGTACTCCATTTTTATCAAAAGCACTTTTGGGAAGTCTGTCGTATGGATAAGGGAAAAAGGAATGTCTTGCCTCTTTTCCATCAAAATAAAGGGTTTTTGGCTTTGTAACGTCTTTCATCGAGCATGTGTCTACTATATGTTGCATTTGTTTTTCACCTTCATTATCAGGGAATGCGTTAAAATCAGCCATTAAAAATCTTTTTGAAGTTTTAAATTTTTTCTTCTCAATAAATTTTTCCAAAATTTTTCTCATACTTTTGGCAGAAGTCCATCGTCCATGAAATGAAAGTGGGAAATGAGTATTAAAGAAATAAAAGTCCTCATTGCTTTCTTTGTGTTTTAACTTATCGCACAAAACAGTATTTATTTTGGTATTTTTTGGTAAATCTTTACTTCCTAAAGATTTGCTTGTGATAATATCAAAAATCTTTTTTTTGTATAAAGATGTGAGAAATATTTTCCCCCCTCTAATGTCAAATATATCGGATATTGATATATTGTATCTTTTTGCAAAAAGTTTCTTAATAATAGGTATAAAGCTTTCATGCACTTCTTGAATGCACAAGGTATCGGGATTATTTTCATTGATATACTTTTTCATAGCTCCCAATCTCTTTACAAAGCGACAATGATCATATTTATAATTTTCTTTTACGTAAAACTTTGAAAACAAAATATTGAAAAATGCTGGTTTTATGTTTTTTTCTTTAGTTATTTTTTCTAAAGCAGAAATTATTTTTTCTTTGGAGGTTTTATTTTTCTTATTTAAAAGAATCTGTGGGTTATTGAGAAAATAAAGGGTTCTTCCGCTTCCTTTGTGTTTTATTCTATCAAACAAAACTGTGGTTTTGCCTAAATCCTTTATATAATTTGCGAAATTTACATGCTCACTTTTGATAACTTCAAAAAACTTTTTTTTATAGCAAGAAACTAAAATTTCTTTGCCTTCAAAAACTTTTATATGATATTCCTTTCCCAAAACCTCTTTTATAGTCTTTATGCTTTCTTTGTTATCTTCTTGTATGCATATTGTCCCAGGATTATTATCTTTTATGTATTTTTTTAGTATTTCAACTCTATTTTTAAAGTTCTTTTCATGATTATATCTTTTTTTGAAATCATGAATCAGATATGATCTAGAAAAACACATGTTAAATGTCGCAGTTACAAAACTCCATTTTTTTGAATTTGTTTTTTCCTTTTTTTGCATTGGCTTTAGATTATTTGAAGCCAAAAGAGGTAAAAGAACTGTTCCTATCAAAAATATATTTTTTCTCGTAATTATCATGAAAACTCCTTAAAAGTTAAATATAAGTAATTATTTTTTTAAAACTTTACGAATCATAGGTAAATACTTGTTATTCTTGTGTATAAATATACCAAAAATAGCTCAAAATAGCAATTCTTTCGTTTAAATACAGTATATTTTAATATTTGAATTAGACTTGCGTCGTTTTTATCGCCACATCTGTATAATTATTATTTTTTCTTTTATTGTTTAGTTTTTCAGAAAATCGTATAGATTTAAGGTGCGATTTATCAAATCTGAAGCAGTTATTTCTGTTTTTAACAACTTCTTGGATGAAATCAAATATTTTTTCTTTGCGTGGTGTGCCGAATTTGTTCTCGAGATCGACCTTTTTGCTTTTATAAATTTTATAGAAAATTGATGCTCTTATGTGTTTATACGTAATTTCATCTTGTATTGCTCTGCCAAAGGCCAGCTTAACCAAAAAATCAAACGTATTTTTATAATCTTTTTTGCTGAAAATAAAATGTAACTTATTTGGTGATTTGTTGTATGTTTCAGTTAGTTTTATATATTTTTTTATTTTTAATTCATAGTATATTGTTAACTCATTGTATGTGGGGGTATATACTGGATCATTATAGTACTTTTTAATTTGGTTATCTATTTTTGTACTATTTTGCAAAAGTAATTTTACAATGTTGAGGTGGCTTTTAAACCAAGCACAGTAAAGTGGAGATTTGCCAAACTTATTACCTTTATTAATAAGTATTTCGGGATGTTTTAAAAGCTCTTTTACTGTGTTCAAATTGTTGTAAAAGCAGGCAAAGTAAAGTGGAGTTTTGTTGCCATATTTGTTGGTCTTATTAATATTAATCTTGGGGTGTTTCAAAAGTTCTTTTACGGTATGCAATTTCCCAACAATACACGCAAGGCCAAGTGGAGTGTAGTACCCAACCAAGCCGCTGGTTTTGTTAACATCTATTCGAGGGTGTTTTAACATTTCTTTTGCTATATCTAAATTTCCCATCGCGGAGCAAGCTGTGCAAAGTGGGTTATCGCCAAACTTGGAGTTCTTATTTACATCTAAAAAGGGGTTTTTAAATAACTCTTTTATCGTTTTTAGATCTTTTTTTTCACAGGCTTTATAAAGTTGGGTGGTACCCATTTCATCAAACTTGTTAATTTGATAAGATTTGTACTTGTTTAGCATATATTTTCCCAAGAAAAAAGCGCCATGAAGCATAGAGAAAGATTTTGTGCTTGATAAGCAGATTGCAAGTGAAAAGATTAATAAAAATATTGTTTTGCTAATAAGTACCGTTGTCGTTTGTTTCATTAGATTTCGTTACCATGATTTTTTTCTTTTACAAGTTCTTTTTTGAGTAGTTTTGGTATTTTCCAATGGCAATAAGATGGATAAATGGTTTTTAATAGTTTAACACAAGTCTTCTTATTGTGTTGGTCCCGACAAATTTTTAAAAAATTTTGGGTTGATTCTTTTAACAAATTGTAATCTGCGCCGGATAAAAAGATCTCTTGGCTATCTTGTCCATTTACGTTACCTCCAGAATACTCAAAGCAGATTGTTGGTCTTTTTTTTATGATTAAGCCAGGATTTTTTAGGGCAAAATCAATAAATTGATTTGTAGAATTTTTACTTGTTTTTCGGGTTTTTTCTGTTCTTTGTTTATGCCAGAGCAGACGCAAACGGTAGAGTTTATTTACAAAAAAATTTGAGAGGTATGACGGTTTGTGATTTCTATAATTGAAGATCTGAAGTTTCTTATAGCGTCTATGGTATTTATAAAGTGCTTTATTAGTTTTCTTCACGAGACGGTTCAAAGTCTTATTTTTGTGGCATTTTTTTGTTTTATTATTCATAGTCCAAACATCATACGAAAAAAGTGCACTGGACATAAGCAAAATAGTTACCAAAGATTTTACCAGGATTTTACGTAATTTTTTAAATGTGAACACAAACAAGCCCTATGATCAAAAAAATTATGTTATTTTTATTAAGCTTCGCCCTAAAAAATACAAGAAAAAATTATATTTCACAAGTTTCTTTTTTTGAAAGTTTTTTTTGAAAACAAAGCTTACGATCTTTTTTTGTTACTTTTTTACCGGGGTCAGAAAGCCATATAAAACCTAAGCCTAAAAGACCTGAAGTAAACATTGTAGATATCCTAATTTTTTCAAATTTCCAATTGACTGGGATGTCTGGTGCGTAACTATCAATAAGGCCAGAGAAACTTAGGCCTCCTGAAAAAGCAAGTAATATAGACCCAAGACCCATACCAACCTTTTGTAGGGGGCTTAGTTGTGTGCATACTATCTCATCTAATCTTTTAAGCTCTTTTTTTTCGTCTTGCAAGTATTTTTTATATAGCTCATCGAGTTTCTTAAGTTCATGCTTAGGTAGCATTCCGTTTAGCAATGTAGAAGAGCCCAAAAACAATAAAGAAAACAAGATTGAATTAAGAAACTTTGTTTTTTTCATAAGAAACTCCTGTAATAATTAAGTAATTTTGTAAGATGATAACATTTTTAAACGCCAATCTCAGCTTAATTTATGCATTAGGTTGCTACTAATTATTTATTTTTTTAAGCTTGCGGATAGAAAGAAGTTAAAAGTGGAGCGAAGTGTAGGTATAAGTTTCTGATATGATCTTTGGTGTCATTACCAGGCTTTTTGAATATTAATGGCGAAGAGTTAAACTTAAACTTAACAACTTTTTTCACCTTTTGTATCTTTACGGGCTTAGCCTTGGAGGGGTATTTGATTGATTGCCCAAAAAACAATACTCCGTTTAGCAATGTAGGTGAGCTTAAAAAAAGTAAAGAAAATAAGATCGAATTAAGTAACTTTGTATTTTTCATAAAAACTCCTGTAACAATTAAGTTATTATTTAATATTATACCATTCTTAAACGCTATTCTTAGCTTAATTTATTAGGTAGTCTTTGCAACAGCCCCTTTAAATTGTTTATTTCGATTGGTTGTTAATAGTGTTCTCTTTTTTATAAATTTTTGTTTTGATAATCAAATCATAAAGCTTTTTCTTTTTTAAGGCTATTTTTAGTTTTTGTTTGAACAGTTTTTCGTTTTTGCCTTGTTTAAACAGTTGAAAAATTCTAAGAAGCCCATCTTCTTGCCGAAGCCATAAGATATTGTTATTTGGTAAATAAGAATTGTTTTTACTATATCTGACTATGGTTTTATTGTGTTTTAGGTGTATCAATTTTGGGGGATTGTTGGCGAATAAAACAGATAAAAAGTTTCCTCTTTGATCAAAACGGCAATAATAGGTATTTTCGAATTTTTTTACCGTTTTGGGTTGGTTATGTTTTAGGCTTATTAATTCAATGGAGTTGTTATTGAAGCTAATGTATAAAAAGTTCCCCTCTGGGCTAAATTCGAAGGAGTGAACGTGGTTAAATTTTTTAATCGCTATAAGCTTATGATCTTTTAAATGCATCAATGTAATAGTATTGTTGTTGAATTGAGCAATGTTTGTTACTGCGATAAAGTTGTCATATTTGTTATATGTAAGGTCATCAATGTTTTTGAAAGTTTTAATAGTTTTAAGATTATTTAAATTTATTAGTTTCGCAGATTTGTCATTGAACTTAATACACAAAAGATTTCCTGTTTGGTTTAGTTCAGAGCACCAGATATTTTTGAATGTTTTTGTAACGACATTATTTTTTAGATTTATCAATTGAGCAGAATCGCCCTTGAATTCAACGAGCAAAAATTTTTCATTGCAGAATTCGATATTTTGGACATTTTCAAATGTTTTAATAATTTTAGGTTTGTTACCTATGAGACGTATTAGTTTAGCGGATTTATTACATAGCTTAATAGATAAGAAATTATCTTTTTTACTGAATTGGTAGTTTCTGCCATTTTCAAATGTTTTAATATGTTTAGGCTTATTGGTTTGCAAGGAGAACAATTTGGCTGTGATTTTTAGGTCGCACGGCTGATAAGGATAGTTTGATGATTTTATAAGTAAAAGGTTTTTGTTTTTTCTGTATTCAAAACTATTAACTTCTTTAAGTGTTTTAATAGTTTTAAATTTATTGCCTGTGAGGTTTATTAATTTGGCAGATCTATCTCTGAGTTGAATGAATAAAAATTTGCCCCCCATAATAAATTCGAAATTGCAAAGGTTGTTGAAATTTTCAATGGTTTTAGATTTATTTAGATTTATTAACGTGGCAGAGTTATCATCGAAGCGAACAAATAAAAGGTTTTTTGATCTTTCAACGGAATTGATTTTTTTATCAAATTTTTTGTTTACGGGTATCTCTTTTGCGATTTTACTTATATGTAACATGTTTTGCTTAATTGTCTTTTGGGGCTTTTTCATACAGAAGTTTGTGTATGGATAAACAAGTAAACTTGTAGCTAAAAGTAAGTATACATTTGTTTTTTCCATGGTTTTACTCCATTCGCTTCGACTGAATGCCCAGCATCTTTGATGCGGGGATGGCAGGCATGGCGTCCTCCGAAGCCTTGGCGAAGGAGGATCTAGCCGGTTAATTCGACACTTTTCGCGCTATAGATTTGTAAAAAATATAAACACGGGCCTTTAAGTCCCATATGAAAATTGTAGCATATTTGTAATTTTTGTCAAGGTATGCTGAAAAGCAAAGGGCTTTCGGGGTAAATACGCGGTTGAAGGGGGCCTGAGGGGTGATTTCGAGTGAAAACACCTTTGTTAGGGGTGAAACGCAATATTGGTTGTTTGGGGAGCTGATTAGGGTTGAAAAGCCCCTGCTGTAAGGGTTTTGCGTACAATTGCCTTAAAAAATATTTACAAACTGTTGATTTTTGATGGTTAAATCGGGTATCCTGAAATTAAGAGTGATTATTAACCCAAAAAAGGTAAGGAGAGAATATGTTAAAAATTAACCCTAAAATATGCCTAGTAACTTTGTTTTTACTTGTTTTTGCGCAAAAAATTAATACGGCAATCATTGCTACGTGTAGCGGTAAATCTATAAAGATATGGGATACAGACAAGCCAAAGGGTAAAAAGCTGGTTAAAGAGATAAAAACAGAGTTTTCACTTGATGATAATCGGCTGCCTGTGATGAAATTTCATCCTACTAAAACAAATCTTCTTTTTTACCTGGATAGGGGAATACTATATGTTTTTGATATAGAAAAGGGTGAGGTAATTAAAAACATAACAATAAAGAATGAATTTATAGATAGCTTCAAATTTAACCCTGCTTACAGGAAAGAGAAAGAGGTTTTTATTATAAGTGAAGAGACTTTGTATGCGTTAAATTGGGTAGAAGGGAAGGTTGTCCAAAAAATAAATACACGCTTTAAGTTTAAAGGGGAGGATTATAGATTCAGCAAGTTTGACTTTTTCCCAAAGATACCAGAATTCTTGGTTGTGGTATCTGCAGAATCTTTGGCCAAAGGCTTGGGTGTTCTTAATTGGAAAAAATTGAAACTCCTGTCTTGGAAAACTCCTTTGACGGGAGATGAAGATGAAAATATATTCGTACAAGGAATGTTTGAAGGTACAACATATTCCCTACATGCTTTTAAGTTAAATCCTATAAAGTTAGGTATTGTTGCTATAGGATATGCATCATATGACTCTAACCGGATTGATTTTTGGGATCTGCAACAAACAAAAAAAGTATTAAGTAAAAATGAAATAGAGTGGAAATCATTTTTATTTCACCCTAAAAAAGAGAATATTTTTATAGTTTCCAAGCAGCTTGTTGGAGATATACAGGTTTTTTCTTCAAAGGACTGGAAAAAACTTAATCCTATTATGACACTAAAACACCCATCTAGTGCCAAGCTTTTATTCAACCCTGAGGGGACACATCTCTTTTCTTACGGAGGCGGGTTAGTAAGAATATGGGATATATCAAAGGAAAAAGGTAAAAGGCTGATTAAAGAGATAAAAGTGGTAAAAAAAACAAGTGATGATGAAATACCATATTTCGAAATGGCTATTCAGCCAAAAGGATCAGAAGAAGAAAAAGAATTTAAGAAGAAGTTATTGAAGAAGATAAAAGGCAAAAAGCCATACGTAGATGTAATTATAAAACTTGAAAAATAGTTTATTTACAAGGGCCCCGCTGTTACCAAAGACAGCGGGGTTTTTCAGATTTCCTAAATTAGCCTAAGTAGCTTTCTATTTTTGCCTTAAGATCGTCTTTGCTCATGTATCCAGTTTCTTTGCCTTTTACTTCATTGTCTTTGATAAAGACGAAGGTAGGTACTGATGAGACGCCATATTTGATTGAAAGCTCTCGTGCTTCGTCGACGTTGATTTTCGCAAATGTATACTTGTCGCCAATTTCTTTTTCAAGTTCTTCAATAATTGGCATCATGTGTTGGCAAGGGCCGCACCATGGGGCATATACGTCAAGTACAACAGGTTTTTTTGATTCTTCAATCTCTTTTTTATGATTATCTTCTTTAATCGATATAATTGCCATCTGTTCTCCTAAAAAGTTATAGGCCTTATTCGTTTTGTTTATAAGCTTTTTTATAATATCAAAAATATGGATAAAAATAAAAGCCCGCACTATTTTGTTATACGAGCCTTTATTGAAATCTTTTATATCAAAATCTTAATACGTTCTATTTTGTTGGGAGGCCTTTTTTATATTTATGGTTTAAGCCTTTTTTGCCTTTTCTCTTTCTTTTTTCTAGTTTTTCTTTTTTCTCAAGGTCCCTGTCGGTGTAGCCTTCTATTGTTAATTTTATCAAGCCTTTAAAGTTTAATTTTGATTCCATTGGGCCTGCAGCATTTTTTATGTCAAAACGCAGGTTTTTTCTCAATTCTATTAGGTAGTTGTTTTTAGTATCGTCATTTGAGGTGACAATGAGCTCTATAAATTCTCTTCTTATTTTTCCTTTTTGTTTACCATTTTTTTCTTTGTATTCCCAAATAACCGGTTCTCCTTCGATGCGTTTTGTTTTTATTTCTTTTATTTCTGCTAGGTCTATTCTTACTTGCTGTAAAATATCTTTTGGGTTTGCGCTGATAGTGTGTGTTTTTGGATTTATGTCTTTGGTAAATGTTGTTGGTGCGACGTATACTGGGATCTGCTTATAAATATTTGCTGCAGATATATTATTTATCTTTTCGGCTTTGTCCTGGTTGCCAACTGTTATAATTGTTCCATAAAAATTTATTCTTTGTTTTTTGTCCCCTGCGGTTTCACTTGTTTCTTTTGCCCAGTTTGACAACAATAAGAGTGCAGAGATGAATAATAAAGAAAGTGTTATTTTTTTCATATAACTCCTTTTTTTTAATAGTTTACTAACTATTTTATTATTACTATAAATTATTCTTGATATGCAATAAATTGGTTTAATTTTTTAAAATATTGATATATTCAAGCTATAATTATAGATTTGTTAAAAGAGTAGTTGTTTTGTTAATTTTATTTTTTGAGGGAGATTTGTGATGGAGTTTCCAGAATATCCGTATCCAAGAGAGGAGTATTCAGCTGCGAATTTTATGTATAAAGTATATGGCTGGATGTCATTGGGTCTTGCTGTAACGGCTGGTGTGGCTTTTTATATTTTTAAAAATCCGTCTTTGTATGCACCAATAGAAAAAAACCCTTGGCTTTTAATTGTTTTAATAATCTTGCAGCTGGTACTTGTTATTGTACTTTCTGCGTTTATTTTAAAATTGTCTTTTCCGGTGGCATTTTTATTATTTCTATTTTATGCGTTTACTGTTGGCGTAACATTCTCATTTATTTTTCAGGTTTATATCATTTCGTCTATTTATGCAACGTTTTTCGTAACCTCTGGCATGTTTGCTATTACCTGTCTTTATGGGTATTTTACAAAAGCCGATTTGACAGCAATGGGTAGTTTTGCCTTTATGGCTCTAATAGGGCTTATTTTAACGGGACTTGTCAACATGTTCTTGCAAAGCGCTATGCTTGATTATATATATTCTGCTGTAGGTGTAATTGTGTTTACATTGTTAACAGCGTACGATTCTCAGAAAATAAAACAGATGGCCAGAAGGTTAATGGGATCTGCCCAGATGAGAAATAAAATTGCTATTATGGGTGCCTTAACGCTGTACCTTGATTTTATTAACCTGTTCTTATTTTTGTTAAGATTTATGGGTAAAAAAGAAAATTAGTTTTTTATTTGCAAAGTTATTTTTGTAAAAAGGATTGTTTATGAGCAGATATGTAAAGAGTTTTTTTGTATTATGTTTTATTTTCAGTATCTTTTGTTCGAGTTTGCATTATGCAAGAAAAGAGCAAAAGAGAGTATCTGGAATGCATGATGTATCAAAGGTAGAATTTAATGAAAGAGCTTTTAATGAGGGTCGTAAGGTTTTGTCAAGGAGGCTTGTTGAAAAGGCGGTCAAGTATTTAGCAAAAAATGATTTTGGTCAGTCTATGCACGCTTTTTCTCACAGTAAAGATTTTATTGACGGTGAGATTTATTTATTTGCATATGGGTATGATGGTACTTGTTTAGCGCATGGGGAAGATGCTCATTATATTTGGAAAAATATGATGGGATACAAAGATTCTTTTGGCACACTTGTTATCAAGACAATGATAGAAAAGGCCAAAAGAGGTGGCGGTTGGATAGGCTATCAACGAAGAAATGCAACCAAAGTTGCATATATCAAGCCTGTTCAAAAAGGAGATGAAAAATTTTTGATAGGAGCCGGATTTTATCCTATATCAAAGCGCGATGCGGTTGTGTCTTTAGTAAAAGGAGCTGTTGATAATTTTAATACTGAGTTAAAAGCTGGCGAGACACCTAGGTCTGCTTTTAGTGAGTTTAGTTACCCATTGGGGAGATTTGTAATCGGTGACCTATATATTTTTGCGATGAATTTTGATGGCAAGATGGTTGCGCAAGGTGATAGGCCAGGTCTTATCGGCACTAATGCACTTAATTATAAAGACGAAAAGGGAACATTTATAAATAGAGAAATTATCGAGAAACTTAAGATTAAAGGAAATGGAGTTTGGGTTGAATATATTTCTAAAGGTGCCCCGAAGGAAACATATGCAGAGCAGGTTACCGATAAACAGGGGAATAAATACTTTATAGCTTGCGGTTATTATCCTGAAACAAATCGTAAAAAAGCTGTAGATCTTGTAAAAAGAGGCTACACATATATGGAGAAGAATGGCATAAAGGCTGCTTCACGAGCATTCTCAGAAAGAGGGAAAAAAGGCTTTAGGTTTGGTGATCTATGGCTTTTTGTCTTTGATTACAAAGGAACATGTGTGGCTCATGGTGCAAATCGTGACTATATAGGTTCTAATAGATACGATGCAAAAGATCAAGAGGGAAGATTTTTTGTGCGTGAGTTTATAAAGACCGCAAAAGGTGGAGGCGGTTGGGTTGATTATAAAGTCAGGAACAGTTATAGATTTGTCTATGTTGAAGAGGTAGATGTTGGCGCTGTGAAATATGTAATTGGTTGTGGCTTATTTCCTATATCAAAGCCTGAGTCTATGCAACTTATGGTTAAAGGTGCTGCGGGATATTTAAGAGATGTGGATAGAGAAAAGGCTTTTGAAGCGTTTGTAAAACGTGAAGGTAAGTTTGTAAAAGGTGACATAGAAATATTTACATTTGATTTTTCAGGGCTTTGTTACGCGTATGGTTCTGATCATGGCATGATATGGAAACAAATGTTGAATGCGAAAGATGACGATGGTCGCCCATTTGTAAAACTCTTTATCAATACTGCTAAACAAGGGGCCGGGACCGTTGTTTACAAGGAAAGAAAGAGGCTCAAAACAGCTTATATTACTCGAGTAGATAAAGAAGGTAAATCTTACGCTGTTGGCTCCAGCTTCTTTGCAAAATAAGTTCGCTTGCGAAATAGTTTTTAAAAACTAATAAAAAGCCTCGATTTGTATTTTAGCAAATCGGGGCTTTTTTGTGCAAACTGTTTTTATTACCAACCAAGCTCGCTATAGAATATTTTTGAATTGGTGTTAGAGATAGCTTTTTTTACGTACTCTAGGGTGTTTTTGGGTAAATTATCTTTGTCAGCGAATAGTAACTCGCCGCATTTATGGGGCTCCATGTTTTTAATTTCACCTTCCCACTTTTTACAGTGAAAGAAAATGTCTATGTTTTCACGGTCAGATATTCTGTGCATTATATGCATCACTTGCAAATCTTGCGGGTTGATTATTATTCCCGCTTCTTCTTTTGCTTCTCTTGCCATAGCCAAACTTGCCGGTTCGTTACCGTCTATATGTCCCGCAACAAGAGAGTAGCAGCCGTCTGCATATCCAGTATTTTGTCTTAGGTGTAGTAAAACTTTATTATCTTTTTCTAAAATGAGATACGATGATACACATGCTTTAAAACGTTCTTTTGTTGTTTTTTCTGTTTTTTTCACGGGAGGCCTTTTAAAAAAATATTTTTGAATTTGTGACTGAGGCGAAAACTGGCTTGCCAGCCTTCTTCCCCCGCTCATCCTGAGCTTGTCGAAGGAAGACTGGAGGAGAGGAGGGGATTCGAACCCCTGAATCCGTTTCCGGATTAACGGTTTTCAAGACCGTCGCATTCGACCACTCTGCCACCTCTCCAAAAGCAATATTCGAGTATTTCACTATTATAATTGTACATAAAAAACAGGGATAAAGCAAGTTTTGCTCTATCCCTGTTTTTTTCAAATTTTGCATCAAGAAGCTAATTTTTGCTTATTACTTTTTTTCTGTCTTTTCTGGTGCTTTGGTTTGTACGTCATTTTCTACGTTTTCAGTTTTCTTTTCTTCTTTAGGTTTAGAACAGCCACATTTATCGCACGCAAATGAATAACCTGTGACTATAGATGCGCAAATAGCAAGAGAAATTAGTTGTTTTTTCATGTTTCCCCCTTTGGGTTTTAAAAAGATTAAAAATATTATTTCTTTTTTTTACTGGCCGTGCCAGTCGAAGCTTTGGCGAAGACTGGCGCGCCTGAGAGGAGTCGAACCCCTAACCTTCAGATCCGTAGTCTGACGCTCTATCCAATTGAGCTACAGGCGCATATATCAAAAATACTTTTTTCCAATTGTTTGTCCGCTCTTTCCATAAACTTACGCCGTCGCCCCTTCGGGGCTATGGCGCACACGGCAGGGTAAACTGCGCTTTGGCGAAGACGGAAGCTACATCCCCCGTCGTTCCTTCGGAACTTTGGAGGACTAAAGGGCGCTTATATCAAATTTGTCAGGTAAAAAGATGGCTTGCCATCCGTCCTTCGTCAAGCTCAGGATGAGCGGGCGAAGACTGGCGGAGAGAGAGGGATTCGAACCCTCGTGCCCGGTTTCCCAGACTCTTGCTTAGCAGGCAAGCGCTATAGACCACTCAGCCATCTCTCCGTGATTTTATTCAAGTATCTTTCAAAAGAATAAATTATTTTGCATTTTATGCAAGTCATGCAAGTAAATTTAGTTCTTACACTATTATTTTATATTATTTTTGATATTTTGTATATTTTTATATAGTGGGGGTATATGATTGTGTGTATTGTTATGTTATGTGCACTGCAATAGCCTCTTTTAATGGGGTATAAAGAATCATGAAGGGTCATGTGGCGATAATTATAGATGTGAAGGTTGTGCCCAGCTCAGGGCGAAATAAGTGGGTTTTAGACAAATCTGGTAGGCTCAAGTGTTACCTAAAAAGCCCGCCTGAGAAGGGGCTTGCAAATAAAGAATTAATTAAACTACTTACCAAAGCCCTTAAGATAACAATAGCTGACGTGCAAATTATATCAGGGGCTACAAGCAGAAACAAAAGGCTAAAAGTACTTTCAGATCTTGTATTTGAGGAGATTTTAGATGCTTTAGGGTTGCAGAAGTTGGATAGCCAAGATCAACGGTCTTTGCTATAGCTAACCATAATTATAATTTTTTTTAATATCACTTTCTTAATTAAAAAAGGAGAGAGTAATGCCATATTATTATTGGCGTGGAGTCAATATATTTGGTGATATGAAGAAGGGCAAAGCTTTTGCCAGATCTGTGAATGATTTGGATAAAACGCTTTTTTCTCGCAATATTGCCATAATCTCATGTAAAAACTCAAAAATTCGTAGATTTTTTAATAAAATATCACAAGACAATATTATACATTTTTTTAGGCAGTTGGCTATTTTGCTTGATGCTGGGGTAAGATTGCCCGATGCATTAATGATATTGTGTAATCAGGCTAGAAACATGAGATTGAAACAGGTTATTTTTCTGCTAGAGCTTGATGTACTTGAGGGCTTTTCTTTGAGTAAAGCTTTGTCAAAGCAGGCGCAGCTTTTTGATGCTATGATTATACAAATTGTACAGGTTGGGCAAGAGTCAGGTAATTTGGGAGCATGCTTGCATCAATTGAGTGATTATCTTCAAGAGAGGCGTGCGTTTTATAAAAAAATAAAATCAGCAGCGATACTTCCTCTAATTACGTTGGCTTTTTTTTTCATGGTGACGTTTGCTATTTTTGCATTTGTAGTGCCGAAGTTTGCGGATGTGTTTGCTTCTATCGGAAAAGACTTGCCGCCACTGACAAAAACGATTTTACGCGTAAGTGAGTTTTTACGCAGTAACCTATTTCTTTTTGCTCTTGTGTTTACAGGTAGCTTGCTTGTGCTAACAAAAAAATATTTGGTTTATTTTAAATGCACAAAAATAAAACGGGCTATAGATAAAGCGTGTATTAACTTGCCATTTTTGGGTGAAATTTATAGAAATAGTTTTTTGGTCCATTTTTTAAGATCAATATCTATGTTATTAAAAAGTGGTGTGAGGCTTGTGCCTGCGATATACATTGCAAAAAGCTCTATAAAAAATAGTGTTATTAAGTCTCAGGTATGCAAGCTTGAGCAAGATGTTTACGCTGGTAGTTCACTAAGTCAATCGATGGTCGATTACGGCGACATATTATTTCCACAAGATTTAGTATCAGTTGTTAAAGTCGGAGAAGAGACGGGCCAACTTCATGTCATGCTCGATAAAGCGGCTGATATGTATTGGCAAAAAATTAGTCGTTCAATTTTATTTTTTACGACAATTTTTCAGCCACTTCTGATGATCATGTTGGGACTGCTTATAACATTGCTTATTTTTGCAATTTATGTCCCAATTTTTGGCCTAGCCTCCTTGGTGTAATTTTGTTCCCCCTACCCCCTTGATTTATTAAAATAAAACAGTACTCTGTTACAGTATATGTTTAATAAATGCTTAAAATAAGGGGTTTCGGGGGGATTTATGAATCTGTTTTTTTCAAAAAAGGGAATTTCTATTAGGGCGATTTCTTTTTTGGTGTTGTCTAGTTTGACTTTTTCTTTATATCCATTAGGCCCGTCAGAAGGGGGCCCAAGGGAAAATGCGAACAGTGAAATTAATAAAGAGTTGCAAAAAAAACTTGATATCTTGCGTGTTGAGCAGGTTTTGGATTCAGTGAATTCATTGCAGTGTTTGAAAGAGTCAGACGCAATTATAGAGGATAATGAGTGGGAAGAGCTTGAGATAGATACTATTTTAGAAAATTGGCAGAAATATGCAAAAACTAAGTTTGATATGTGGGGGATCAAAAAACTGCTCAGGCATGCTCCAAAAGGGTCGAAAGAGATAATTCACACACTAGTAGAGTCCGGTAGTGCATTTAAAGAGCTGGATAAAATAATTGATATAGTAAAAAATGCGCAAGATGCGATTATGGACTACTGGGATGAGCATAATATATTGCATTATGATGCCGAAGGGCTCTATTATTCGTTGTTTGAACGAATTGCTCCCAAAGCGAATAACTTTTTAAATGATAGTGCAGTTGCGCTTGAGGCCTCACAGGCTCTTGGTATCGCAAATCCTGCAATAGGACTTTTGGCTTCGCTTGGAGTGGTTGGTGTGGTAAGTGGATTTCTTTCCTCTAAAATTTTTGGTTTTCCGTTTAGTTGGAAAAAAAGTTTTATGAGAGGGTTGACGCGGCCTTTGAGAGACCATGACCCGAGACCTATGGTCTATAAAAATGGGTATGATTACTTTAGATTATATGAAATGGGGAATATAACGCTTGGGGACGATTATCTTATCTCTAAAAATTTTATAAAAAGATTATTGAGTAATGTGTCGAATAGTGAAAAAGCGAAATCTATTGTCGCAGGTGCATTATCAGTTGCGTTTGTAGGAGGGATGCGAGCATGGGGTGATTATAAAACCTATAAGGGTCTTAAAGGCGAGGTAAGTGAAATTATATTTTTACACAAGACGTCTGGGAAGTTGCAAAATAATTTAGTAAAAATTGCACATGTGTTGCGGGCATTAGGTAGCTTAGAAAATACAGACTTGTGTGATAGTGTTGATAATACTATAGCAATAAAAAATATACAAAGATATGTTGATAGGCGGGGGGTTTCTGAGAATTTAGAACGGTTATTTTCATTGCTACACTCTTCTACTTTTACTAGCGAATCATCGTTTTGGTACTCAAGAGGGTGTTTACTAAAAACTCATCGCCTGTTTGCTAAAATAAAAAATGAACTTGTACCGTTATTGCAAAACATTGCGCTGTTGGGTGGCTACAGAGCTATTGCTCAGATGGTCAGAGCGCATAAAAATTCGAGATTACGTTTTTGTTTTGTAGAGGGAGTGGGTAATTTTGGGTCTGTCTCGAGTGACGACGCAAAGTGTCGCTTTAGCAATGGGCCCAGTGTAAATATGACGTGTGCATGGGTGCCATTAATAAGTGAAGATAAAGTTGTGACTAATAATGTTGCACTTGGGTGTCAAGGTGGACCGTTGAGTGCTGTAGTTACTGGGCCCAATGGTGGTGGAAAGTCTACGTTTATGATAACTGTTGCGTTTAATGTTTTGTTGTCAAAACTTGGCATAGCAGCTGCAGAAAAAGCGTGCATAAGTGATTTTGCGAAGATAAGAACGTCGCTTCGTCCACAACAGGATATAAAGTCAGGACTTTCTGCGTTTATGGCGGAGCACAAGCGTGTGGATCAGGTCAAAAAATCTATAAACTCATGTGATGGCAATATTCTGGTGCTTCTTGATGAGCCGTATAAAGGGACTGTGGAAGTAGAGTCTGCTTGCCGTGTGTATAAGTTTGGAAAAGAAGTTGCTGCTCACAATCCAAATTGTATGCTTATGCTAGCAACCCACTTGAGAAAACCGATAGAGCTGGACCAAGGCACCAATGGCGTATTTGGAAACTATCAGATGGGTTATATTGAGACTAAATCTGGTGTTTTTAAAAGAACGTTTAGAGTTGAACCGGGCCCTGCAATATGGTGGTTTGACGATGCTCATAGGCGTGCAAGATTTATAGATTGGCTTTGCGCCCAAGAGATATAGTGTTGGGAGTTTTGTTAATTTTGCTTATAAATTGACGAATTTTGTCTTTTGGGTTAGCATAATAATAGAGAGATGGCAGTTTTTGAAATGCGCCGGGATGGCGGAATTGGTAGACGCACGGGACTCAAAATCCCGCGATGGAAACATCATGTCGGTTCAAGTCCGACTCCCGGTACCAGTCTACGCTAAAGTTTTAAGCTACGAGGGAGGAGGAGTTTATCCTGAGCCGCGCCTTTGGCGCGTGACGAAGGGACTCCCGGTACCAACCTACGCTAAAGCTACGGTTGGCTTCGCCATCTTTCGCCAAAATATGATTTCAAGATGAAAAAGATAAATATTGCAAAAAAAAGCGTAGGTTGTCCTCCGAAGCTATGAAATAGCGAAGGGGGACCAGTTGGCAATAACACGTTAGCATTTTGGTCAAAAATTATAAAAAGAGACAAGATGAGTAATCAGAGCAATAAAGATTGTATTTTTTGCAAAATAATTTCTAAAGAAATTCCAGCGAAAATAATTGATGAAAATGAACATGTGTTGGTGATAGAGGATCTTCATCCAAAGGCTCCGGTGCATTATCTTATACTGCCCAAAAAGCATATTGTAAACGTAAAAGAGTTGCAAGATAGTGACAGAAATTATGTTGCACAAATGCTACTTATGGCCAGAGATTTATCTAAGAAACTATCAGGAGATGGGTCGTTTAGATTAATAATGAATAATGGTAGGCAGGCGGGACAGTCTGTCTTTCATATGCATTGCCACTTTTTGTCCGGAAAAAAAATGACTGATTTTTGATATTATTTTTTAATGTTATTGGTTATCTTGTAATTCGGGCTTAATCTAAGAAAAATTAAAAAATTTTCAAGATATCTTATTCTTCGAGGGCATTTTCTATATCTTTTGTTTCTTCGCGATAGAAAATATAAAGTCCAACAAAAACTAAGACAGATGAGGCATAAAATTGCCACGTTATCGTTTCACCAAGAAATCCCCAGCCATAAAGTGCTGCAAATAGTGGCGCTAAAAATCCTGCAAAAGACAAGAACGTTGCAGAATATTTTTTTAATAAGCTTCCGTAAAGGTTGAAGCAAATAATATTGCTTATGATTATTACTGCAGCGAGCCAGCCAGAAAATGGGAGTATTTTTGTTACCGGGAATATATTGCCATAGGCAAAAGAGGTGAGCAATGCCATAAACCCGCCGGCTGCCATTGTTATTCCATTGACCAATGTTGGTGAATAATTTTTGTCTCTTACAAGTTTTCTCATGACAACCCAGCTGTAAGCATGTAGTGCAACAGAAGCTATTACAGCAAGCTCAGGCAGTGATATGAAGAACATTTCGCCAATGGATTTTTCTGTTGAGGATGAGGTAAGCAAAATAGGAATCATGCCTAAAAAGCCGATTGCAAGGCCAGCTATTTTCCCTCTGGTCATTCTTTCTTTAAAAAAGTAGTAGGAATAAATGGCTGACATAAATGGGGCTAAGTTATATAAAAAAGCGGTTTTGGATGAAGGTAAACTTTGAAGTGCCCAGAATCTCAAGATATAGTTAAAATATACCCCAAACAAGACAATCTGTAGAAATAGCCATATATGTTTTTTTTTGAAATAAAAGTTTTGCCTTGGTGATAAATATTGGTATGCGAGCAGTATAAGACCACCGATTAGCATTCTGATACCGGTCAAAAATATTGGGGTAGTATATCTTAAAAGCACTTTGCCCATTGAGAATGAACTTGCAAAAAGTGCATATAAAAGTATTATTAAGGTCATTTTTTTACTCTGCTAATTTAAAAGCTTTTTGTTGATTTTATGTAATCAGACAGCAAATTAAACAGTACGTTATATGGTCTATCTATAGCACAAGTAAGCACAAGTATAAACCTACTATAAAATAATATTATACTATAGATCTAATATTTTATCAAGTTTGGTAATTTCCCTGTTTCTAGATTTGTTGCTCTATTTGGTGGAGATAACGCTTTCTTATTTAAGCCAGTTGTTAAAGCCGTTAAATCTTTTTCGTCGTCTACTTGGGTACACATGTACTCGATCTGGTTGATCGTCCATTTCAGGACCGTATTTCTCGTCCATTGCTATAATATCGTTTATGGTAATGCCAGGTGATTTTTGTATATTATTTTTTTGAGGGCTATCTCCCATTGAGGATAGATCGTTTACCCAGTCCATATCGTTATATCCGCCATCATTTCCTCCAGAATAAGATGGGTAGCCATTGTTATATCCAGACTCTGGGTATTCATTTGGGTAGTCGTTATATCCGGAGTAAGAACTTGAAGGGGAGTCTGACGATCCTGAAGATGAATTGCCTCCTGATCTACCTGAATCAGATTTATTTTTTTTCGGTGACGTATAGATCGGCCTTTTTTCCTTTGTATCTTTAGAGGGGTAGCTGTTGTTAGGGAAGTAATTTGGGTTATTTATGAGATTATCTTTTTTGTTTGGTTTACCCTTAGCCGGATTAATGGTTTTGCCAGGGTATAAGATCTTGCGCAATATTTCTTTTATTTCTTCTAATTTTATTATTATTACATCTTTCTTTTCTTTTGCCTGATGCATCTCCATAAACTTTTGCGCTATTTCTTGTTTTGTTTTTTGGGGAATATTGGTAATTGGATTTTCTAGTAATGCTTTAAATTGCTCTAGCAGAGTTTCAAATTCTTGTTGTGTGTTGGCGCCTGGATTACTTTTTTTTACAAGTGTTATAATTTGGTCTATGATTCGTATCATCTGTAAAATGTTTTTTCGCGTAAGCGTCCGCCGAAGCCTTGGCGAAGGCTGGATTTGAGAATTTTGAGGATTGGCTGGTTGTTGATTATTTTGGTTATTGTCTTGATTTCTCGGGTTAGCCGGTTGTTGGTTGTTTTGAGTGAGCAACGCTTTCATTTGTAGTAAAATATTTTTAATGTTTTGATCGTCGCCCTCTTTAGGGTTTTGAACTGATTTTATAAGTTCTTGGGATAGATTTTGGTAAAGCCCTATAAATTCACGGCTAAATATATTTTGGTTGTTTGCAATAAGTGTCGACATTTGTTGAAATAGATTTGCAAATTCTTGCCCTGAGTTGTTTGTTTGGTTATCTATCAAGTTTATTAATGTGTTGATAATTGTTATTATTTGTTGGATTATAGGGTTTTGATTGTTGTTTTGATCGTTTGGGTTAGCCGGTTGCTGTTCAACAATTGTATCGTCTAACCATTGCTCAAGTTTTTGTTTGTACAGCTCTTTGTACTTAAGTTGGTTTTTTGCGTGATAATCACCTTCGGTTATCAAAAATTCATGGTCTGTTATTTGGTTTGCCAATTCTTGTGTTTTGGCCAAGGGTGCCAAGCTATCTTGTCTTGAGTGTACGAAGAGCGTTTTTATGCTTGCTATATTGTGCATTTTGTCAAAGAGTTTTGTTTCAGCTTCGTTTTGGTTCATCGATTTTTTAAATAAGCATTCGACCATTTTCAATAGTCCGTCAGTTATTAATTTTGGGGTGCAGCACAAAAATGCCTTTATCATGTGTTCGCTTGTATTTAATTTTTTTAATCCTGGTATTTTTGATATTAATTTAGTAACCCATGATAGAGCTTTTGATGTCTTATTAAGTATTGTGCTAATAAGAGGTTTTTCTACTATTGGCTCGAGACACTTTCCTAAGCCTTTGTTTTTGAATTTGTACAACCCTTTGGCCGCGTCTTTTATTGAGCCAAAGCCACTATCAAAAATAAGTCCTTGAATGTTTAATTGTCTGATTAAATCTTGACCCTCAGGACTCATTTCTCTTAATTTTATTAATGCTTGCGCACTGTTGTGTGCACCTGCGCACCAGCCGAATGGTATGATTGCTTTCCCTTGCGTTCTTTCGGCAATATAGTAGAAGGCGCCAATGATATCTTTGTATTCATGTAACCCATATTTTTTTAAGCCTAAAAAGAACTTGAAAGTTTTGCAGAGCATATTATTTGTAAGGCAGGAGTTGCTCAAGCAGCTTGGCATGAAACAGCAAGGAAATGTGCTACATCCAGGTAGTAGTGAACAACAGTTGGGAAGTTTTAAGCAAGAGCTTAGATTTGAGCCGCAGGATGGGCTACTGCTTTCACCGTGACCTTGCAACTCTATAAACAAGAGGTTGCAGTCTTGTGGTACTAATTTAACAAATGATGCAAAGCTTTCTTTGTAACCAGGCCAAAATCCAGGGGTGAATATAATGGTAGCTCTTGCGTTTGGTCTTTCTAAAAATAAACCTTTTATTTTTTTATTTTGATTAAGTTCTGGAATATTTTGTATATGTTGTCCATTGGACATCTGGTTTAAGAAGTTTGTGAGCATCTGTTTTGAAAAAATTCTTTTTGTTGTTGCTTGTCCGTCTGGGGTAGGTACATTGAGCTCAATTGCAGGGTCGATGTCTACCTCCTCAAACCCATCTTCTTGTATGAGTCTTTGTTTTACATCCTGTGGATTGGTAAGTATTTGCGTATTAAAGTGCCACGTGTCACCTAGTGCGCAAAATATATTTGGCATTGTAAGTATTGTAAGTATTGAAAATAGTAAGAGTAACGTTTTATTAAAACTTTTTTTCATTTTTTTCATGATAATAACCCCAAAATTATATACTTTATATTTTTTAATTTTTTGCTTAAATTACAAAATTATAGATAAAGTTAGAAAAGTTCCCCATTTAAGCATTTTCTATTGTAGATAATATTATACCACAGTTTGGCTTTGTGTCAATTGCCAACAAAAGCTTTGCTATTTGTAATAATTTGAGGGGTGCTTGTTATAGAGCGATTTTTTTCAGGTGTTTTCCCTGAGCACGTCACCTATCCAGTTGCGCATTTCTGTCTTATACTCTTCTTTTAGTTTTAAGTGGTGGTTGGCGTGGCTTGATCTTCCTTGCTCTATAATCCAGCGTTTTTTATTGGGGATATTGTCTACCATGCTGCGCACATTCTCCCATCTTGAGAGCTTGTCATCTTCAGAGTGTATTACCAGCACGGGAGTTCTTAAGCTTCGAACTTTGTCAGTGAGAATTGTTTGTGGATTTCTTCTTACTACCGGAGGCCTTATAAACAATTCCAATACGCGTAAGAAAGATGTAGCTATAAGAGTAGCAAATTTACAGATATATGATCGTCGAGCTTTTCTGAATTTTTCTTTTTTTGTGCCACTATAAAATTTGGTAAAAAAACTGGGGACATAATTTTTTTTGATATGGTTCATTGGAATATCGGCTACATCCAAGATAGATGAGAAGCCACTATCGAAAATGAGCCCCTTAATGTTTCTCTCATTTATTTTTTTTTCTTCTTGTGACTTGAGAACAGCTGTTGTAGCATTAAATGCTCCTGAGCACCACCCAAAAACAATATTTGGCAAATTGTTTCTGTTTTTCATGAAGTCTATCGCGCCAGTAATGTCTTTGTAGTTGTCTCTGCCGTATTGTTTCATACGTGAGAGAACCCCTGGGCCTGGGCTTTGTCCATAGCCTTTTTGGTCTACAAATAAAAGATTGCAATCTTGGGGAGCAATTTTTACAAATGGTGCGAATATCTCTTTGCCTCCCGGGCAAAAGCCATGAGAAAATATAATGGTAGCTCTTGCGTTTTCTCTTTCTAAAAGCAGACCTGTTAGTCTTGCTCTATCTTCGTTTTCAAATGTTACTTCTTGAAACCCGTCGCCATCTGGGCGGGCTTGCATAAGGTTTTGTTTTGTTAGTGCGCTATTTCGCAAGATGCTTGTATCAAAATGCCAATCATATGGTTCTTTCTTTTTGTTTTCTGTTTCTTTCTGTCCGGTGCAGTGGGTTAAAAAACTAGTTAAAAAAATAAATGATAAAAATAGAATTGCTATTTTTTTGTTACTCATGTTTTCTCCTTTGCTTTGTTAAAGCTTTATTTTACATTTTATTTTTTAAGTGCTACTTTTCACGGTAAAGTTTAAAATATTTTTTAGAAAAATTCAAAAGGGTTTTGTTGTGAGAGTTTTGACCTTTATCGTTGCGGTTTTATTGTCTATTTTTTCTACAGCTGTTATGAGTTATGTTTCCATGGCTATACCCATTGGTCCTTGGATAGCTCCAACGTTGGCTCTTATCGCAATAATAATATTTTTATTTTTTGAGGGGAAAAAGAAGGGGGATTATTCCCAAGAAATAGCATTGGCAACGTCAGCAGGTTCTGTGGGAGGTATTTTGGCAACAGCGCTTGGGTTTTATTTCACCACGCTTTATTTTTTAGATCCTACAACTTTTAATTTGTGGATGCAGCGTCCTGTTTATTTTTCTTTTGTTGTTGGATTTTTAAGTTTGGCATCAGGGATATTTGGCTTATGGGTTGCAAATATATTTGAAAATAAGTTAATTGTACAAGATAAGCTTTCTTTTCCTATAGGTGAACTTGTTTATAAAACGATAGCTGCACAAAAAACAGTGAGAAAATCTATTGAGCTTATTATTGGATTTGTGTCAAATACAGTTTTTTGTTTCTTGCGTGATGGATTGGGCAAGTTTGCCGGTTTTATTCCGAGTAGTTTTACGCTTATTTCTAAAACAAGTTTTTCTTTTTTTAACACGCCGATATTGCAAATTCCTGCAATAAGATTTGATTTTTGGCCGATGCTTTGGGCGCTTGGCTTTGTAACGGGGCACGTGATTGCAGTACCTTTGGTTGTCGGTGTTGTATCAAAGATTTTGTTGGTCAAGCCGATACACGCACTCGCCTTTAAAGATATTTCTTGGATGGAGTATATCATAACATTTTGTAGTGGCATGGTTCTCTCAACGGCCATTTTTGGATTTTTTAAAACGCCAAAGGCGTTATTCAAGTCTGCAAAAAATTTATTTAGAAGGGGCGCGAATAGCCAAGATAAAAATCAGAGTCAAGATAATGGGCCAAAGAAATCTTTTTTACAAAAAGCAGGAAAACTAGAGACATTTATTGCAATAGGGCTTTTCTTTGGTTTTTTTGTTTATTTTAAGTTTCCGATTTTATTGCAGGTATATCTATTTCTTTTTGCTTTTATTTGTGCATACCAGATTGCGATTATTGCAGGTAAAATTGGTTTGGCACCTATGGGAAAGTTTGCAACATTTGTTATGGTGCCTGCGATGTTTCTTTTTCCTATTAGTTATGTTCAGATTGTGTTAATTGCGGCTTTTATTGGGGTATGTTCAGGTGTTGCTGCAGATATTTTGTTTGGGCGTAAACTTGCGCACTTATCTGGTATTTGTACAGAACGCATGAAAAAATACCAATATATAGGGGTTATTGTAAGTTCTTTGTGTGCAGGGATTATATTTTGGTTTTTGATTAAACATTTTGGATTAGGCTCAGATCAGCTTTTTGCTTTACGAGCGCAAAATAGATGGATGTTAATAAATACTTTAAAAAACGCAAGCAGCTTTAACTATTATGTAATCTTTTTAGGTGCCATATTTGGCTTTGTTCTTTCAAAGGCAAAAGTGAGTCCATTGCTTGTTCTGGGAGGCCTGTTTATGCCAATAAATATTACACTAGGTCTTGTGGTTGGAGGTATTGGTGCGTTATTTGTTAAACAAAAAGAACAGGCGTATCCGTTCTGGTCAGGCGTGTATGCAGCCGGGTCTATTTGGATGCTTATTCGGGCGATTTTGTAGAGACAAATTTTTAATATAATAAGAATTTTTGGGAATAACTTTCCAAAAATCTGACAAAGAAAATGCCTTTCTTGCGTTAAAAGATTATTTTTTTAATTAAAATATTCCATTAGGAAATAAAAATTTGGTATTATTTCAATAGAAGTAAAAAGAGCAATAATAAGCATAAGATAATTTTGAAATATATGAAATATTTGTCCAAGGGGGTAAGCGTGAAGAATGTATTAGGATTTTTGATTATGATGTTTTTGGTAGTATCCACAATACGAGTGTTGGTTGGTTGATATTACAAACTCCTTTTTAATAAAGAGCAAGATCCGCAGCAGATCTTGCTCTTTATTTTTTTACACGCATAAAAAATAACGCATTTTGCTGAACAGTTTTAATTTTTGGGTCGGTTGCAAATTTTATAGAAATGTTATCAAAAAATTTTTCGAATCTTTTTATCATGTCTTTTCTATAAGGGCAGGACATTACTCCATCAGATGCATATGGTTTTATAATTTTTATTTCTTGGCTTGTAAGTTTGCCTTCTTTGCAATAGCTTTCAAAAAGTTTAAGGTTTTTAGTTTGATCAATATTGTTGTGCTTATCCAGTGGAATTCGCGCAGATAAATAAAGAAAATCACCTTTGGTAATTTCTCCATTGCGCAATTCTTCCAGAAATTCTGGGGGTTCAGGTTTTTTTTCGTGATCTAGCATATCAAACGTTCTCAAAAAGAAAAAGCCGCCAGGTTTGAGAACGCGATTTACTTCTTTAAGAATTTGCTCATGTTTTCCGCAGGGATTTGCGGTCAAGGCTATATCTGTTAAAACTAAATCATATGAGTTATTAGGCAGTGGCATATTGAGCCAATTGCTTTCTATTGATTTATTTTTGGGGCTATCTTTATATTTCATGAGATAGCTCATTGCTCTGAGTGCCATGCTGCCGGGACTTACTGCGGTAACGCTGCAGTTGTATTTTATACAAAGGTCTCGGATTTCTGGGTTTGCTCCCAATACTAAAATTTCAGGGTTTTTTTTTGTATAACAGGTTTTGTAAATAGCCTCTTTGTATAAAAGTAACTGTTTTTTTGTTGGTTTTGCTGGAAAGCCGAGCTTATCCAACATTTTAGCAATTTTTTTTATGTTTTCCATCTTCAAACCTTTCCATTGCGGATACAGGAGCGGGAGTACCAAGGCCAAGTTTAATTTTCTCTGTATTACTGTGGTGTATGTTTTTTATTCTAATAGCTTTTCCTTCTACAATTGCTCTTGTAACCTTTTTATACGCTTTTTTTAATATTCTTGCTATAGTAGGTTGCGAAATTTTCATTTTTTTTGCGATTTCAGCCTGAGATAAGTCGTACATGTTGCACAGTTTTAAGGCTTCTACTTCATCCGAAAAGAGTGTAATTTCTATAGGTCTGCAGAAAATAATATTCAAAACGGTAAAGCTGCTTTCTTTACTTGGCTGTAAACAAATTTCTGTATATTTGTCTGTTTTTCTATACTTCAGTGGCCTAGACATAAAAATACTCTCCTAAAACAATGTGCGACCAATAAGTTTGGTGATATCGTACATAACCTACAAAAAAAAAATTAGGATTACAAGATTTAATAACAGTACAATGTTTGGGGTGCTTTTTGAATATATATTCATAATTTTTTCTGGTTTTATCTTTTAAATTCGTAAAGCTTATATTGCTGTTATTAAGTTGTTATGGTATATGTGTTATTATATTAGGAGCCCAAAAAGAGAGTAAGATAAGTAATGAGAGCAAAAAAAGTAATTATATTATTTTTCTTTTTGTTTTTTTCTTTAAACAAAAATTCTTTGGCTGTTGTCAAAGGTTCAGAAACATCAGTTTCTGTTGAGCCGGCATTTACGTTTCCTGCATCAGATTCTGACAATAAAATTTTAGGTTTTGCGTGGTTCAAAAACGGTTTTTCTTTAGAAGACAATACTACGACTTGTACATTTGATGCGATATATCCTGTTTCAGGAAATATTGACCTTAATGGAGGAACGCTTTACTTGTCGCAGGATTTAGTGTTTCAAAACGTGACCAACTTGTTGGGCCTCGGTACAATTTTTGGGGATGATCATAGTATTATTCTGTGCCCTAGTATAAGTCAGTTGCCAGCTGAAAAAGGTGAGTTTGAAAATTTAGAAATAAATCTAAGTTCAGATCTGGTGTTAACAGATTCTGTTATACTTAAGGGGAATTGCAAAATTTTTGGGCATGATTATGACATTATACTTGATAATGGTTACATTATCATAGATTCTGGTGCTCAGGTGCATTTTGTTCACCTTACACTAGAGGGTGTGAACGAAAACAACTTTATACTTACTGATGATAGCTCTTCTTTGATTTTTGAAAATGTTACTTGGAAGCAAGCAGACCATTATAATTTTACTAACGGCAGCATACAGTTCTTGAATTATAATGATTTTATAGGTTCTTATTCATTTGTGTATGATAGCAATCTGACAAGTACAATTTGTGATAAATCAAAACTGAGTTTTTCAGATGGTATGTGTTTGCGCATTGGAAGAAAGATTTCAGAAAATGACGCAGATCCCCTTTATTTTGAGGATCAGACATCGGTTTTGAGGTTTAATGGGGCTACTATTTTGGTAACCGATTTTGGTATGCAATTTCTTCATGGTAAAGTAGAGTTTGATAGCAACAGCCAACTGGAGACTATTGGGACTACGAGTGCAGCAGGAATAATATTTGGTTCAGGATCAGAAAGTGATGATTTTTTAATACACTTTAATTCTGGGGCTTCTTTGAAATTTGAGTCCGGAATGTTTGTGTATAATAATTACAAAGATAACTGCATAACGGCATTTTCAGATATAGCAAGACTTGTTCGCTATGTTGATTCAAAGGTGTATTTAGCAAGAAATTGTCTATTTCCAAATATGACTTTAAAAATTGCTTCGGGAAATCCTCAAACGACATTGGCTGATGGTGTTATTTCTTCCTACGATAGAACAAAAATAATGTTTAGCAGTGTTGAATATGACTTTTTAGGTCATCAAAGTGGAGCATATAATTTTTATTTAGATGGCAATGAGTATCTGTATCTTTCCAGAGGAACATTCTCTACGCCCTTGAGCGTAAGTGGCTCTGGCAATAAAATATATGGAGTTGGTAATTTCAGCGGCAACATTATTTTGCAAGATAGCAGCTCAGACGTTTCGCTTAATTTAAATGGCTTGGTTTTGGGTGATGTGCAACTCAATGGCGGTACACTAACTTTGGCTGGAGATTTGATTTTAGGTTCAGATGCAGTTTTTGATACCCATGGCCAAGTAGATCTTGTAGAATATAATTTTGAAATGAGTGGTTTGGATTCTCTCTGGACAGGTACAATTAATTGGCAAAACACAAGTGGTGCAATAAATTTAAATTCAAAGGTTAGTCTTTCAGGTAAATGGATTTTTGATGATTCTTGTATTATAAATGGCAATGGTAATACAATCGATGTTGGGCAAACGGGCCAGATTGTTGTTGGTGATGGGGTAGAGCTTACATTGAGAAACGTTGCTTTACATATGGTATCAAGCGATGATATACAATGCGCGTCAAACAATAGTGCAATAATTTTAGATAACAGTACATGGGTTCAGGATACTGATATAACGTTTACGTTAGGCAGTTTAAAATTTGTTAACCATGTTGACTTTATAGGTTCTTATTCTTTTATTTATGACACAAATATGACCGCTACGATTGCTGCCAATTCAACATGGAATATCACAGGCGGTATAAAAGCCTATTTAGGAAAGAAAAATGAGAATTCAGCAAATCCTATTTACATGGAAAATTGTAATTCTAAAATGAGATTTGATGATTCTTCTTTATTTGTAACTGGTAACGGTATGAGTCTCACTAGAGGTAATATTGATATAGACAGAAATGTTATCCTAGAGATAGCAGGTACTAGTACCTCAACAGGACTTATGTTAGGTTCAGGAGCGCAGGAAGATGATATTACTGCTTATTTGAGTTCTGGTTGTTCTTTTAATTTTAGATCAGGGCAGTTGGTTTACAATAATACTGTTAATAATGGTTTTGTTGCTTTATCAGAAAGCGGTCGTGTAATTAGATATGTTGACTCTAAGTTTCACATTATGTCAGATCTTATTTTCCCTACGATGTATTTGAAGCTTTATTCCGGGGCGCCTGTTACAACAAAATCTGACGGCGTAAGTTATTTTTATGACCAAAGTCATATGAGTATATCTGGGGCAGAGTTTGATTTTAAAGGTCAGCAGGCTAGTTCGATAACGTTGTTGTTGGCAGGTTCAGATTATATTTATATGAATAAGGGAAACTTACCATTAGGACTCCTGGTCTCCGGTGTATCGAATCAAATTTTTGGTACAGGAAATATAAGCGGTCCAATTATATTGCAAGATGATAGTTCTGAGTTAATATTAAATTTAAGTGGGCTTATTTTAAAAGATATAACCCTGAATGGGGGGAGTATTAAGTTAAGTGGAGATTTATTAGTTGGAGGTGATTATAATTTCGTAGGTGCGGGCTCTGTAAGTTTGCAGAACAATAGTATAAGTTTTGGAGATCAGGATACAATATGGACAAGCACAATTAATTGGATGTGTGGTTGTGGTGATCCAGATTCTCATGACAATAGTTTTGGGTGTCCAAGAAGCATAAAACTTCATGCGTATACCAAACTTTCAGGTAAGTGGCAATTTGATGATGATTGTGTCATAAATGGCAATGGAAATACGCTAGAAATAGATGATGTTGGACAAATAATTGTTGGTGAGAATGTAAAGCTTATTTTTAGAGATATTGATTTAAAATTTGACTCAAGTAACTGTATTTCTCTCTTGGATAACGATAGTAAGTTAGAGCTGGATAATGTTTCTTGGATACAGTATGATCACATTATTTTTTCTAATGGCAGTATAGAGTTTTTAAATAATGTTGATTTTATAGGTTCTTATTCATTTATTTATGATAGCAGTAGAACAAGTACAATTGCTACTAACTCAACTTGGAAAATAACAAAGGACATGAGGCTTTATATTGGCAGAAAGGAGGCTCAAGATTACGTAGAACCTCTTTATATGCAGGATGAGACATCTGTATTGGAGCTTGATAGTTGTACATTTATTGTAACGGCAACTGGGATGGAGTTGTCTAATGGCAAACTATTTGTAAACAGGGACGTTGATTTATCATCAATTGGGACAACAACTTCAAATGGCTTAACGTTTGGAACTGGCGCTCAGGGTAATGATGTTGTTATGTGTGTCAATGCGGGTTCTTGTTTAGGCTTTACTCATGGTTGTATGGTTTACAATAATTATGCTAATAATAAGATTGTTGGCCTATCAGAAAATGCAATGATAAGAAGGTCTGGGGTAACAAGATACCATATGCTTACAGATTTGGTATTCCCAACCATGCAATTTAAGATAGATGCTGGAATTCCAATAACTTCTCGAGCAAGTGATAGCATCATTTTTTCTTTTAATAGGTCACATTTAATTTTTGAAAATGTGGAGTTTGATTTTAAGGGCAAGCAGGATGCTTTAGGTGGATTTTCA
This sequence comes from Candidatus Babelota bacterium, assembly GCA_042576225.1. GTDB lineage: Bacteria > Babelota > Babeliae > Babelales > Vermiphilaceae > GWF2-30-66. The sequence continues at coordinate 33,893 of JBHPCA010000005.1, forward strand.
TTGGAGGGAAGCGATTATATTTATCTTGCAAAAGGTTTGTTCGAGTTTCCAATTGCAGTTTCAGGTATCTCCAATCAAATTTTTGGGACGGGAAATGTAAGTGGGCCGATAACATTGCAAGATGATAGTTCTGAATTAATATTGAATTTAAGTGGGCTTATTTTGAACGACATAACTCTAAATGGAGGATGTGTTAAATTAAGTGGTGATTTGGCTTTTGGAGGTGCTTATAATTTTGCAGGTACAGGAACTGTAAAACTACAGAAAAATAGTGTAAGTTTTGGAGATCATGATTCTATTTGGACAAGCACGACTAATTGGACTTGTGGTTGCTCGCAAGATTATACTGGCCCTGGATGCCCTAGAAGTATAAAATTAAATTCACATACGAAATTGCGAGGTAAGTGGCAATTTGACCGTGACTGCATTATCAATGCCAACGGAAATACTTTAGAAATAGAAGAGACCGGTCAACTTATAGTTGGCGAAAATGTGAAGCTTATTTTTAGAGATGTTGATTTAAAAATTAATTCAGCTAATAATATTTCTCTTTTGAATGATGATAGCAAGTTAGAGCTGGATAATGTTTCTTGGGTGCAGTATGACCACGTTCTGTTTTCTCATGGTAGTATTTCATTTTTAAATAATGTTGATTTCATAGGCTCTTATTCATTTATTTATGATAGTAGCAGAACAAGTACTATTGAAAAAAATTCAACCTGGGCAATATCAGAAAATATGAAGCTATATATTGGTAGAAAGGAGGATGACAATTATGTTGAGCCTCTTTGCATGCAAGATGAGACGTCGGTACTAAAACTTGATAGTTGTTCATTGGTTGTTACTGCGATGGGAATTCAATTTACCAATGGAAAGCTTTTTGTAACACGGGATGTTGATTTGTCTTCTATTGGGACGACAACTTCAAAGGGTTTGATTTTTGGTAATGGTGCTCAAGAAAATGATGCTACTTTGTGTATAAATTCAGGCGGCAGTGCAAGTTTTTCTGGTGGGTGTCTAGTTTACAATAACTATGCGAATGACAAATTTGTGGGTTTATCAGAAAATGCGATCATAAGGGCTGATGGGACAGTGAGATACCATTTAAATACAGACTCTACGGTGCAGACAATGCAATTTAAGATAGATTCTTATTTTATCACAATATCGCAATTAAACCCGGCTATACGTTTTATGTTTGACAGGTCAAATGTTGCTTTTGACAATGTAAATCTTGATTTTAAAGGTAGGTATATAGGCGCAAACTTTTATGGTTTAGAGGGAAGTGATTATCTGTATATGACAAAAGGTGTGTTTTTGTTTCCTATAATGGTTTCTGGAACAGGGAACCAAATTTTTGGAACGGGAGACATAAGTGGGCCAATTATACTGCAAGATAGTAGTTCTGAATTAATATTAAATCCAAACGGGTTTATTTTGAACAACATAACTTTAAATGGAGGGAGCATCAAATTAGGTGGAGACTTAGTTGTTGCGGGTGCTTATAATTTTGCAGGTGCAGGGACTGTTAAGTTGCAGAAAAATAGCATAAGCTTTGGTGATCAGGATTCTATTTGGACAAGTACAATTAATTGGATGTGCGGTTGCGCTAACCCAGGCTCCCATTCAGAGGATTTTGGGTGCCCAAGAAGTATACGGTTAAATTCTTACACAAAGTTGAGGGGAACGTGGCAATTTGATGATGATTGTATTATCAACGGTAATGGAAATACTTTAGAAATAGATGAGCTTGGACAATTAATAGTGAGTGAAAATGTAAAGCTTATTTTAAGAGATGTTGATTTAAAATTTAATTCAGGAAATAATCTATCTTTGTTGAATGACGAAAGCAAGTTAGAGCTTAGCAATGTATTTTGGACACAACATGATAATCTTATTTTTTCTAAAGGCAGTATAGCCTTTTTAGATAATGTTGATTTTATAGGTTCTTACTCGTTTATTTACGATAGTAGTAGAACAAGTACTATAGCAACAAATTCAACCTGGAAAATAACAAAAGATATGAAGCTTTATATTGGCAGAAAAGAGGCTCAAGACTATATTGAACCTCTTTATATGGAAGATGAGACATCTGTATTGAAGCTTGATAGTTGTTCATTTATTGTGACTGCAACGGGAATGCAACTTACCAATGGTAAGCTTTTTGTAAGCAGGGACGTAGATTTATCTTCTATTGGAACGACAACCTCAACAGGTTTGATTTTTGGAAATGGTGCTCAAGAAAATGATGCTATTTTGTGTATAAATTCTGGGGGTAGTGCCAGCTTTACTGGTGGCTGTGTAGTTTACAACAATTATGCTAAAGACAAATTTTTGGGTTTATCAGAAAATGCAATAATGAGAGCTACTGGGACAGTAAGATACCATTTGAATACCGACTCTACTCTTTCGACAATGCAATTTAAGATAGATTCTTACTTTATCACAATATCGCAATTAAACCAAGATATACGCTTTGAATTTGAAAGATCAAATGTTGCTTTTAATAGTGTAAACTTTGATTTAAAAGGTAGATATCTAGGTGCAAACTTTTATGCTTTGGAGGGAAATGATTATCTGTATATGACAAAAGGTGTGTTTTTATTCCCTATGCTTGTTTCTGGATCAGGGAATCAAATTCTTGGTAGTGGAAGTGTTAATGGGCCAGTAATTTTAGCTGATAGTGATACAGAATTGACCTGTGATTTGAATGGACCATTTTGGAATAATATAAGTCTTAATGGTGGTAATTTGACCTTAATGGGCGATATGTCGCTTGGTGGTGATTATACAATTGAAGGTCCAGGGCAAGTAAGGTTAATGCGCTATAATGTTATTTTGGGAGTGCAAGATTCTGTTTGGACAAGTACCATAGGTTGGCACAGTAATGGTCTTTATCCATGCCCGTATAATTTTCCAAGAGGTATAGATCTTAATTCTGATGTTACTCTATCTGGAAAGTGGGAGATTCAAGATTGTTGCACTATAAGTGGTAATGGTCACACACTTGATTTGGGAGATACAGGGCAGATAGAGGTTCAAGAAGGTGTTTGTCTTACGTTGAGAAATGTTATTTTGCATAGTACGGGAGAAAACAATATATATTGTTTGGCAGACAGTAGTTCTATAACTTTGGATAACGTTACTTGGGTTCAAGATTCTAATGTTACATTTACACATGGTAGCATAAAATTTGTTAACGAAGTTGATTTTATAGGTTCTAGCTCTTTTGTTTATGATAGTTCGCAAACAAGTACAGTTGCTGGTGGGTCATGCTGGACTGTTTCTGGTGGCATTATTGTTCGCATCGGGAAAAAAGAACAAGAGGGTAGTCTAGAGCCGCTTTATTTTGAAAATAGTACATCTATTTGTAAGATGGATGATTGCAACTGGATTATTACAGGTTCTGGAATGACTTTATCCAGAGGAGTCATGAGCATTGACGGTGATGTTGCTATTGATATTGTTGGAACAACTACCTCGAGTGGTTTTATATTGGGTACAGGTGTTCAGGGGCAAGATGCGAAATTTGAGTTGACCTCCAGAGCTACCCTACACTTTGCATCGGGCCAATTTGTTTACAATAATTATGGCAAAGATGGAATTAGTGTTTCTTCAGAAAGCGCAACCTTAATACGATATGGTGGTTCAAGCGCATACGTAAATAGAGACTGGACTTTGCCGTCTGTGATTATAAAAGCCGCTTTAGGTTTTCCCGAGACTGTTATAAGAGATGGAGTGAAAATAAGATACGATAGAACACATCTTACTTTTAGCGAATCGCACTTTGAGTATACAGGATCACAGTCTGTTTATGGATATTTTGTTATGGAGGGTAACGATTATATTTTCATTGATAAAGGGGCATTTGCTTTTCCGGTTGCTGTTTTAGGTACAGGAAACATGATTTATGGAGCAGGTGGGTTTAATGGATTGCTTATGTTGCAAGACAGTAACACAGAATTGACCTTTGCATTTAATGGAACTTTAGGCGAAGATGTTTTGATGAACGGGGCCAAAATAATTTTAGGTGATGATTTATATTTAACTGGTGGCACAAAGCTTGTTGGTTCTGGTAAAATAGATTTAGCAGGATATAAGCTTGCTTTTGGCGGGCAAGATTTGATCTGGGAGAGTCCATATTATTGGGAAGGTGAAAGTAGTAGTTGTATCGATATACGGTCAAAATTTGATCTGCGGTCAACCTGGACGCTCTCTGGTATTTTTACGCTAAATGGATATGGAAATATTTTAGACCTATCAAATGGTGGTGATATTGTTATAGATCAAGGCTCTACTTTGGTACTACGCAATGTTAAAGTTACCGGTGTGTCAGGTAACAATATAAGATGTTTAGATGATAGTAGCATTATCACACTTGATAATGCTATTTGGGTTCAAGATGGTAATTATACCTTTACAATAGGCAAATTAAATATTGTTAACGAGGTTGATTTCTTGGGTTCTTATTCGTTTATTTACGATAGTAGTCAGACCAGTTCGATTCAGTTGGGTTCAAGTTTGAGAATTTCTGGTGATATGGCCTTTAGAATTGGCAAGCAAGAAGTCGATGGAAGCTTAGAGCCTCTTTATTTTGCAGATGCAACATCTATTTTAAAATTGGATAATTGCAACCTTATTGTTACAGGTTCTGGAATGAATCTTAAAAGAGGAACGATTGACGTTGACCGAGATGTTGTTGTTGATATTGTTGGTACAACTACATCAAATGGCTTTACGATAGGCACAGGTCTTGAGAGTGAAGATGCAATTTTTCATCTAAGTTCAGGAGCAACTTTGCATTTTGCTTCAGGGCAGCTTGTTTACAATGATTACACTGAGCACGGTATTGTGACTTCATCTGAGAATGCGACCATTGTAAGATATGGTGGTTCAAGTGCATATGTTAATAGAGATTGGACAATTCCTTCATTGGTAATAAAAGCGGCGTTAGGGTTCCCTGAAACGCTTATAAAAGATGGGGTGAAATTACGATATGTAAATACGCATCTCACGTTTAGTGAATCTTATTTTGAGTATACCGGATCGCAGTCTCCACTTGGCTATTTTGTTATGGAGGGCGACGATTATATTTTTATTGATAAAGGTGCATTTGCATTTCCTGTAGCGGTAGCAGGTACGGGAAATATGATTTATGGAGCAGGTGGTTTTAACGGTTTACTAATGTTGCAAGACAGTAACACAGAATTAACTTTTGCCTTTAACGGAACTTTAGGTGAAGATGTTTTGATGAATGGGGCAAAAATAATTTTAGGCGATGATTTGTATCTTACTGGTGGCACGAAACTTGTCGGTTCTGGTAAAATAGATCTAGATGGGTACAAGCTTGCATTTGGCGGGCAAGATCTAATTTGGGAGAGTCCTTATTATTGGGAAGGTGAAAGCAGTAGTTGTATTGATATACGGTCAAAATTTGATCTGCGTTCAACCTGGACCCTTTCTGGCATTTTCACATTAAATGGCTATGGAAATATTTTAGACCTATCAAATGGTGGTAATATTGTTGTGGAAGATGATTCAAATTTAATATTGCGAAACGTAAAGATTACTGGAATTTCTGGAAATAATATAAGATGTTTGGGTGATGCAAGTATTATAACACTTGATGATGCGATTTGGGTGCAAGATGGTAATTATACATTTACCACTGGGGCATTAAAAATCAAAAATGAAACGAAGATAGAAGGTCCTTATGAGTTTTGTTATCAAACCAAAATGACAAGTACCGTTTTACAAGATTCTACTTGGAGGTTTGGCCTAGGGGTAACGCTCAAATATGATCCTTTGGTAATTGCATCAAAAGATTTGATAGAGTTGTATGATGAAACAGCTTGTTTGAAATTTTGCAGTGCATCTTTGCATTCTAATGTTACGGGAATGAATTTGAAAAAAGGTAGTGTACTAATAAAAGGTGAATGTATTTTCTTTTCAGACACCCAAAACATTGATGATGTTACTCAGATAAATGAGGGAATAATGTTTGGTTCAGGTTCACAAAGCGATGATTGTGTACTTCAGGTTGGGTTAGGTTCTGTGTTGAGTTTTTCAGAAGGTGCTTTTGTGTATAATAATGTGTTGGCCTCTTCGTTAAGCATGGAAAATAAAGTTTCTGCTATAAAAGTTTTAAACAGCACAGAGTGCAGATTGAATCAAAACTTTAATGTTGGAGAAGGAATATTGTATGTAAGTGAAAATGCACTTTTGAATATTGCTTCAGGTAAAAATATTATTGGTTCAGTGTTTATTGTAGAGTAGGTGTATGAGCGCAAGAAAAACAGTATATGTGTTATTGTTTTGTTTTTTTTCGATTAAATTACAGTGCGTGACGGTAGGCTCCAATACGGCCTCATCAAGGCAGTTGAAGACGTTTTTCCCTGCCTCTGATACAAATAATAAAATGATGGGATTTACGGTATTTGAAAGAGGTTTGACGTTAGAAGATAGCTCCACAACCTGTACCGTTGACGTATTTTTCCCTGTATCTGGTAATATTGTTCTCAATGGTGGAAACCTGTTTTTGTACAGGGATTTAGTTTTTAATGGTCCTCTCTCAATAGGATCAGGGTGTATAGAGGGTGATGGTTTTGCGTTATTATTTCCGGATAATATTTCAAGCATCAATATTCCCACAGTAAATCATAATAAACTTCTTTCTTTTTGCGATTCAGTTGATGTTGGGGGAGATATAAATTGTGTAGATTGGTCTTTTGATGATCAATATGTAGTTGTTGCTATAGATGGTTTTGCAGGAAATGAATTGCAGATATATCGTTTTGAAGATGAAGAACTTTTGTTAACCTATTCAAAAGATTTTGAAGAGAATAATCTTTTTTCTGCAAGATGGCACCCATCAGCCTATTACATCGCAGTCGGCATATCAGGTTCTGGTGATGAATTGTACACCTATTCTTTTAATGTGACGACAACTATTTTAGAGGAATTGAGTAGTGAGAATACCGGTAATGTAAAGGCTGTTGCATGGTCCCCAGATGGCACAAAATTGGCGGTTGGGCGAAATAATAATGATCTTTTGGTATATAATTGCCAGGCTGGCGCTCTTTCAAGTTCGTATACCTGTACGTTGTATACCGGAGATGACTTGCAAAGTATTGCTTTTCAGAAGCATGGGCTTGATTGGAAATCTTCAGGTGATTATTTTGTTGCAAGTTTTAAAATTACCGATACAAATGCCAATGAAAGTTATGGATTAAAAGCCTTTTTTGTAGAAGAAAATAATTTTACTGATAATGCATATATGGAAAATAGCTCTAAGATGTATCCGGTTGCATATAAACCTTCAAGTTCTTTGATTTCTGTTGGATTGACAAATACAGATGAGAAGTTTCGGTTGTATGAGCATGATGGCCAAGGAGCAACATTTACAGAAATTACACAAGCAAGAATTGGTGAAAGCAGGAATGTATTTGATATTTCTTGGAACAATATTGACAATAATTATGTAGCTTATACCAAAAATAGTGGTGCATCTAATTATGAGTTGCAGGTTTTAAATTTGGATAGTTCTGAATATACCTTTAGCCTGGTAACAGGGTACAATCATGATGATGATCTTGATGCATTGCAGTGGTCGCATGGTGGGAATTACATGGCAACAGGAGGCAAAGATGGTAGTCTTATCGTCTTGAAATTTGCAGAGAGTCCATTGCGTTTTAAAAATGTAAAATTGTTCTTTGATTCTGATGTGGTATTGACTGGTAATATTATATTTGAAGGTGATTCTATCTTACATGGTGATAGAAACATTTTAGAGTTGAGTAGTGACGCCATTATAACAGTGAGCTCCGGTGCGACGTTGTCTATCGAGGGGGCAACTATAAAGGGAATTTCGGGCGAAAATATAGCATGTATAGATGATAGTTGCAAAATATTACTAAAAGATGTTGTGTGGATCCAAGATGGTGATTATGCGTTTACTAAAGGGGCGTTACAATTTAAAAGCGATATAAAAATGTCGGGAGATTATATATTTGCCTACCAGACCGTCAAGACTAGTACGATTTTGAGTAAATCGACTTTAGAGCTAGATTTGGGCTTTACGTTTAGCTATAACCCAAATATTTACTCGCAAAATCTTATTTATTTGCAGGACAATAGCTCTATAATAAATTTAAATGGGGCAACATTGCACACAACGGTTACAGGTATGCAGTTGATTAATGGAAGATTACGGGTGCTGCGAGATTCATTTATGTCCTCTGAAACAGAAGTCCTTGTTGATAGGTATCTAGACGAAGGGATAACATTTGGAAACAGTAATGCTTCCAATGATTTTGTTTGTGATATTTATGGTGGAGTAACGCTTCATGTATTGCAAGGGTCGCTTAATTATAAAAATATTTTAAGTTCGTCTTGGAATATGGGTAGTGTTAACTCATCTATGTGGGTTTATAGTGGTGCAAGAATTAATTTATACCAGAATTTAGATCTAGGCTTAGGCGATATTATGTTTAGAGATAATTCTACTTTGGGTATTTCTTGTGGAAAAAATATTACTGGATCAATATGTCCATGCGGTAGGTTAAATCGTTTGTTAATTGGAAGTGGATAATGGGTATTATGAAAAAGTGTTTATTTTTATTTTTTATTATCTATTTCTGTTTTAATTTTAATGTATTGATGGGTGTTGATATTGGATCTGATACAGCAGTTAATCGTTTTAACACACAACAAGTGTTGAATGACGGAGATAGAGTTGCTGGTTTTGCTGCTTTGCAGGGTGGATTTAGATTGGACTCTCCTGCCGTGACTGCAACATTTGATTCATTTTTCCCTGTTTCTGGAACGCTCGAGCTCAATCTTGGCAATTTGATGCTTGGCAGAGACCTTGTGTTAAGTGAGGTCAAATCCTTTGTAAGTTTAGGGCATATACATGGAGCTGGACATATATTGAGAATGTCTTTGGGAAATGAAAACATTTTTCCATTTTTTGATGATGTTTCATTTTGTCAGATTATAGCACTTTGGACTTCAGCAAATATTGGTCAACCGACCTGTTTTGACTGGTCGCCGGATGATAAGTTTATTGCGATAGGATTTACCGGTACTAAATCAATTGATATTTATGAATTTGATGGATCTAGTTTGACATTAAGAGGTGCTGTTGCCGGTGGTAGAGAGGTAACAGATATTAAGTGGCATCCTACAGAAAGTTATAGACTTGCTGTGACTACATTAAAAGATCCTGGTGCAGGGCCGGAAATTTTGATCTATGCAGTAAGTGCTGTTGGGGTTCCTACTTTGACAAGTAGTGCTAATCCAAATGTTAATGTGTTTGCTGTAGATTGGCATTATACGGGAAGTTGGATAGCAGTTGGTGAAAATACTGGAGGAAGTGAATTATCTATTTATGCAGTAAGCGGAACAGGTATAATCAATGGAACACCGGTTGCAACTGCTTCTCCTGGAACGGTAAGCGATAGGGCTGTGAGTTGGTATTCGGGAGAAGACTATTTAGCGGTTGGAGTGACCTCTGCGGCAGCGAACGAACTTGTGGTGTATTCTTTTAATCAGGTTACTCCTGCATTGACTTTAGAAGCGTCTTCGGCTATAGGGTACGACGTGAACGCAGTTGATTGGAATCTTACAACAACCTATTATGCTTTGGCTGTAGGTTTGGAGGCGGCAGCTCCTGAGGTATTAGGGGTTTATGAGTTTGATCCTGTTGGAGGTTCTATCACAAGATTGACATATGCGATTATTGATAAGGGAGTAGAGGCTGTGGATTGGAACTCTCAGTGTGGAGAGTGTTTAGCCGTTGGGATTGATCAAGGTTCATCTGGTGGAGAGTTTAAGACATACGATTATGATACAGAAAATCCCTCTTTAACCATATCAAGTGAGTCAATGGCTGCAGCATCAACTGTATACGATGTTGGTTGGTCAAATGATGGGGCTTATGTGGCTCATCTTGGAAGTAACTTTATTTATTTGTACAGCAGGGTTATAAATGCTGGAGGGGTGTTGTTTGATGATTTGCATATAATTTTGGATGGAAATTATGAGGTTCAAGAAGGCCTTGAGATGCGTTTTTCTGGATCATGTTCTTTTGATGGGCTTGGTCATTGTTTAATGCTAAATGATAATACCTCAATTGTTATTGAGAGTGATTCGCACTTGTCTTTACAGAATATTAAGATACATAATGTGAGCGGAAACAACATACGATGTTATAGCGATACGAGCACGTTGCGACTTAAAGATGTGCAATGGTTTCTCGATGGTGACTATACTTTTACAACAGGTATGTTTGAAGTAGCGTGTCAAGATTTTCATATTTTGGGTGAAGGTTTTGGTTTTGGGTATAAGTCTGATTTGGAGAGTATAATTGGATCAGATGGAAGAATGATTTTGGACAGAAATGTTACCTTTAGCTATGATCCTCCAATTGCAGACAGAGATCTTTTAAGTATGGCTGATTCAACATCAGAGCTGGTTTTGCGTGGAGCGACGTTGTTTTCAACGTCGACAGGACTGCGATTAACTAAGGGTAACCTAGTAGTCGAAAGAAAGTCTTTTATTTCTTGCGATGGAGATGTTTTGTCTGAAGCTGTTAGTTTTGGTGATGGATCAAGTGCTTCAAATAATCTTAGTGTACAGTGTGTAGGGGCAGCTAATTTGGAAATATTGGGCGGATATGTTGTTGATAATACAGTGTCGAGCTAGACTGAAACTTTGATATTGTAAGGATATGATGGGAAAAAGAGAGAGTAGAGAGTAGTAGAATATGCGAAGAAAGAATTTTTCCTTACTATTATTTTTTTATGCTTTTATAATTTTTTTAAATAATAGTCTAAACTGTGGTTTTAGCTTTGATAGTAGATATTCTACGGTCAGAGTTTCGTCTGGCGCGACATTACGTATAAACAGCCCAATCCCAAGTTATGACGGTACACTTATCAAAGAATCAGGAGGCTTAATAACAGGCGAGAGCATCACTTTTGCAGATGGTGTTTTTGAAGATGAAGGCAACTCTATTTTGCTCTCTGCGGTTTTTGATCCTGATGGATTTATTTATCTTTTAGGAAGTGATACGTTCAGAGCTGCTCCAGGAAAAATATTGCAATCAGTTTTTGTGAGCGGCGATAATAACAGACTTGAGGGTATGCCTCTTTTTGCAAGTGATATAACGTTTCAAGATGCAAGTACAACGTTAACGACAGCCATTTTTAGTCAAGTAAGCAAAAATATTGTTCTCAATGGTGGCACACTTGTTTTAGATGATGACCTGAACTTTGCAGCAGATAAAAACTTATCTGGAGATGGAAAAGTATATGGGAAGGGCCGCAAGTTCGCAACCGGTAATGAGCCGGTAAGTTTGATCAACACAGTTACGTGGAACCAGGTTAACTGGCAATCCAATGCTCCAATTGTAAATTTCTCAGGCTCATATGCATTTACTGGAACCTCTTCGATCAGTGGAAATGGCAACATAATTGATTTGGCTTCAGGTGGTGTATTAACTGTGGGAGCAGATTCAACACTATATTTGCAAGACGTTGTCATAAAAGGCTTAGGATCAGGTGGGGGAAGCATAAATCTTGCTGATGACACTTCTGAAATAAGAATGAGCAACGTTATTATAGAACTAGTTGGAAATTATTCTACAACCCAAGGTGATATTTACGTAGATGCAACTTCTACATGGATAATAAAAAATTATGATTGGACAATCAATAGCTCAGGTAAATTGACAATAGATGGAGTGACTCTTTGGTTGGATTCTGCGGCTCAGCCTATAATTGGAGATGTTGTTTTTGGTTCTCCTGAGTCAAGTTATTTGAGTTTGATTGACAGTGGCACAATTAAGACAGCAGCAAATGGCAAATACTTGAAGATTGAAATAAAAATAAATAAAAAAGACATTGCCACGCTAGATTCTAAAATAGACGTTAATATTGAAGATATTTCCACACTGGACTCTAGAGTAGATGTGTTGGATTCGTTGCTTGATGAATGCTGTGATACTGTTTATTCGAGACTTGATTTTCTTGATTCAAAGATTGATGCCTGTTGTGAGACGGTTAATTCGCGAATTGATTTTGTAGATTCAAAGCTTGATGCTTGCTGTGAGGCGGTTAATTCAAGAATTGATTTTGTAGATTCAAAGATTGATGTTTGTTGTGAAACGATTAATTCGCGTTTAGATGCACTAGATTCATTTCTTGATGAATGTTGTGATACAGTTTATTCAAGACTTGATTTTATTGATTCATTGGTTGATATAAACATAAAAGATATTGTATCTATAGATTCAAAAGTGGACGTAAATATAGAAAATATTGCGACGATTAGTTCTAAATTAGATGCATGTTGTGAAACAGTTACGTCAAGAATAGATGTGATAGATGAAGAGATTGTGACAATTGATTCTAAGGTTGATGAGAACATTGAAAATATTGCAACGATAAGTTCTAAGCTTGATGCTTGCTGTGATACTGTTTATTCAAGACTAGATGCCATAGATGAAGAAATTATAACGATTGATTCTAAGTTGGATTCTTGCTGCGAAACAGTTACGTCAAGGCTAGATGCGCTAGATTCAAAAGTTGATGTAAATATAGAAAATATTTTGACATTAGACTCTAAGATTGATGCTTGTGGATGTGATGGGTCGACAATTTCTTCGCGTGTAGATATACTAGAATCTTTAGTAGACATAAATATTGAAGATATTGCGACAATTGATTCCAAGTTGGATTCTTGCTGCGAAACAGTTACGTCAAGGCTAGATGCGCTAGATTCAAAAGTTGATGTAAATATAGAAAATATTTTGACATTAGACTCTAAGATTGATGCTTGTGGATGTGATGGGTCGACAATTTCTTCGCGTGTAGATGTACTAGAATCTTTAGTAGACATAAATATTGAAGATATTGCGACAATTGATTCTAAGTTGGATTCTTGCTGCGAAACAGTTACATCACGTATAGATGTATTAGATTCGCTAGTTGATGTTTGCAGTTGTGAATCAATTTACTCGCGCTTGGATGTGTTGGATTCAAAAGTAGACGATAATATTCAAGACATTGTTTCGATAGATTCAAAAGTTGATGTAAACATTGAAGATATTGCGACATTGGATTCAAGAGTAGATCTATTAGATGAATGCTGCGAAACAGTTTCGTCACGTATAGATGTATTAGATTCATTAGTTGATGTTTGCAGTTGTGAGTCAATTTACTCACGATTGGATGTGATAGATGAAGAGATTGTAACAGTAGATTCAAAAGTGGATGCGATTGAATCGTTCCTAGATGCTTGTGGTTGCGAGACAATTAAGTCAAAAATTGATGTTATTAACTCATTGGTAGATGAAAATATAGAAAATATTGAAACGATAGAATCAAGGGTTGAT
>JBHPCA010000006.1:0-44596 GCA_042576225.1 Candidatus Babelota bacterium
GAGAATCTTTTTTTGAGTTATTCTTTCGTGGTTTATTAATTTTCGGATAAGCTCTAAGTTATTATAATAATCTTAAAAAATTAAAACTTCTTCTTTCTTTATTATATTTTTGACCAGCTGTTTTCTTTTAAACTCGGCAAAAAATTATTTCATAATGAAAAATATTGATTATTAATAATGCAATATAGTATTGTATTAGTAAATAAAAGGCGGCAATGGAATTGTGGTTAGCAAGGGGGGATGTAAATGGAAGGATTGAAACGAAAGGGCTTTATTTATCTAGTTTTGCTTAGTTTATGCAGTGTTTGCGTGAATATCTGTGGTTCCCAACAGTGGACATGGAGTTATAAGAAAATATTTGATGAAAAAGAGTTCGTGGGGCATGGTTCTTGTAAAGAAGTTATATTTTCCAAGAAAAATATAAAAAACTTTTCTCAGCTTATTTTTTCTTGGAATTCTGTGCGCCCGAGTGATGGCCATTTTTCCTTTTATGTAAAAACAAGAAATAGTGTGAGTAAAAAATGGAGTAGGTGGCATAAGATGATAGATTGGGGAAGTGGTATGCAAAAATCATATTTTAGTAAAGATGATGAGACTAAGTATGTATATGTAAGACTGGAGACAGGATCTGTCAATTTAGCTGATGCGTTTACCATAAAAATAGAATCTTGTAACGATGTTCATCTTGAGCTTTTAAAATCTGTCTGTGTCTGCACTTCTGATTTTAATAAATTTAAGCCAGAAAAAATTGATGCACGTGTGTTGCATTTGAAATCTATTCACATCAGGCAGGTTCCAAAAATATCGCAAAGAACGTTAAATCACCCGCATACATCAAGAATATGTTCACCAACCTCTTGTAGTATGCTTGTTGGTTATTTTAGTAAAGAAAAAATAGATGCAGCCATGTTTGCCGATACGGTGTTTGATCATGGCTTAAGGGCGTATGGAAGCTGGCCGTTTAATGTTGCAGAGTTGTATGGGCGTTGTAATACGTGTTGTAATACGTGTTGTAATAAGTGCTGTGATGTGAGCTGTGATGTGAGCTGTGCGTGTACTTTATTTTTTTACATCCAACGAATGAATTCTTTTGTAGATTTGCACAAAAAATTACTCAAAAAAATTCCTGTAGTGGTGAGCGTGAGGGGGAAGCTTACTGGGGCGCCAAAAGCATATAACGGGGGGCACTTAATGGTTGTTGTTGGTTGGGATGCAAAGAGAGGAACCGTTATTTGCCATGATCCGGCATTTTATTCTGATAAATCTACGCGTGTTGCATACCCGTTAGACACGTTTTTAAAGGGCTGGGAGAGATCCCATAGGTTAGCGTATGTCGCAGATGTTATAGATGAAAATTATATAAAATAAAAAAGGGGGAACTAATGAAGAAGTTTGTAAAGTTATGCGTAATACTCTTGGTTGGATGCGCATTTACTGTATATGCAAGAACGTTAAATCAGATCATTAAAATATCGCATCATAAGGGTGTGAATTTGAAAGTTTCAAGTGATAAAAGTGGAGATATTCAGCTTGGTAACGTGATTTTTTATTTTTCACAAAAACCGATTGTTAATTTTGTACCTGAGCGAGAAAAGGGTGGTAAAACTGTAAAAAAAGTATTTATTTTTCCCTACGCAGAAATAAAAGACAAAAAATGGGTACAAAAAATTAACGATGAACGATTGAATGCATATAAGCTTAACATAGAAAAAATAAACAAACCTATAAAGGGTGTTAAGTTTACGTTTACGTATAATCCTCAAGAAGTAGTATTCGATTACAAATTTTTTGATTCTATGAGCGACTGTAAAGGTGTTGTATTTAATTTTTATAACAAAAATATAGTAAACAAACTCAAATATCTTGACGACAGGGTCTTGAGGATCGTTTGCAATGATATTATATGCTTTGATTTGATGAAAAATACTTTTTTTAGAAGGGAGTTATAATGGTGGTAAAGAAATTTGTATATTCAGCTCTTATTTTATTTGCAGTCATATTTTTATCTCATAAACCTGCTACATATACCCAATACACACATAATACAAAGAACAATAGTGTATTTAGATTGGGGGTAGAAAACATCACAGAAAACTTTATTAAAAAGTTTGCAGGTCTTAACATAGGGCTTATAACAAATCAAACCGGCAAAGATTTTAGAGGCAGAAGAAGTGTTGATATTCTTTTGAAAAAGGGCTTGAATATAAAGAAACTATTTACACCGGAGCATGGGATGAGTGGGATGATACACACGGACAAAAAAATTACCTCTTGTATTGATAAAAAAACGAGGATACAAATAGTAACATTATATTCCCAGGGAAGAACCATAAAAATACAAGCTTCTATGGTAAAGGATATAGATATGCTGTTGTATGATATTCAGGATGCAGGAATGCGACATTATACTTACATAACAACATTGTTTGAAGCAATGCAGTCGGCTGCAAAATGTAATAAATTATTTATTGTGCTTGATAGGCCAAATTTACTAGGGCCTCTTATGGATGGGCCATTAGTAGAGCCGCAGTATAAATCTGCGATCTCAATAGCTCCGATTGCTATGAGACATGGAATGACCGTTGGCGAGTTGGCCCTTTATTTCAATAGGAATGTGCTATCAAAACCGGTAAAATTATATATAGTGAAGATGAGTAATTACAGGCGAGATAGCTATGCCAATAATAGGTTAACTACATTTTTATCTTCTGGGATTAGAAACTTAAATTCTTGTTACTGTTATAGTTTTTTAGGTGTATTGGGTGAAATACGGCCATTTAATATCGGACTTGGAACAAAAAGAAGATTTCAGTGCATTATGTTAAATGAAAAACTAAAATTTTCAAAAAATAATTGGAGTTCATTGCAGAAAATATTTCAATCGTTTGGGGTAAAAAGTTCTTTGTGTAAAAAGATAGGGACAAAAAATAATTTTACCGGTTTAGCTCTTAATGTAAAAGATATGTATAAGTTACAGTCATTTAATCTTTTGGTGAGTATAATAAGTTTTTTTAAACAAGCTGGTTTGAATATGAAGTTTTCTAAAATGTTTGATTTGGCAGTTGGAACAGGTAAAGTAAGAGAATTTTTTGAGGGGAAACGTGATAAAAAAGCATTAAAGCATTTTGTGGATATGAATTTAAATATATTTTATAAAAAAGCATCACGTTGTTTTTTATATAAGCCGTCCCCAAAAGCTTCTGTGCTAAAAATTTCTTAAGCTCTTCTCAGGAAAATGTTTTGCCAAAAAATCGCCATTAAAACTTGAATTCTTAAGATAACCACTTTTTGGTTTGTATATAAATTTTAAATTACCTAAAATTCTGGTAGATTATTAACAAAAGAATTAGGAGCCACAGTAATGTTGATTTTTTTGCCAGGGGTTCTTTTTTCTTTTTGCATTGTTGAGACAATGTTGAGACAATTATTGGTATAAAAATTGTGCTTATAACTATTGAGAATATACGTGTTGCAGGGAATTTGGGAAGATTTTTTAAAAATTGCGAAAGAGGAAGCAGGTAGTCGGGTTGTTGATACCTGGTTCAAAGCTGTTTCTTTATATGAGTGGGATTCTCTTAATAAAGTAGTGTATTTGCGTGCCCCAAATACATTTGTAAAAGATTGGATTTCAAGTAACTATGCTCCACTTGTAACGCTTCATCTTGGCAGACTTTTAAGTGTTGAGAATTTAAAGGTCGTGTTGATGGATGGAGGTAAAAAAAATGGGAGTCCAAGTTATACAGGTGGTATGGATAGCAAGAGCGGGAGTAGTGACTTAAATGGTATTGAAAATAAAGGGCTTAAAGAGGCAAGTTCAACGACACTTGTGCCGGCAAAACTTGATAGGACAAAGACATCTTTAGTGAAAAAAACAACCTATAAAAAACGTTGTCATATTAATGCAAGCTTTCATTTTGATAATTTTGTTGCAGGGCCAAGCAATTCTTTGGCAAAAGCGGCGGCGCAGGCAATTACCGATAAGCCTGGTACTTTATATAACCCTTTATTTATTTATGGCGATTCTGGTCTTGGTAAAACCCATTTATTGCATGCAGTGGGAAACAGTATAAAAAAGAAAAACAAAAACATGTCTATTTTATATCAGACTGCAGATAGATTTGTGAATGAGTTTATAAATGCGATACGGTTTGACAAAATTCATAAGTTTCAGACAAAATACCAAAATATTGATGTGTTGCTCATAGACGATATTCAGTTTATTTCTAATAAAGAACAGACGCAAGAAGCGTTTTTCCATATTTTTAATGTGTTATATGATTCTCATAAACAGATTGTGTTCTCAAGCGATACTTTCCCAAATAATATTTCTGGTTTAGCAGAAAGATTAAGATCCAGGTTGGGTTGTGGTCTGGTTACCGATATACATACGCCATCTTTAGAGACTAAGGTAGCGATTTTAAAAAAGAAGGCCAAGCTTAACAATCAAGAATTAAGTGACGAGATCGCCTATTTTGTTGCTTCTTTAGTAGATTCTAATATTAGAGAGCTTGAAGGGGCGCTTATACGAGTAACGGCTTTTGCTTCTTTGACTAACCAGCCATTGTCGATTGAACTTGCAAAAAAAGTATTGAGTAGGTCGCAGGAGAACAAGAAAAAGACAGTTGATTTTGACGATGTAGCTCAATCTGTTTGTAAGTATTATAGGTTTTCTCTTAGTGATCTTAAATCCAAAAAAAGAAAAAGGGATTTGTCTTTTGCCAGACAGGTTGCAATGTTTCTTATGAAAAAACTTACTTGTAAGTCATTGCGAGAAATTGGTGCGTTTTTAGGAGGGCGTGATCATTCGACGGTGTTGCATGCGATAGAAAAAATTGAGAAAAAGTTACAGGAAAATAAAATATTTAAAATTACACTTGAGAATATTGAGAGAGCGACAAAAGGGGGGTGAGGCCTAATTATTTATTTATATTTTTTTATACCGTTCTTTTTTAGTCTTGAAAAACATGTCATTTAAACACTTTATAGCCAATCTGTAGTACCAAGAAAAGTAGTTTTCAAATTGTTCTCCTTCTTGGAGGCCGACAATTGAGGGGAAATGCTCAGTATCAATAATAACAAGTTTATTGGTTTTTTTTTCGAGTAAGAAGTTGTCTATATGAGGGTCTATGCGTGTACCGAGAGAATTGCATAACGACATGCATTTTTTCCGTGCTTCTTTGTCAAATAGAGAGAACGTTGAATGTTTTAATCTTATAGCGTCTGCAATAACACAATAGGTCCCAGGTATTATGGTTTTAATCTCTGTGTCAGCTATAAAGTTTGTGCCGATTAATTCTATATTTTTACTGTTTTTGGGTATCCAGTACCATTTACGAGGTGTTTCTATCTCGTTTGTCCACTTTGGGGTCTGAGCGAGTATCTTTTTTATGTTATGTAAATTTTTGACTCGTGTAAATCCAAGTAGATGTCGATTTATACCACCGCCCATATTAAAGAAGAAAATTGGGTAAAATCCTTTTGAATAGGGGCGGACAAAATTTTTGGGATTTTCCATAAATACTTTTACGACAAACGGGTAATTTTTAAATTTTAAAATTAAAAGGCCAGATCTTTTTCTTCTGTTAAAATTGCTTTTTCTCAAAATGTCAAAATGGGTATATCGTCGTTCTTTGTCTCTAATCTCAGTAAATAGGTGCTCTAAATACTGCTCAAGCTCTTGTCTTATAGTATGTTTATTTATATCATATCGATGTGTTATTTTTTCGGGTAACATATTTTTGTAAAAGAAATCTTTGTCAAATGTTTTGAATATTGGGTCTATTTCAAGTTGTGTGCTTGCAATGGAATATTTTTTTGAGCCAGATCTAGTTGCTTGAGATGTATTTTTGGTTGCCCTATTATTTTTATTAAGGGAACTATTTATTTTTGCATAGCCTGTAGCAGGCTTATTTGTCCACCAGACCGTTATTTTGGGTTTTCTTTGGTAGCTTTTTCTTAATATGCTTCTGCTTTTTATAAAATTGTTTATTGATAGCAAAAATAAAAATATTATTATAGAAAATATGTTTTTTTTGTGTAGGGGGTTTACTAAGCTCATTACCTTTGTTAACACCTTTGTCAATTTTGTAAACAGTGCCAATTTTCACATATCGTGAACTTTAAGCTTCCCCTCTTTTTGGTTACTAAGATTATCGCAAATACATCTTTTTATGTCAAAGAGTTTTTTACCCCGGTAATTTGCGTTCTTTACGAAAATTTTGCTTAAGTATGTTTTGTTTATTGAAGTTGGAGATCAACTGTTGTATGTTTGTTAATAAGAAGGGCAATGAAAAGTAACGTAAAAAAGGATGTTTAGTAAGAGGTGTATGAGGCGTAATAAGTAAATAAAAGGGGCGAAAAATGGAAAGAGATGACTCGAAGGTAAGGCAAAAACGCTTACTTCATGAATTAAGCATGATTCCAAAAAAAATATTATCTTTACACGGACGGGAGAATGTAACAGAATTTGTGTTGCACGATCTATCGCATAAAAGCTGTTTTAATTTAAATAAAGCAGCCTATTTTGTTAATAACCCAGATTTTAACTGCTTGAAAGGCGTTGCCGGAATTTCTACACAAGAGATTCCCCAGGGACTTTGGCAAAATATATGGGATCAGAACGAGATGTTTAGCACATATATGAGAAACTCGCCGTTTAACAGGAAAGTTAGAAATTTTTCTCAGTGTAGCCTGGAGTGTAGCCTAGAAGGTGAGAATGCTCCACATAATGAGGTCATAGAGAGTGTTTCAAGAAAATTAGGCATAGAAAATCCTGATTATTTTTCATTAGATATGAAGCATGGCAACCATGGTCTTTTTGTGTTTGAAAAAAATGATCTTCAAGACAAAGGACTCAAAGAGCATTTACTTAATGGAGTGTCTTTGTTAGGGTTTTGCCCAATTTTTTAGCCTTTTTTTTGGCTTATTTGGTGATCTTTACTTTGAAATATTGCAAGCCCAGGAAGTTTTTGGTTGCTAAAAAAAGTAAGTGTCGCCCCGCCTCCAGTAGATAAATAGTCTATGTTTTGAGCAGCCCCCGTCAGGTACGCAATTGCAACAGAATCACCGCCACTAATGACCGAAAAAATACCTCTTTTTCCCATAGCCTTAAACATTTTCATTGTGCCTTGTAATGTTTTTATATTTTTTATATTTCCCGGAGCGCCATTAAAAAACACAGTTTTTGAATTACTTATAATTTCTGTAAACTTTTTAGTTGTTTTTGGCCCGATAGAGACGCCCACAAAACCATCAGGAATCTCATTTTTATCTATTATAGAAATGGGTCCTTCAAAGCTATCTTTTGCTACTATATAATCAACTGGATACACTATTTTTACTTTTTTATTTTTCGCTTTTCGCAATATTTTTGGAATTAATGGTAATAAGCTATCATCTACTAAAGAGTTGCCAACCTGTTTACCTGCATATTTTAAAAAAGTAAAATTGATAGCTGGGCAGAGTAACACTTTATCCACTTTATCTAAAACATACTGAATTAAAGGCAATTTTGTGTCTACTTTACCTCCACCAATAATACATGTAAATTTTTTGTGTTCTCTTGCGCAAAGTTTTTCAAGCATATGCAATTCATGCTCTACTAACAAGCCCAGAAATATGTTTTGCTTGCCAAATAATTCTGGCACAAGGGTAATAGAAGTATCTTCTCTGTGCAAAACTCCAAAGGCGTCATTAACATAATAATCCCCTAGTTGCGTTAGTTTTTGAGCAAATTCAGGTGCAAATTTTTTGTTTTTTTCGCCTTTAAAAAATCTCAAATTTTCGAGCAACAAAATATTATGCCTTTTAAAAATAGTAGCACTTTCTTGTATCGCTTTATCTAAATCCGGCTCAAATGATACTTTGTATCCATGTTTTTCAAACATTGGAAGCAATATTTCAGTAGATAGTGATTTATCAGGCTTTTTTGGATTAGACAAATGGGTAGCGACTACAATCTTAGCCCCTTTTTTAAGAAGCATTTGTATGGTCGGTAAAATAGCCAAAAACTTATGATCGCTCAATATTTTTTGAGCTTTAGCTTTATTTTTATCTTGATTTATAATTGGTACATTTAGGTCTACTCTTAAAAAAACCTGCTTGTTTTTAAAATCTATTTTGTTTATTGCGTTACTCAAAAAAAATGTGTCTTTAATATTAATATTTTTATTACTCATTCTATTTTTACCCCTCAAAGCGAAGAACCTGTGATATATTTATTTTTCTTGTTTTTCTGGCTGGTAGCCAGGTTGAGAAAAAGCTCAGCACAATTACCACAACAAATACGGCAACAAATATGTGCCACTGCATTTTTGCTGGTAAGTGGGTTACATAATACGCGTCTGGTAGTTTAATAAGTGGGTAGCGCTCTATTGTCCAACCTGCGATATATGCCAATAATAAACCCACTAGTGTTCCTGCAAGAGATATGGCCATTCCCAGATACAAAAATATGCGTGAGATCTTTTTTTGCGGCATTCCCATGGCTTTTAAAATAGCGATATCTCCTCTTTTTTGTGTTATCTGCATAAACAAAAGCGATACAATGCTCATGCTAGCAACAAGGGTAATAAGCGCTAAAATAACAAACATAGCATATTTCTCAAGCTCTAAAGCCTCTACTAACGCAGGGTATAACTCTTTCCATGAGTATGCTTGTATGCCAGATTTTCCAAATCGTTTTCGTAATTTTTTAATAGTATTGCGTTCATGAGCATTAGTTTTGAGTTTAATACTCATATGGGTTACCCCTATATTTTTAAATAGTTTTTGAAATAAACCTAAAGAGCCTATAATTAAATTATTATCAAATTCTTGAATGCCGGTTTTAAAAATCCCTCCAATAATAACGCTTTTTTGTTTGAGGTTTATCTTTTTTCTTTTAATTGTTTCATCTTTAGAGAAAAAAAGATTTATTTTTTCACCAAGATAGACGTTAAGACTTTCTGCCAGTTTTTTGCCAATTAACACTTTACCAAGTATCCCATTGTGGGTACCGGGAGTTTTTTGAGAGGGCGTTTTTGAGACACCTGTGTCTAAGACACCTGTGTCGAAGACACTTTTTAGTGTGTGCGCACCGGTTAGTGCGTGTGTTATCTTCTCTTGAATATTGCATACAAGGGGTTCTTTATTTGGGTCAACGCCTTTCATAATAACAATATTATATTCGCCTGTGCTATCTGGGTTGTCTGCTTGACAAATAACCTGTTTTATAGCGCTAGGGGAAAAACTTTGTATTTCAGGAAACTCTTTTACAAGAACCTGAGATATTTTTGCGATATTAAGTTCTTGTCCGTTTGAGTGCAATATAATTTGTGGGTGTATGCTTTGCATTTTTTCATGCGTTACTTTTTCAAAGCCATTCATCACTGATGCGACAAGCGCGAGCGCAAAAGTGCCTATGCATATGCCTAAAAAGCATATAATCACCATTGTGGAGATGCTTTTTTCTCGCCTTGAGCCTTTGAGATATCGCCAGGCCAAAAATAACGGGAGCTTTCTCATGATTATACCTTACTATTTTTCTTAATTTTTAATCTTGATTTTTTTGTCTTGTAAATTTAGCTAGTTTTTTTTAACCTAATACTAATATACTAATTTTAGACTAAAGAGGACTTTTTATGAAGCCAAATATGCGAAATATACTCATGATTGCTGTTTTATTGTCTATTTTGCCTGGTTGTGGAAAAATATACGACTGGGGAAAAGATAATTTTTATCAGGGCCAAGAGGTTGAAAACAATATGGAGGTTGCAAGAAGCTATATAAAATCCAAGCGTGTCTATAACCAGTTTACCATTGTGGGACAGTTTGATGCGCTATGGCTCTCAGATGAGGCGCGCAAGAATTATGCCAATATTTATTGTTGTCGACATGGCAAAACTCAAGAGCAGGCACATGTCTTTTTAAGAAGACAACTTGAGGAGAATAATCATTTTGTTGCGTTTTATGTTCTTAGCTTAAGTGATATTATTCTTGGGGATAAAGACTCCGTCTGGTCGGTAAGTCTTGAAGTTGGTGATGGATCGTTCAAGCCGGTGAAAATTAAAACCATAGAACTTTCGCCAGAGTATATCGATATATTTGGAAAAAAATATAATAAATTTAAAGATGTATATCTTATTTACTTTAATGCAAAAGATGTCGAAGATAAATATATTATAAGCGACACAACAGATCCTATAACTCTCTTGTTTAGATCTGTTGATAAAGAGGTTGAGTTGGTTTGGAATCTTAGGCCTTGTCTGGCTTTAAATCGATAATGGGGTAGCTTATGGTAATAGCAATAGGTGCTGATCACAGGGGGTTTGAGCATAAAAAATTTATTATGGAGCATAGATTAAGATTAACAGGGGAGCTGGTAGATTGGCTTGATGTTGGATGTTTTTCATCTGAACGATGCGATTATCCCGAATTTGCCAAACTGGTAGCAAAATCTATACTTGAGAAAAAAGCTGATTTAGGTGTTTTGATATGTGGTTCAGGCATTGGTATGAGTATCACAGCCAATAGATTTAAGTATATTTATGCTGGTTTGTGTTGGAACGTTGAAGTTGCAAAAGCGGCCAGAGAAGATGACAATATTAATATACTGGTGCTGCCGTCAAATTTTGTTGAGCCGGCAAGATCTATAGAGATTATAAACGCATGGCTCGATGCGAAATTTAAATTTGGGCGCTATCAAGAGCGTCTTGCTATGATTGACGATTAATGATTTACCAAATTCACTGAGTTAACCAACTAGCTTAGCTAGCAAAAAAATTGGCCAAAAAAACGGGCCCCACAAAAATCTGGGACCCGCAAAATTAGTAATATTTGCACACAACTGAAACATCAGGCCTTATTTTTGGGTTATTACCCTTATTGGGCTTTCTTAGCTTATTAAGGTTGTTGCGAAATATGCTTTTTTTTATGATAATTATCTGTAACTCACTATTTTCGAGTGTTAATTGCATCTTTAGGGTGTCTTTGTCGTATATGAATTTATAATCATAAATGGGATATTCTTTGAGCTTTTTTGTGATTTTCTTCATGGGTGTAAATTTTTTAACGTCGAATAGCACCAGTTTTTTTTGCATTTCGTAGTAAACAGCAAGAACATCGCCTTTTTTGCTAAATTCTGTAAAGTAGATTACACCCAATTTTATTTTTTTCTTTGAATTTATTTTTTTTTTATAAAATTCTATAGGAGGTTTCATGATCGTTAGTTGGGTATAATTTTCTAAGTTTATGAGCTTATCTAAAATGACCATGTGTGCCCCGTCAGGGCTAAAAACGAGAATATTTGGGGTAAATTCATAGATATTTGTCTGGTCTGTTATTTTTGTAGTTTTTTTTACTTTATTATGGGCGTTTAAGACTGTTATTTGACATCTTTTAATAGGGTTTTTTTTATCATATACCATATAAAGCTGGTTTATTTCGAGTCTTTTTTTGTACGTTTTTAAGTTATATACTTTAAAATTCCACATGCATATGGGCAGATAGTTTTTTGTGAGTATAGTTTTAGCCTTTGTTTTATTGTTTAAAAGCTTATGGCGGCTAAATTTTTTATCAATAAAATAGATAAGCTTGCTT
Source organism: Candidatus Babelota bacterium (assembly GCA_042576225.1). Lineage (GTDB taxonomy): Bacteria > Babelota > Babeliae > Babelales > Vermiphilaceae > GWF2-30-66. The sequence continues at coordinate 11,578 of JBHPCA010000006.1, forward strand.
AAGAATTTTTTGCAATCTATCAGGGAGATTTTATTTTCTAAAAGATATAATGGGTTTATGATACCGTAAAAGGAGATGAGGTATTTTTTATTTGGGCTTACGAAAAAGTGTGTAGGGCCATAAAGGCTGTATTTATTTAACTTCTCTTTTATGCAAAAATAGTTATATCCATATTTTTTATTTTCAAGACAGGTTTTATGAAAGTAATCAAATGCTTTTGTATTATCATGGCAATCATAAGCAAGTTTTTGTGTTAGTTTTACTTTTTTGGGAAAGTTGCGAATAAGATGTTTAATTAGTTTTGTTTTTTTAGAAAAATTATTTTTAAATTTTTGAATAAGCTCTTTATGGGTCATTTTTTTAATGCGTTTTTGTTTTTTCTTTTTTTTCTTGGAATACTTCTTGGGATGATTGTAAGTTAGTCTTAGCATAAGATTTTTAATGAGCTCTGTTTTTTTATAAGAATTACACATAAGTTTTTTTATAAGTTCTTTCTTATCCCGGCGGCTACAGCAAATAAGTTTTTTAATACGTTTTTTTTGCGTGATAAAATCACGAGTAAGCTTTTTGATGAGCCATGTATTTTTCGCAGTCTGTTTTTTTGAGTATTTTTTTTTAAGTTTCATCTTTTTTTTTGGGGGGTTCATACCAAGCATGTTAACCGAAAGAAGTACAGACAAACAAATAAGTGTATTTTTGGGTGTATTTTTCACACATACGCTCCTTGTTGGATTTATTAATATCGAAATGATCACATATAGTTATATCTGTATGTGGCCAGACTAGTCAACTTAATTTGCGATTGTTTCAGCACCCAGCTTGTTTAGTATAAAAAAGGGCCCCGAAAACGGGGCCCATAAAATTGACAATAATTGTAACTTAGACTTCTGTTTTTTGAGATTCTATTATCTCTTTTACATCTTGTGCATCAAGAATTTTACGTGCAAGTAATGCATCAAAGATATTTTCTAATTTGTCTTTATTGCTCTCGAGTAGTGTGCGCATTTCTTTTTTGCAGGTGCTCATAATCTCAAGTGCTTTTTGGTAATATTCTTGTTTCAGTTTTTTTGGCATGTCTTTTAGATCTAAGCCTTCTGATGCAATTGACAGTGCAATTGCAAGAGCTTTATCTTTGTCAGACTTGTTGTAACCATGTCCACAAGAACCAAGTAGGATATCTTGTCCTATGTCGCCAGCCAGAGCAATTTTACAATTGTTGAGCAAGTCTTGTTTTGGATATACTCCAGATGAGTCCCCTGCTTTGTAGGTGAACAGTTTTCCTTGTTGAATAATTGAATCTTGTTTTTCATAGTATCTATCCCAGACGTTTGATTCTCTTATGGTTTTCATAACAGGTTTGATTGTGACGCATGCCAGTTTATCACAAGGGTCAAGCAATACATTTGCAAGAGCCATGGAAGCCTGTTGTGCGGCGATAATTTGCAATTCTTTTTCAGACAAGTTTTTGGTTTCAGGCAATATCTGTCTGATCTCTTCGTTCATGGCGTTTATAAGTGTTTGTTGCGTTAAAGAGGTCCCGCGTATTTTCGTGGTTTGGAATGCTTTTCTGACCATAGATTGCAATGCCTCAAATGTAGCGCCTTTTGTTTCTCGGGCGATTTTTTCCAAATCAAAATCCTTCAAATCTGCAACGATAGGGTTTAACCTTCTTTGCAAATATTCTTTTCTCGCCTCGAATGTTGGATATTCAAAATGTATGATCTTGCCAAGTCTTCCACGTCTTAACAGCGCAGGGTCTAAGTTGTCAGGTCGGTTTGTTGCGGCAAGTAGTATTACGTTTTCAGTAATATTGTTACTCAAGAAGCCGTTCATTGCATTAAGTAATTTACTTAACAGTTCTCTATTTGCGGTTCTTTGTAACCCAAGCAAATCTGGCTCATCTATAAAGACCACACATGGCGCATTCTCTTGGGCAAAAAGCATGATAGCTTCTATTCCGTCACTAATACCTTTTTCGGTTATTATTTCATATATCTCAGAGGCCTCAAATGGTATAAATCTGAATGCTCCATCTGAAGCGTCACCCTCTCTTAAACTTTGAGCAATCTCACCGGCTAGTGCTTCAGCCATAAATGATTTTCCGGTTCCTGGTTTGCCTGCGAATAAATAACCTTTTTCTGGTCCAATGCCAACTCGTTCAAATCGAGCGCAGTTTTTAATGTATTCTACCAACGGTTTTAATTCTTTTTTTACATGCTCAAGACCAACAACATCTTTGAATGTGTATCGAGGGGTTGTGAAATCGTATTTTTGTTCAGCTTTTTTACTGTGAACTCCACCCATAAGTTTACAGTGTAATAGCTCGAGTTTTTCCTGAACCCAGAGCCTTGCTTTTTTAAATTCATTTTTCAAAAGAAATGGCGCTGCAAATAAAAGTATTTTAGCAACAGGCATACGTTCTGTGCTGTATAGCGCATAATCAAATTTGCCAAGCTTGCCAAGTTCATCTTCATTTTCAAGTTTTCCATAATTATCCATTTGTGGAGATTCGCCAACATAACGTTTTAATTTATTGGTGAATCTATACAGTATATATCCCATAACTGCGCCGCCAACGATGGACCATTTTGTAATGGTTGGCACATGATATTTTTTTGCTACTTTTGCAGGAGCAACAACTAGGTTTCTATATATCCAGTTTACCCATGATAACCCGACGTTCTGAACAGATTTTTGAAGGTAAGTATATGCTTTTTCGTTGTTTTGAAATTTTTCCTCTAACTGCTCAATGCTAGAGATTCTTGTTTTAGGCATTATGTCTTCAGGATTAATATCAGGAATTTTTTTTAAGCCATTTTTAACGGCTCTTTTTATATGATTAATTAGGCATTTGTTTACTGTAAGCAAAAAGTTAACCGTGGTTATGTCAGCCTCTGTAAATGGGTTGTTTACCAGTTGGGCAATAAATTGTCGTAAAGATTTTATTTGAAGAATAAGATGAGTTTTATTTTTTGTTTTTATAAGACCATTTTGAATTACCTGAGCCAATTCTTCTAACACAGTATCTATTTTTTGCATCTGGGATGTTGCTTTTACTATGTGCTTATCTATTTCTTCTGTAATTGCTTCTTGTATTTCAGCTGGGATTTCCTGTTCATCTGATTGTATATTTTTACTCTCTTGTGTAACTTCGTCTTGTGCCTGTGGATCTTGAGCCTTTGTTTCTTGTGTTTCTACTTGATTAAAACTTGTTTCATCCTTCGCGGGAATATTTTGTTCAGGTGTATTTGCATATGCGCCAGGGCTCATTACAGATGTGAGTAGTAACGCTGTTAGTAAAAAGTTTATATACGTTTTATTTTTTGTTTTGTTTCTCATGAACTTTCTCCAGGAGTTATTAGGTTTTACTGCTTACAAACGATTTCAAGCTTCACTACTTACTTGTTTTTTTATTATTCTTCGTTTTATTATTCATGCATTTTTTATTTTTGTCTACAAATATTGTTTACAATAACGTACAAAAAGCCTGAAAAACGTTGGCTTTATGCGCTTGGTGGTATATATTTTAAAATTTGTTACGCTATAAACAAGTATTTATTATTAATTTTTTAATATAAAAAAGGGAAAATCTATGAATATTTTTTCGCATGCAATCAGAGGTAGTCTAACATTTGTTCTTTTGCTTTGTATTCCGTCATGTATCGGTGCAAAAAAAGAGCTTAATTTACAAGATGTATTGGGCAAAGAAAATTTAGTCGATATTCTTATCTTAGGCTCAGGACCTGCAGGTATGAACGCGGCAATTCATGGCGCAAGATCGCGATTTAATACATTGATTTTAGAAGGTGATACCCCGGGTGGCCAGTTGACAAGAACATTGGAAATTGAAAACTTTCCTGGATTTAAAAAAATATCAGGTCCAGACTTAATTGAAGCTATGAGAGATCAAACAGAGAGTTTTGGCGCAGAGTTTTTACCGGACTCGTTAAAATCAATAGATTTTTCATCTTGGCCATATAAAGTTACGACAGAAGATGGGATGATTATTCATGCTATGACGGTTATCGTAACAACCGGTTCAGCTCCAAGAAAATTGAATATCCCGGGCGAAGAAGAATATTTTGGAAAAGGGGTAAGTCACTGTGCAATTTGTGATGGAACATTCTATAGAGACCAAGACGTTGTCGTTATTGGCGGCGGTGATTCTGCTGTTGAAGAGGCTATACAGTTGATTAATTTTGGTGTCGGTAAAGTAACGGTCTTGGTAAGGGGTGACAGAATGCGCGCAGTCAAATGTGGACAGGAGCGTCTTAAAAAAGAGGATCAAATATTTATAAAACATAACACCCAAATTAAAGAAATTATTGGCGATGGCAATGAAATTACCGGTGTTAAAGTGCTAGATAAAATAACAGGTGAGTATTATGTCATTCCTGCAAAAGGCGTCTTTCTTGCAATAGGCAGTGATCCAAATACCTGGTTTTTAAAAGATAAAGTCCAAATGGATAAGCGTGGATATTTAGTCATGCAAAAAAGAACACAGTTGACTTCACGAAAAGCTTTATATGCAGCAGGCGATGTTGAGTCAGAGAGATCACACCAGGCAATTATTGCAGCAGGGACTGGAAGACAGGCTGGCATAGAGTCGGTTAAGTTTTTAACTGATGAGCTTGGACTCGACAGAAAGTTTATGGCAAAACTAAAAGATACGTATTATAAAGGCAAAAACGAAAAAGCTGCAGTGCACGTAATGAAACCTGCAGAGCTTAAAAAACTAAAAACAAGTCAAGAATTTGAAACCCAGGTGCTAAAAGCGGGCAACACTCCTGTATTGGTAGATTTCTACACTGACATGTGTCCTACCTGCAAGCAAATGCTGCCTGCAATTACACAAGTGGCAAAAGATTATGAACATAAAGTAAAAGTTTTTAAAGTTAATGCGACGGACGAGGGAATTGCTTCCATCAGAGACAAATATAAAGTATTTAGTGCTCCACGTATTTTGATTTTCAAAAATGGCAAAATAGTAGAGGACTATGTCAATGAAGTGCTATCACGAAAAAAATTGAGCGATTTAGTTGAAAAACATATTGGCTCCAAATAAAAAAATAAATTTTTACAGGCCCCTAAAATAAGGGGGACTTGTAAGCATAAGTAAAATAAGTATTGTTAAGAGAGGCTTTCGCATATTGTGATAGCCTCTTTTTTCTTGCCACGAGAAACCCTCTGTGCAAACATTTTTTTATATTTTTTTTAAAAAAGTTGCTATTTGAAATTTTGCCATGTTATGCTGGTAGTGAGATATAAATTGAAGAATTAATTGTTTGTCCAGGGTAAAGGGGAGCAAATGCGTAGCAAAATGTTTTTGAATGAGTTTTTGAAAATCAAGCTTTTGCTTGTGTTTATATTGCTTTTTTATAAAGTAGCAGATTTTTGTGCCCCTAAGTTGCATGGGGGGCAGGTATTGAAAAATTGCGGATATGTGCTTTCTCGTGATATGCATGCCATAAAAGGCGCTGAAGTTGAAAAAGTGGTATTATATTCCAAAAAATGTGAAAACTCTGATGAAAAAATTATACGTAATGGAGTGTTGTTAAAGCGTAAAAAAGCCAAAGGTACGGTTTTAATTTGTCATGGGTTTACCTGTGATAAAAACGATATAGGTTTTTTGCGTTATATGTTTAAAGATTATAACTGTATGACATTTGATTTCAGAGCGCATGGTGAAAATATTGATGGGCAGTGTTGCACACTTGGCAAGCATGAAGCATATGACGTGACAGCAGCGGCGAAGTTTTTAAGGGGGCATCCGGATCTGCAAGGTAAGCCGATTTTGGTGTATGGGTTTTCCATGGGGTCAGTCGCTTCCATTGAAGCCCAAGCAAAAGACAGATCTCTTTTTGATGCTATGATATTAGATTGCCCATTTGATTCTGCAGAAAATGTGATCAAACAGGGGCTTGATAACAAAAAGATTTCAATTTTTGGGCATGAGTTTAATATTCCAGGAAAACGAATACTACAGAAATATGTTTTTCATCCATATGTACAATCATTTATAAAAGTTTTATTGTGTGCAGTACAAAAGCTTAACTATAGAAATATAAAAACATTGATACACCCCGTTAATCCCTCAGAATCGATTAAAAAGATTTCAATACCCTGTTTATTTATTTATTGTAAAAATGATGAGAAAATTTCTATTAACAGTATAAAATCGGTTTATTATAATGCTGCATCCAGATATAAAAAATTATGGATAACAAATGGCAGAAGACATTTTGATTCTTTTTTCTATAATCCAGAAAAATATACTGAACGAATAAGAAAATTTACATCTAAAGTAATTGCAGGGACTATTTATAAAAAATGTAAGCATAAAATAGTAGAAGATGTTGAAAGTGGCGATCAATTAAAAACGACGCTTGAGATAGGAGACATTGAACATATAACCAAAAGGGGGCCCTTGGACGGGCTTACGATGTCGCCCCTTCAGGCGCAGTTTGCCCGGAGTTTACCGAAGGAGCGCACACGGCAGGATAAGTTGGTATTAGGGCGGGATAATATGGAGGATGATAATGAATAAATTATTTTTCAAGAGACTTTCGTATTTAATTTTAGCTTTTGCCATAATGGGAGCTTTAAAAACAATTTTGGCAAGGCGTGCAAATGTAAAATCACAGGATCGATTTTATAAAATTATTAGTAAACCGAGGTATAATCTTGCAATAGTAATGTTTTACGACTCAAGTAAAACAATGCGGCGAGAGGATCCTCAAGAATACGAAACAATTAAAAGTATGGAATCAATATTTAAAAATACAAGCATGGTATTTCGGTATGACGATGCAGATCTGATTTTTATTTCTGTTAACATGTGCAATAAGGGAAACGCCGCATTTGCAGACGTGTACAACATTAAATTTTCTCCGACATTTATACTGTTTAAAGATGGTCAGCCATATAAAGATAAAGCAGGTAATATGGCTATATTGACAGGATTTGCCTCAAGAGCTCGTTTAGATAAGTTTATAGATTCGCACTACAAAGAGCTTATTGAGAAAAATAGAAAAAGAAACAGAGAAATAAGAGATAAAAAAATAGAACAGAACCTAGCTCGATCCTATTATTGGGGATGGGGCTGTGGAGGCCCATACTGGGGTGGCTGTGGTGGCTGGGGCGGTTACGGTGGCTGCTGGGGTGGTTATGGTGGCTGGGGAGGCTGCGGCGGCTGGGGAGGCTGGAGAGGCTGCGGTGGCCGGAGAGGCTGCGGTGGCGGATACAGACGAGGTTGCTGTAGAGGCGGCGGCGGTTGTAGAAGAAGGTGTCGATAAGTTTAGATAAGCTTGTAAGCCTGCCATAAAGCATATAATCGATAATATATTTTAAAAACGCTTGCGTATAAAGGGCATTTGCTTTCCCTCCCCCAACGCAGGCGTTTTATTTTTTGCGATATCCGTATTTTTTCGATTAGCCCTTTCTCAGGGCTTTTTGGTATACCATTTGCAGGCTGTATAAGATATCTCTATACTATTTTTACTTATAGATTTAATTTGTATAATTATAAATAGTGGAGAAATCATGAAAATTTTTAAAAATAAGCTTTTATCTTTGGTTGTTGTGTCGACGATTGTTTTCAGTTCTGTTAGTTCTGTCAATATATACCCAGGATGTTTATCCTTTTTTTGGGGCAGCAAAAAAGTGGCAAAAACTCATAAAATATCTGGGAGCTTTTTTTCAAAGCTCTTTGCAGGAGCAGGCGCTATTTTTTTAGCAGTAACTTCTGTTTATCTCGCATATAAAAACTGGTTTGCAGATGATGGCAAGGGCAACGGTGGTGATGGTAAAAATGGTAGCAATGGTGATAATAAATCTGACGTTACTAATTCTGATAACCAAAATGACCAAAAAGATAATATTCAAAAGAATAGCAAAGATTCTAAATACGGTGACAAAAAAGACCCAAAAAATCAGGATAAACAGAATAATAACCAAAGTAATAACACAAGAGAAGAGATTGTAGACATAGAAGAAAAGCCAAAAAATTCTGGTAAAGATGGTCAAAAAAATAAAGATAATAAAAATAATAAAAATAAACAAAAGGGTGGTGGAAGAAAGTTTCCTCAGCTTCCAAGGAAACCTTCAAGCCTAGTACACGCGTACAAAAAGAAAAATGGCGAACTTAATCTTGCCCCGCATATTAAGCACTATAAGAATATTGACAATGTAGAGTATATACAGCTTAAAACCGTTGATCAGTTTAATTCAAAAGTTAAATCTAACGCGAAAAAGAGTGCTACCTGCGGAACTCTAAGCATCAGAAATGCTTATTGGATGTACAATTTTTTCAGGACTCCTGATTATGCAAGAAAAGAGCATTTCCTGAGGGAAATAAATAGTCAAGGAAACGCAAAAAAATATCTTGAAAAGCTTACGGATGAAAAAAAAGAAACCGTTTGGCTAATTGCTGATGACATTGATCGTCGAATTAGAAGGATGAGCGAGTTAAAGAAAAAAAAGGATGAAAATTTCAATATGACGGGGCATGTAACAGTTCTTGATACCGTATTATTGTTAGAAAACGGAGCCCAAAACCATATTTTGGAGCGTTTTAGGAAATTTGAGAATTATTACCATGTGTTTCTTGTAAACACCGGTGATGTGTTTAGTGGCGTGCTAAGAGACATGTTTGAAAACGAAAAGAGATTAGTTGAGCAACAAAGGAACAACAAGATAAAAAATCGGTGGTTTGAAGATTTCAAAGCAGGAGGGCGCTCTGGAAACCATTGGTATGTAGTTGCCTTAGAAAAAAGAGGTTCTAGTATAAAATGTTATATTATTGATACAGCGGGCGGCGCTAATCACATAAAAGGTCTAGATGGAAAAAAACAGAGTCTAGGTGGGAAAAGAAATAAATATTTGTGTGATTATATTATTAATGGGTATTCGTCTGTTAGGTTCAGGGAAGCAATTGCTCGTGAAGGAAGGGCAAGATTTTTAAATAGTATTATTTTAAATAAAAAACCAGAAGATATATTTGAAAATCCTATAAAGCCAAAGCCTCAAACAAAGAAACCACAAAAAAAGAAAAAGTCTAAAATAAAGCCAAAAAAACCTCGAAAAATAAATAAAAAAAGTAACGGGCGTCGTAATATTGGAAGGCGAGGGAGAAAGAGATAGTCCCATTTAAGTATAAAAATAATTTAAGTATATTAAAGAAAAAATGAGATGGCCCCTGAGTGATATTCTTACTCAGGGGTTTTTGCCGTAAAAACTAATTAATGTTAAGAAATATTCGAAAAAAACATAAAAGAAGGCTTCCCCCCCGTTTTCCCTGAGCTTGACGAAGGGTATATATTTGATTTTTTTTATTTTGTTTTATGTTGTTTTAGTATAAAATCTTTATAAGTAAAAGTATTTTTATTAACTTTTTTACTAAAAATTAACTATATAATATAAACCCTTCGTCAAGCTCAGGGAAGACGGGGGGAATGTTTTTTGGGTTATTTTTGCGTGAATTATTATTTTTTGGGCAAGCTTTAAAAGTATATTGGCTAGTTATACATAGTTTTGATATAAAAATTTCAGGAGTGCAAATTATGATAAAATGTAAGGTGACGAGCAAAAAGCTTTTGGATCAAAAAGCAGATTGCTACGTGGTATTTTTAGAGCAGGATTTTAAATCACCAACAGATACAAAAGATTTGCTCGAAATAGAAAAAAAACATTTTCCCAGAATCAAATCTTTTTTGAAATCAAAAAATTTTGATGGTTGTGCAAAAAGTAGTTTGCTATTGCATTGCCATGATAATGAAGGTGAAGAAATATTGCATTTTTTATTTTTGGGCCTGGGTAAACCGGAACCAAGTAAGAAGACTAGAAAAATGGATATAGAAAATTTCAGAAAAGCGCTTGGGTTGATGGTTAGAGTTGTAGAGAAAAATAAATTCAAGAAGGTAGCGATGAAAATGCCGTCAGCTACGCTTTTTGGGGTATCACAAGAATATATAGGAAAACAAGTAGCAACTATTTTGAATATGGCGAGCTACCATTTTGATGAATTTATTACTAAAGAATCGTGCAAATTATCTCATAGCTTTGACATAACATTAGTTGTGACTGATAAGCATAAGTTTTCTGTCAAAAATGGACTAAGGCAAGGCGAGTATATTTCACAAGCAGTAAACAAAGCTCGTTATTGGGTCGATTTACCTCCCGCAAATCTAACGCCTGTGGACCTGGCAAATACGGCCAAAGCTATTGCAAAAAAGCATGGTTTGAAGATTACTGTTTTTGGCGAAAAAGAGATTGAGAAAATGGGGATGGGTGGTCTTGCTGCAGTTTCCAAAGGCTCAGAACGAGATTGTGCTTTAGTGGTAATGGAATACAAAACTGAACCTAAGAGAAAGAAGGCACCAACATTGGCTTTTGTGGGTAAAGGCATTACGTTTGACTCCGGTGGTTTAAGCCTAAAACCTTCTAATTACATGGAAACTATGAAAGAGGACATGTCTGGTGCAGCGGCAGTTATAGCTGCTATGGACGCGTTGGCGAATTTAAAACCTGATGTAAATGTTATTTGTGTCGCTCCTTTGGCAGAAAACCTACCTAGTGGCAAAGCGATTATGCCTGGTGATATTATAAAATTTTATAACGGCAAAACGGCAGAGGTTAAAAATACAGATGCAGAAGGGCGTTTAGTGCTTGCTGATGCATTATCGTATGTTGAGAAGAAGTATAAACCGGATGCAATTATCGATTTAGCAACACTTACCGGCGCGTGCCAATATGCACTCGGTCCATTTTTTTGTGGAATGATGAGCAAAGATAGCGATCTTATTGCAAAGGTTGAGAAAGCATCTCAATTGTCTGGTGATAGAGTGTGGAATTTGCCGTTTGTTGATGATTATAAGCCGGCGATAAAATCTTCAGTTGCTGATATGTCAAATACAGGGAATCGCAAATATATGGCCGGGACGATTACAGCAGGCTTTTTCTTGAAGAATTTTGTGGAAGATACGCCCTGGTTACATTTAGATATTGCAGGCACTGCGTACAATACTCCTGATACGAGTTATTTAAGAGACGGGGCTACTGGGTTTGGTGTACGATTACTGGTGGAGTTGGCACTTAACTGGAAGTAGAATAATAAAGGGGGTTGCACAAAAGCAGCCCCAAAAATTTGATAAAGCAAGAGAATTTGGGAAAATTTACAAACAGGATATTAGAATGTTGTTTTGCAATAGCTTGTGGGAGCCTCAATTGCTTTATTAGAGGGGCTCTTGTCTTCTTATGTTATTAATGTATAATTGTTTTGGTAGCTTTAGTAAAGCTTATATTGTGTAATTTTTTAATCAACCGTGAAATGGGGAAAATCATGAAAAACCTTATGAATCGTAAAAGAATGAAATCGTTTTCGTTTTTGGTGCTTTTTTCTATAATTTTTAGCTTTAGCACCTCCTACTCAGGCCCGTTTTGGGGCTTGTTTGGAAGAAAAAAAGTTCAGCCTAAGACAACACTTTTAGGAAAACTTTTTTATGGTACAGGTACTGTTGCTTTCTTAGGTGTTGTTTTTATGGCATTTACCAAGTTATTTGGCGGAGGTGATTGCAACTTGGATGCTACTGATAAGCCAGATGTTACTGAAAGAGAGGGGCAAGAGGTTGAGATTCCAGAATATATTGCGCCCTATGTAATAGATTCTGTGCGTTTGAGGGGCATTAACTATCTCCAATTGGAGACAGTTAATCAGTTTAGTAATACCATTATTGGTAGCAAACTTGTGAAAAACTTGATTGCCAAGAGACAAGAATATTCAAAAGCTAAAGAGGGAGAGACCCAACAAGAAAGAAAGGAAAGGATCGAATCAGGAAGAGGTTTTTCTTCAAGTGCTACCTGTCCTTCGCATGCAATTAGAAATGCATTTTTGGCTTGTCAATTATTTTCTCCCCAAAGAAATGATTTTCAGAGGCAAATGTTTCTTGATATGTTTAAGAGTGAAGATCATGTAAGAAGTTATCTCGAAAGACTTGTTAATGATGGTTTGCCAATAAGTTGGCTTCTTAAAGAAGTTGTTGTAGATAGAATTAACCAGCTTGGTATTTCTGATAATGTGTCTGTTCTTGAGAGTGTGGCTTCGGAAATTGATGGTGGATATTTAAACGCTGTAGTAAATAAATTTAGAAACAATGATAGCTGTTTCCATGTGTTTATTATCAATACAGGAGATATGACTGGTGGGCTATGGCAAGCTCGTGTAGCAGTTGAGCAAGAGTTGAATGTTGATATAGATCAAGAAAGCTTTAATTCTTTACTTGATAGAGAGCAAAGAAAGGCTCATTGGTACGCAGCAGTGCTGAGAAAAGATGGGGATAGATACAGTTACTATATTCTTGATACAATAAGGGAAGATAATCACATAACGGATCCAGCTTTTTCTGACAGGAATATATATTTGATTGAAAATATTATACAACATAATTCTAGTAATCCTAAAAATCTTAAACAAAATAATTTCTCTAACATAAACTTTTATGAATCTATAGAAAAGTATGGTAAAAGATGTTTAAGAAATGATATTAGAGATGGATTTTTGTGGAGCAAGAAAAGGAAAAAGATAAAAACTGTTACAAGCAACAGTAGCACCAAATCCAAAATTACAAAAAAAACAAAGACTATTACAAGAAAGAAAAAAAAGCTGAAGCAGAAGTTAAAAAAGAAAAAAGTAGTTTAGTAAGCTTTTATTAAGATTGAAAAGCAGGCGGTTCTTGAAGAAAAAACTTTATAGGCCGTCTGCTTTTTATATTTTTTGTTCAGCGTTGCTATACACAATGTTTACAATAAGTCCAATCATGCATAAACTGCATACGAGTGAGGTGTTGCCGTAACTGACAAATGGGAGGCCAATACCCTTGGTAGGAACCAAACCGGTCGCTACAGCCAAATTTATTACCGCCTGCAGGCTTATGAGTGCCACAAAGCCCATAACGGTGAATCTTGAAAATATATCCGTAATTTGCCATGAGATACGCATGCCAAAGTAAAAGAGGGTTATAAATAGCATGAGTATACCCAGAGAGCCGATAAATCCGGTCTCCTCAGCGATGATAGAAAAGATAAAATCGGTATGTTGCATCGGTAAATAGAAGAACTTTTGTTTAGAGTTTGAGATCCCAACACCCCAAAAACCTCCTGAGCCTATAGCAATTAACGACTGAATAATCTGAAATCCCGATCCTTGCGGGTCTTTCCACGGATTTAGAAATGTTACGATTCTTTTAAGTCTATACGGCTTTAGATAAACTAATGTAATTGCTGATGGAATAAGCGCCAATACACTAAAAAAAAGATGCTTAGGGTTAAACTTTGCTACAAAAAGCATAATAAATACTGTCGTTGCTAGCGTTACAGTGAGCCCAAAGTCAGGCTGTTTGAGTAACACAAGACTGGTTGCTCCGACAATTATTATTACCGGCAAATACGCATTGAAAAAAGAGCTTAAATTATCCTGTTTTTTGGAAATAAAGTAGGCGATATACATAATTATTGCTAATTTAAGCATTTCACTAGGTTGAAATCCAAACCCAAAGATTTTTATCCACCTACTGGACCCATGTATGGTTTGCGATATTGATGTAATAAGTGTTGCTCCGGTTAATAAAAATGTACCCCAAAAAATAAGTGGGGTCATTTTTTTTATAAACTTCAGGGGTAATACAAAGGCAACAATCATGCCGATTATTCCCAAAAATAATCCAAAAGCCTGTTTTTTCACAAAATAGTGGGGGCATCCAAATTTCTCAAGTGCATAGACAGAACTTGAGGAATAGATAAACACGAGGCCGATTGCTATTAGCGTCGTGACTGTTAGTAAAAATAGATTAAGATCAGTTTTTATTTTATATTTTTTTTCTTGCGTGCTTTGCATACTACTCTCCCATATATAATCTATATTAGTATAGAAATTTTTTTGGGGAAAATAGTAGCTTTGTTTTTATTTTGCCGCAGAATAGTTGTTAAAGAGACATGCTACCCTACTACCTAGGTGCAACTTTTTTGGCTATAGAGTATTTATAATAGGTTTGATAAAACAAAAAGTATCATCTGAGTATGGTATGGCTCGTTAAATATTTGGCTTTTCTCTACCTTTTTAAGTTTTTCGTGAAGCTTTTTAAAGAAGATCTTCGATTTAAAAGATTTGTTGTCTCGTATTGCTTTGTTGAGCGCAAATCGAACCAGAAATTCAAACACATCTTTATTTTTTCTATTTTTTAAAACAAAGGCAAGTCTTTTATCACCCTTTAGGTTTTCATATGTTTCAACCAGATCAAAATACTTTTTGATATTTTTGGCTACTATTATTTTATATTTTTTGCTTATCTTAGGACCATTTTGCAATAATAATTTCACCATCTCTAAGTTGTTATTTTTACAAGCCCAATAAAGTGGGGTTTTGCCCTTAGAATCACCTAAATTAGGTGCTTTATTAATAGATTTATTAGCACCTTTTTCAATTAAATATTTCACTATATCAAAGTTGTTATTTTTACAAGCCTTATAAAGTGGGGTCTCGCCAAACGGTCCACAAACCAGATTAACGTTAGCACCACTTTCAACAAGCAATTTAACCTTCCCTAATTTATTTTTATCCACGGCAAAGAAAAGTGGAGTAAGGTTAGCACAAGCTTTGTTGATAGATTTTCTAACATCTTTTTGTAATAAATATTCCACTATCTTGAATTTCTTATTATAGAAAGCAAACCAAAGTGGGGTTATGTCTTCTATATTAGTTTTATTAACATCAACCTTTTCTTTTTCAACAAGCCTCTTAACTTCTTTTAAATCGCCTTTTTCAATAGCATTAAAAATTTCTTGGGCATACTTTTTAGCACCTTTTTGTAATAAATATATCATTATCCTGAATTTACGATTACACTTAGCAAACCAAACTGGGGTTTTGCCTTCTATATTAAGTTTGTTAACATCAACTTTTTTTTCTTCGACAAGTCTCTTGACCTCTTTTAAATCGCCTTTTTTAATAGCAGCAAAAATATCGCCTTCGGCGAGCGATAATGAGCTTATAAATAGGGTTGCTAGTAAAACTGCGAGAGTTAGTGGTTTTTTGAGAATCGATTTCATGATTTCTCCTTATTTTTATATAACAAAGTTATATTTCTTACTTATATGCTTAAATACACTCATTAAATCTATGCTTGTTCTCAATACTAATTATAAATATTTTGGCAAAGAGAAGTCCAGTCTATTTGTAATTTTGCTTCGATATGCTCTTTAGGCGCGCTCTTTAGTTGTTTAAAAAAATATTCTGTGGGCGCTAGATAAGCAAATAGTTGATTTTTGCGGTGTTAAGGGGAAATTTTATGGAAAAAAGGGGATTTTGTATGGCAGAAGGGTGTTCTGGTTGTTTTGGGGTGCTTTTTCGCTGGGATCACTTACTCTCTTGGGTATCTGCAAAACAATCTCTTTAAAGCGCTCTCCGCGGGCCTGGTAGTCCTTAAAAAGATCAAAATAAATCGAGCACAGTCAAGAGACGTTTCAGCACCTCTTGACTACTCGAATGTTCAATTTTTGTTTGAACAGTTTTATGTACAGATTCCGTGCGAGTTGTTTGTTTCCACTCTCTGTTATTTAGAAAATTTTATAATAATATCTTCTGGGAATATCTTTTTCTTTTTTTGAAAACGTTTTATCAATTCAAACTTTTTTTCGTCAAAGGAAAAGTAATTTTTTTTGTTTTTCACAACTTTATCAATAAAATAAAGAATATCATCTCTGTATGGCTCATGAAATATTTGTACTAACTTTTTCTTATCAAGTTTTTTGTAAAGTTTTTTGAAGAAATCCAATGGCTTATTAGATTTGCTTTGTATCGCTTGGCCAAATGCAAATCGAACCAGAAATGCAAACGCATCTTTATCTTTTTTATCTTTTCTTTTTTCTAAAATAAAATCAAGCTTCTTATTGCTTTTTAGGCTTTCATATTTTTCAACCAGGTCAAAATACTTTTTTATTTTTGGTTTCTCTGTAGCCTCTTCTTTAGACTTACTATCTACCTTGGCGTCATTTTTCAATAATAATTTGACTATCTCTAAGTTATTATGCCAACAAGCCCAATAAAGTGGGGTTCTGCCATATTTATCAGTAGCTTTATTGATGGATTTATTAGCGCTATTTTTCAATAATAATCTGACTATCTCTAAGTTGTCATTATAACAAGCCCAATAAAGTGGGGTTTTGCCATAAGAAGCTTTATTAATGGATTCTTTATTAGCGCCATTTAGCAACAATAATTTCATCATCTCTAAGTTATTATGATAACAAGCCCAATAAAGTGGGGTTTCGCCATAAGAAGCTTTATTAATGGATTCTTTAGCGCCATTTTTCAATAATAATCTGACTATCTCTAAGTTGTCATTATAACAAGCCCAATAAAGTGGGGTTTTGCCATAAGAAGCTTTGTTGATGGATTTATTAGCGCCATTTTTGAGTAAATATTTCACCATTTCAAAGTTGCCCTTACGACAAGCCCAATAAAGTGGGTTTTTGTCAAAAAAATCAACTTTGTTGACATCAACCTTTTCTTCTTCGATAAGCCTCTTAACTTCTTTTAAATTGCCTTTTTTGATAGCCACAAAAATGTTGTTTACTGCAAGGGATAATGAACTTGCAAATAGGGTTGCTAGTAAAACTGCGAGAGTTAGTGGTTTTTTGAGAATCGATTTCATGATTTCTCCTTATTTTTATATAACAAAGTTATATTTCTTACTTATATGCTTAAATACACTCATTAAATCTATGCTTGTTCTCAATACTAACTATAAAAATTTTGGCAAAGAAAAGTCCAGCCTATTTGTAATTTTGCTTCGATATGCACTTTAGGTTGGGGATTTTGTTTTTGAAAAAAGCTATCTGAGAACCTTGTTGGAGCGGCTTGCAGGGTAGTGCTTGGCCGAAAACCACCTCCTCTCGCTATTTTTCGCTGGGATCACTTACTCTTAGGTATCTGCAAAACAATCTCTTTAAAGCGCTCTCCGCGGGCCTGATAGTCCTGAAAAAGGTCAAAACTGGAGCCAGCAGGCGAAAGGAGTATTATGTCGCCTTTTGTAGCTTGTGCAAAGGCTGCTTTGATTGTTTTCTCCAGAGTATCGAAAGATTTGCAGCCTACTTCTTCTTTTTGGCACATGTTTCTTAAGATTTGTGCTTCTTTACCAAAACTTATTATTTGTTTTGTGTAATCTTTTATTTCTTTTATAAGTGGTGCTCTGTCTACGCCTTTACTTAAACCGCCCAAGAGTAGAATTATATTAGAATTATTATCTTTTTCGCTATGCAGTTTTTTAATTGCGGCCAATGTAGATGCGCCAGTTGTTGCTTTAGAGTCGTTGTAAAACGTTACTCCCTCGATGGTCGCAATTTTTTCTAATCTGTGCGCCAGGTGTTTATTGTAAGTTTCGTTTATATTAATTTTTTGGGAGAAGACTAAGTCTGATAACACTTTTCTTTTGTAAACTTTTAAGCCAAGAATATACATAGAAGAAAACAAAATTAACAAGTTTTCTCGAAAAGTAAATTGGGCCCACTCACCCCATTGCCCCACATTCCCTATTGTGCTCACAACTTCACTAGTATCAAGACCAGATCCATAAGAAGTGTTTTTCACCTGAACTATTTTTATACTTTTTACACTGTTGCTGTCTAAGTAAAATAACACAGTCTCTGGATCAAGTATTTGCAACTCTTTTTGTGTAGGCTTATGTTCACTAAAAAAATAAAGCTTACCAGTGTTTCCAGTATTACAAGTGTTACTGGTGTTACTAAGAATATTATGTGCTTTTAATTCTTTTATTATGTTAAATGGCAAAAGGGCGCAACTTTGATTTGCAATTATGTTTGCCTTGGCCAAAAAGTATGACTCCATATCACAGTGTCTATCTAAATGGTTTGGGTAAAAGTTTGTCCAGATTGCCAAATCAGGCGCAAAGTTTTTGCTGTTTTCCAGCTGGAAGCTTGATAGTTCAAAAAGAGCAAGTTCTGGGGTGTTTTTTTTGGGGGATGTATCAATAAATATATCAAGTAAAGGGGTGCCAATATTGCCTCCGGTCCACACATTTACATCTTGTAATTTTAGTATCTGGTCAAGCAAAGAGACAATAGTGGTTTTGCCTACCGATCCGGTGACGCCTATAACAGGCATTTTTGGCGTTATTTTATTTATTTCTTCTTGGAACAAATAAAGTTCTGAAATAAATTTGTGTTTATGCTTTTTATAATTTTTTTCATATGGGTTTATATCTATTCCGGGACTGGGTACTATTATATCGTTATGTTCCAAAAATGCGGCAATAGTATCGCTTGTATGTGTATAATGCGTATACTTTATATTATTTTTTTCTAAGAATTCCAACTCTTGATCTGTAAGCTTACGTTGGTCCAATATTTCAAGCTTTATATCTTCGCAATTTATACTTTTATCTATAAAATATCTAATAATAGATTTGCCTACTTTGCCAAATCCCCAGATGCCTATTTTTTTATTTTTTATACCCACACGAGTTCCTCTTTATTTTTAATATTCTTTATTTATATTCACTATTTGTGTATTTTTGCCCTTAAAAGTGTGTTTTTGACCTGTTTTCTAGCAAAAGTTTACTATAAAAAGTATACTATAGAAGTATAATTACCGGTATGTTTTTGGGGGGAATAAGTTTATAAAGGGTGTTTATTATGGCTGAAAACCAAGAGAAAGATAAAAAAGAAAATAAAGCGAGCTTTAAAGATACGCTTAACTTGCCAACAACAGATTTTCCTATTAGACCAAACGCAAAAGAAAATGATCCTAAAATGCTTGAGCGTTGGGAAAGTGAGGATATATGCAGAAAAACATTTGACAGTCATAAGGGGCGAGAAAAATTTATTTTGCATGATGGCCCACCGTATGCCAATGGGCATTTGCATCTAGGGCATGCGTACAACAAAATATTAAAAGACATTGTGACTAAATCACAGCGAATGATGGGAAAACATGTTCCGGTAACCCCAGGTTGGGATTGTCATGGGTTGCCTATTGAGCTTAATGTTACAAAAGAAAATCCTGGTCTTTCAAAAAAAGAATTAAAAACCAAGTGTCGAGAGTATGCGCAAAAGTGGGTAGATATACAAAGACGAGAGTTTGAAAAATTAGGCGTATTTATGGATTGGAATAGACCATACCTGACTATGAATTATGGGTATGAGGCATCTATTATACGTGCATTTGGAAAATTTGTTGCAGATGGATACATAGAACGGAAAAATAAAACCGTTGCATGGTGCCATTCATGTGAGACTGTATTGGCGACAGCTGAAATAGAGTATAAAGAACGAAAAGATCCGTCTGTATATGTTCAGTTCCCATTGGATGAGATTACTTCAAAAAAATTATTCCCAGATATTGTAAGTAATAAAACTGGTGAAATAAGTTTGCTTATATGGACAACTACTCCGTGGACGTTGCCATTAAACCGGGCTGTTATTGTAAAGCCAAAAGAAAAATATGTCATACTTAATATTAAAGATAAATATGTGATAGTGGGCAAATCATTGGCAGAAAAATTATGTGCCAAAATCCAACAGGCGTGCGATATTGTGCATGAATTTGACTCAGACATATTATCTGGAGTAAAAGTTAATCACCCATTTGTGCCGAACTTACAAGTACCAATAATCTTTGATCCATTTGTTGCAATGGACGAAGGGACTGCATGTGTACACTGTGCCCCTGGGTGTGGGCCTGAAGATTATAATATTGCGCTGAAAAATAATCTGGAAATATTTTCGCCACTTGGATCAGATGGAAAGTACACAGATGGGATTGAACCAAAAGAACTTGCTGGCATGCATGTTGATGATGGACAAATCTGGGTTATAAGAAAATTGGCAGAACTGGATAAAATGCTTTATAAAGCAAGCATGCGACACTCGTACCCACATTGTTGGAGATGTCGCAAGGGGTTAATGTTTAGGGCAACAAAACAATGGTTTTGCGATTTATCACATAATGATTTAAAGCAAAGAGCCGTTAAGGCATGTGATGCAATTGGGGCATTGCCAGAAAAATCTATAAATAGGTTGAAAGCAACTATAGAAAGTAGGCTTGAGTGGTGTCTTTCTCGGCAACGAGTATGGGGTGTGCCAATTGTTGCATTAATTTGTAACAAGTGTGATACATCATTTGCAAATCAAGCATTTATAGATAATGTTGCTAAACAAGTGGAAGAAAAAGGGGTAGAATATTGGGATGAGGTAAAAATAGACGATATAATCCCCCCAGATATTACGTGTGAGAAATGCGGGCATCGTAATTTCTCAAAAGAGACTGATATTTTAGATGTATGGTTTGATGCGGGTGTAAGTCATTATGCAGTGCTAAGCAAACGAAAAGATTTGGGCTATCCGGCTGATTTATATCTTGAGGGAAAAGATCAACATCGAGGTTGGTTCCAAAGTTCTTTACTCACTAGTTTAGTACTACAAAAAGTACCGTGTATGAAGTTTATTGTGACACACGGTTTTACTGTTGATAAAAAGGGCAGAAAAATGTCCAAGTCTTTGGGCAATGTAGTAGCACCACAAGAGCTTATTGATAAATTAGGTACAGATGGGTTAAGACTCTGGGTTTCAAGCATAGACTGTCAGGGTGAAGCAATAGTTTCAGATGCGCTACTTAAAAACGTGCAAGAAGTATTTAGAAAAATAAGAAATACGGCACGATTTTTACTTTCTAATTTGTACGACTTTGACATAAAACATGATGCGATAGATTTAGACAAAATGCTACTCATAGACAAGCATGCACTTGAAGAGTTATATAAGTTTAACAAAGACATAATAATTAGTTATGACAATTTTGATTTTACTGCCGTGTTTCATAAATTGGCAGATTACACTTCAGTTGAGCTTAGCTCTTTTTATTTAGATATTATCAAAGACAGACTTTATGTAGAAAAATCTGACGGCAGACTTAGAAGATCAGCGCAGACAGCATGCTGGTATATTCTAGATACGCTTACAAGATTGATTGCCCCAGTACTTTCTTTTACAGCTGAGCAAATATCAGACAACTACCAAAAAGACAAAAAAGAGTCTATACATTTGCAAGATTTCTCTGCTTTACATGTTCTGTGGGATAAACTTTGTGACACAACAAAAGAAAAAGAGTCGCCAGCCTTGCAAGCTTACACGCAAGGGTACTGTGAAACAAAAGAGGCACTTGATTTAATGCAAAATATTGCGGCAAAAGAAGAAATTTGGGACGTGATTAGGGATATCAGGTCAGCAGTGCTCAAAGCAATAGAAACGCAACGGGAGAAACAGGTTATGCGTCACTCTCTTGAGGCAAGCGTTACAGTCTATTTTGATCTTAATGACGTGCGTTTATCTAAACTACATGAATTTTATGACATGCTAGACAAATGCAATCAAGATGTCATAAGCTTTTTTAAAGAATTTATGATTGTGTCAGAATTTAAAATAGCAGAAGACGATTTGGGCCTTGAATATTCTGGTTTAGATGGTATGTCCATAAAGGTTACAAAAGCGCCGGGAGATAAATGTCCTAGATGCTGGAATTGGAGTGTTACTGACCATGAACATAAGTTGTGTCCTAGATGTCAAGGTGTTTTAAAAAAATAAGAATAAAAAAAGGGCCGGGTAAATTCCCGGCCCCTTTTTTATTCTATTTTTTTCTTTATTTATTTTTTACCTGACTTTGTTTTTAACTCATTAAATACAGCGTTAAGTTTTTTAAGATTGTAAAGACAAGGTTCTCCGGTTTCATTGGTTACGTCAATTTTTTTCGCATTGTGTACCAAGTTTATATCATAGATCGTCCTTACTCTTCCGAGTTTCTTATTAAGATCTTTTATTATGCTATCGTATTCATCACGAATTTTTTGTGTTTTATTATAAAAAGCTTTTTTCAGCTTGCTTTCTTTAACATTATCTTTTACCTGTTTTGCAAATTTTTTGGCATTCGTTAATGCTTTATCCAAATAGCCAGAAGCTTGTTTAACTTTTTCCATTAAAGCTTCGTCTTTATCAGCTGTTTTCAAGTAAGCTTCTAATTTTTTCCAGTTATCCATATCTTGTAATTCATCAAATGAATCTTCAAAGTTAGACAAGTTACTTTCAACTTTTTCTAACTGTTTATATTCTTTTCTATACTTTTTCTTTAATTCAGAAGTGTAATCAGGTTCTTCTTTTTTTGCTTTGATACCAGGTTGTTTCTTTTTATCGTCTGATGGAGTAACTTTGTCATCTTTTTTACCAGTAACACCTTTGCCTTTATCTCCTGAAGTAGTTGTATCTTTCTTCTTTTCATCGCTAGAAGGAGTATAAGAAGGGGTGTAAGAAGGAGCAGAATAATCTGGGTAGTCGCCTGAATCGTACCCCGAATCGTATCCGGAATCACTGTACCCACTTTCAGGGCTATAATACCCTGAATCGTCGCCATACCCATAATCAGGTTCATAGTCAGGCCTTTCTGGGGTTCCAGCTTCTCTTATTCTTCCTTTTGATTTACGCTTTTTACGTGCTGCTTTTTTAGCTTTTGCTTCTTCTTCTTTTTTTATTCTAGGAGCTTCTTTTTTCTCAAATGCACTTATAATTTCTTGCGCACTTTTTGTTATTGTATTTGTTGTGTCGACCAAGTAGTTGATTAATCTTCTGAGAGCAGATTTTGAAGCCTCATTTTCTATTTTACCTTCATCTGATAATTCTATGTTAGGCTCATATTTTTTAATAGTATTGTGGAGCATATCAAGCTGACCATATAGTTTTTCTACTTCTTTGATATTATCTAGATAATAATATTTTCCTGTTTTTGGATCAGTTTCTTTAAGTATGTGTAATTTTTGAATCATTTCATCAAGCTCAGTCTTGAATGTATTCCAGTTTGATTTTGAACCGGCCCATCGTTGTATATATTTTTTGTCAATCCATTTTTCTATAAGATCTTGAGGACTTGGCTTAACTCCACTAAGTTTTTCAGTCAAACTGTTTATAATTTTTATGATGCTATTGATTATATCAAGTGTCTCTTTTATTTTCTTTTTCTTTTGCTCTTCTTCTTCTTGAGCTTCTTTTTTCTTTTGTTTATCCTGAGTTGCTCCAAGGGTTTCTGAATTATCTTGATTTTCTTCTGCTTCCTCTTCTTCTATTTGGCTAAGCAATTCATCAAGATCTATATCATCAAATGCTCTAAATGCAGTCTCTACATATTCTTTTTGCTGTGAAGGATCCATTGACTCGAGCTTTTTTTGCTCCTTTTCAACTTCTGCTGCCAACTCACCTTCAAATGCTGCTTTATCTTCAGGAGACAGCGATTCGTAGAAATGTTGCATCTCATGCATCATAGTTTCCATTTTTTGCATCTGATCAGGAGAAACATCTATTTGGGGCATTTGTTGTGCTGCCTGTTGGCTATACGATAATGGCGCGCCTGTTACACAGACACAAAAAACAGCAATCAACATAGCACGAAATATCTTTTTTATTTTCATAATTTGTCCTTCCTCATTATAATTTGTTTACGTTTTACCACCATACTATTGAAATCTAATATTTTTATAATGTAAAGTATATTGTTGTTAAAACTATAATATTACAATTATATTATAACAAAAGATTGAGAATATGTCTATTGCTAAATTAGTTGTCAAATTGGCCCGTTATATGCGCAAGTTTAGGCTTTTTATCCATTTCTCAAAGTATGCGAGCACAGGTTTCTGGATTATTGAATTGCTCGTCTCAATGGTCATTTTGAGCGGAATCATGCTTATTTTATTCAGGTTTAGCTGTAATATGATTGCCCTACAGTCCGACTCAATAAAGCGATTGGAGGCTATATCATGCGCAAGCTCTCTTCTGGAGGGCAATTTGGCAAAAAGAGGTGTTTTTTGCCAAAAAACAGGGGATTTTAAGCTTGATTTGAAAACTTTCCGTATAAAAATATTAAAACACAATCTCCCCAAAAGCATACAAAAAAGCCTAAAAAAACATTCAAACTATAAGAGCTATGGGATAGAAAAAGCAAACCTTGTTATTTCTTGGCAAACAAAGCAACCAGGGCAAAAAAAGAATATAAAAATAGTAACAGGGGTCACAAGAAATTTCAGGAGGGTTGTGAGTTGAAACTTGCTACATTAAATACTATATCAAAAAATGGGTTTACAATAATAGAGTGGCTTATCTCTTTTTTTATAACATTATTAATGGTAACATTGGTTTTTCAATTTTCTTCACAGTTTTACTCACGTCTTCTGGTAAGATCTCAGTTAACCAATGCGTTTTCAGAAAGTTACGCTGCGTTAGATCATATCTCAAGACACATATCCCAGGCGCCTGCTCAAAAAAACAAATGGGATATTGACTACTCATCAGGTGCAACGCTTAAGTGGTATGACCAAGAAAGAGAAACGAAGATTGGATATATATTCAAAAACCAAAAAATTTATTTTGTCGTAAATAAAAGAAAAAATATTATGGCATGTAATATAAAAAGCTTATATTTTTCACCGATTATAGTAGGCGGTCAGATAAAATCTATAAAATGCGAAATTACTTTTTTTAATAATAATTTTCTTAGTAATAATAAAATTAAAAAACTTGAACGTTTAATTGCATTAAAAAACAGGGTAATAGGTTGATAATAAGGTGATAATAGGGTGTTAGGTATTATGTATAGAAACAATAAAAATGGTTCTGCGATTTTAATTGTTATAGTAGTTGTTTCGGTGCTTTCTATATGCACCGTTCTTTTTTGGCAAAGCGGTACGTTATTTCAGGATATCTCCTTCAAGCGCCTTGTATATGAACAAAAATACCGAGCTGCGCAAGGTGGCCTTGATTATGCAGTTGAGATCTGCGCGAAACACTTTGATGCATTTATTACTGAGGGAAAAAAGAGAAAAGATCAAAACGTGCATAATTTACATAATGCAGGTGTTCAAGAGTTAGAGCCTGTTTTTGAAATAGAAACAGACCCCTGGAAGATATCTAAGTGCATAAAATATACATGCAAAATATATATTAAACCTGATGGCGATATTTTACACATAAAGTCAGTATTACTTGACTCTAATGCTAATAACGCCAACAAAACTGTTTTTGCATTATCTTGCAACTTACTTAAACAGAAAAGTAACAAGATTGCCGAAACTAACAAGACTAAAAAAGAAAAGGACCCACAATTTATTCTCAAAAACTGGAAAATTTGTGCATATTAAAAATTTTATACTTATCTCACTCTCAGCTATTATGTATAGCCTATCCCTTTTTTCACCTGAAACACTGTATATTCTAGTATTTCTTTTTTTAATCCCAATTTTTTATGTTGCTTTTAAAAACCCAAACTATTTGTCATTTAGATACGGCTTTTTGTGGGGCGTGATATTTTTTACAAGCCACTTTTTTGGGTTTGTGCTACTTTTTTATAAAGAAGCTAACGCATCACTTGGTATATTCAGAATGTGTATTCCTATAATCTTGGCTTTTTATTGCGCTCTATACTCAGGCCTATGGTTTTTTTGCATCCAAAAAACAATTATTTTTTTCTCTCACATAAATTTCTCTCAAAAAAAGCTAGGAAAACACTCTCCACTTTTTTCTATCTCTCTTATATCCATGACACTCGTATTCTGGACATATTTGTATATTAACTGGATACGATATGGCGTTTTTTGGATATTTGGCGAGTTTGTTGGTTACCCATTTGCTTATCCATTATTGCCATTAATGCAAAACAGTGCAAGCGCAGATCTCTTGATCTATACAAATAAAAGCATACTTCTTTTTTTACTTATTCTCTTTTCTTTGAATGTCGCCTTATTTTTTGTGTATCATAAAAAAAAATATATAGCATTTGCCTTTATGTGCGCATTACCATTTCTATTATCGTTTTTACGAAATATTATCCCTAAAAGGCCGGTATTTAATAATCCAACTCACCAAATAACTTCTCCAATAACTAAACATACAGGATATATAAGCCCAATAAGTATTCAATCATTTGATCACCCACTTGATTCAGCCCAAGAGATTTATTACCAAATGGTGAAATTAGCAAACAAAAATCCTCAGGTAACAATTATTTTTATGCCTGAATCTAGTTACCCATTTTGTTTAAACCAAAATCAAGACGTTATTGACCTATGGTGCGTGAATATATTAGATGATAAAATAGATCTCTTTATAGGGGCGCCATACAAAGAAAACAAAAAACTGTATAATGCTTTGTACTGGATATCGAGGGGGAAAATAAAAAAGATATACAAAAAAACGAGACTTATGGCTTTTGCGGAGTATGCGCCAAGATTTTGGAAAAAGTTCTCCTATTTTAGATCTCTCTTTTCACACAACGGTTGTTTATTTTCCCACGGGCAGGACCAGAACCTCGTCTTTGAATTATATAATGGGGTTAATGGGAGTAAAAGCATTAAACTTAAGCCATTAATCTGCTCAGATTTTTTTATGGGGCGAAGAAAAGAGCTGAAAAAGATCCCCCGTTGGGACTGTTCCTGCGTTATTATCGCAGTCAATGACGCTATATTCCCTATGGGATACTTGCGTAATCTTATGTTTTTATATGCAAAACTGGAAGCTATGGCGAAAAAAAGAGATCTGCTCTATGTTGGGTATTATTTTGCCTCATGGATATCTAAAAATGGCACATCGGTACACATTTAAAGTGCAAAAGTAAAGTGCAAAAGTTCACAATTAACTTGACCTTATGTATCTTACTTTTGTAATCTCAAGCGAGATTTACATAAATTTTAAAGAAGAGAGACTTTGCTATGGAGAAAAAAAGAATGGGAAAAAAAAGAGTAGTATTGTCAATTATTATGCTTTGTTTACTTGCAAGTTTTAGCACATCAAAAAGCATGGATGTTCCTACTGGGTCATGTAATGTTTTGATTAAAAAAATAATAAAGGGTGTGCGTGGTGCTTGTCGCACAATAAATCAGCTAATACAAGAGGGCAGGTCTCATAAAATAAGAAAAACTGCTTGGAATAAAATAGAAGGGTTATTTAAAAAACATTGCAATCATAAAGACAAAAATAAGGCTACCAAGTATGACATGTTTTATTGGGCTTGTGAAAATGGCCATGTGAATACAGTAAAAGAGTTTTTAAAACACAAAGGCATAAAAGATATAGATATAAATCAACGTAATATCTATCGTGAAAACTTATTTCATCGTGTTTGTGCTCGTGGTTATTCGGATATTATGAAAGAATTATTAAAACAAGACAATATAGATGTTAACAAAGTTGGCAGGAATGGCACAACCCCACTTTGGATCGCTTGCCATAGAGATAATCTAGATATAGTAAAAGAACTATTGAAACACCCCAAAATAGATGTAAATACAGCTAATAAGCCAGGTGAAGTCCCTATTTATAGAGATGTTAACATAGATGATACTCCAAGTGAACCCCCTCTTTACGCTGCTTGCAAGAGAAGGCACCTAGATATAGCAAAAGAGCTATTAAGCCACCCTAATATAGAAGTAAACAAAACTGATAAAAATGGTAAAACCCTACTTTTAAATGTTTGCTTTTATGGCTACCTACAAATAGTAAAAGAGCTATTAAAACATCCTAAAATAGATGTTAACAAAGCTTCTAAGTCTGGTTACTATGAAGGTTATACCCCACTTTTTTTGGCTTGCAGGATGGGTAACTTGCAAATAATGAAAGAGTTACTAAAAAAGAAAAATATCAACGTGAATAAAGCTCTTAAGTCTGGGAAGTATAAGGGTCTAACCCCTCTTGGTTGGGCTTGCCGTAAAGGGCGTCTTAACATTGTAAAGGGCTTATTAAGAGATAAAAAAATTAATATTAATAAAACTTCTAAGTATTGCGGTCTTTCTAGATCTCCACTTTCTTTGGCCGAAAAACACTTGAACATAGTAAGGCTATTAGTTGAAAATGGCGCTCAAATAGGTAAGAGTAAGTTAAAGAAAAAATACCTTGAGTTTGTTAAGACCCTACTATCTAAAGTTTATATCGGCGCAGCCCAATCGCACGATTTTGAGCTAAAATTGAAACACTTTGTTTATAGTTATAAATACCCTCTCAGGATATTGAAAAATAAAACTTATAGAGATTGTATTGTAAAAACATATACATAAGCTTTTTCTTGCTAGAAAGAGCAATCTTTGATTCAAATAGAAAACATGGGGTCCAATTTCAAGAATATAGATTAAGCATATCGATTGGGAGCACTTGTCTGTACTTTGAGCATATATAATAAAGTTTCAGTTTCCCAAGAGGGCTTTTTTCGGATATAATTGTTGTTAGTTAAGGAGATATAGTTTATGTAGCATATAGAAGTGATTTGATCATAAATTCGATTATAAAGAGGCCTTATTATGAAAGTTTATCTATTAAAAGATGTTGAAAAGTTAGGACTGGCAGGGGAGATAGTAAAGGTCAAAGACGGATATGCAGACAATTTTCTTATACCAAGAAAGATAGCGATTGTCGTTACTCCTGCAAATGAGGCTTTTTATGCAGGCAAAGCAAAGCATGTTGAGCATCGCAAAGAGGCTGTTGCAAGCAAAACCTCTATGTTGGCAGAGAAGATCAAATTATTGCAATTAAAACTAAAAACAAAAACGCATGATGGTGGTAAGCTCTATGGTTCTGTAAACCCAGCTGATATAGTAGATCTTTTGGCAGAAAAAGGTGTCAGTGTATCAAAAAGTCAGGTTGAGTTTGGAAAATCTATAAAGTCTACAGGGACCTATAAGGTTACTATTAAGTTGTCCTCAAAACTTAAACCACAATTAACCCTAAAAGTTGTAGAAGTTTAGGAATAAATACGAGATATAAGAGGCGCATGCATGTATAAAGAGCGTCGGCGATATGATAAACCTCGCCCACAAGACACAGAACGCGTTTTGGGCAAGACTTTACCTGCAAACCTTGATGCAGAAAAGTCTGTCTTGGGGGCAATATTGTTAAACGACGACCTTGTCAATAAAGTTCAAGAGATATTGGCTCCTGACGATTTTTATAATCCTCAGCACAAGATGATATACGAAACGGTTTTGCAATGCGGCAAAAAATTTAAACGTATAGATCTAGTAACACTGCAAGACGAATTGAAAAAAAAAGGACAACTAGAAGATGTTGGTGGTATCGTATATCTTGTTTCTTTGCAAGAAGATATACCAGCGTTGGGCTTAGTTGAGCAGCATTCTAAAATTATCAAAGAAAAGTCATTGCTGCGTGAGTTAATAGAGTCTGCGACAGGTATTATCACAAATTGCTATTCCCAAGATGATAAAAACATCTCAGCTGTTTTGGATGAAGCAGAAAAAACAATTTTCAATATTTCAAACAAACGAACGTCTCAGTCTTTTGTCCAGTTAAATATTTGGCTTAAAAAAACATTCCAGCATCTTTCTGATATAAAAAGCAATAGTCGTGGCATCACAGGAATTCCTTCCGGGTATAAAAAGCTTGATAAAATGTCATCAGGATTTCAAAAGGGGGATTTTATAGTTTTGGCGGCTAGACCTTCGATGGGTAAAACAGCGATGGCATTAAGTGTTGTTGCCGATGCGGCCAACAATGGTTTTACTATCGGATTTTTTTCCCTTGAAATGTCGGCTGAACAGTTGACACTTCGTTTGTTGTCATCAGAATCTGGCATTGCGTTGCACAACATAAGAAATGCAACTATAACTTCTGAAGAGTGGGTAGAGATTACCAATGTTGCTGCCAGACTTGCAGAGAATAAAATATTTATTGATGACACGGCAATGTTGAGCATAATGGATTTGCGTGCACGGGCTCGTAAATTAAAAATTGAGCATAATGTACAGATGATTGTTGTTGATTACTTGCAGCTTTTGCATTCAAGTCGTCGTCACGAAAATAGGCACCAAGAAGTTTCAGAAATTTCGAGATCTTTAAAGGCCTTGGCCAAAGAACTTGAAATACCAGTTGTATCACTTTCTCAGTTATCACGTGCCGTTGACAGTAGAATGGACAAAAGACCAATGCTTTCTGATTTACGTGAATCGGGAGCTATTGAGCAAGATGCTGATTTGATTATGTTTTTGTATCGGGATGTGGTGTACAATCCAGAAACAGAAAATCCTGCACTAACCGAGCTTATTGTGGGGAAACAAAGAAACGGCCCAACCGGAACCGTATTCTTGCACTTTGCAAGAGAACTTACCAAGTTTGAGGACATAGACGAGCCATATTAATTAAAAACTAATTAATTTGATATTTTTTTTGATATTATTTGGGAATAAGTAAATCACGCCAAAAAGGGCGTCAATATAAGGAATAATATGAGAAAAAGCGATCTTATTTTAAGTATTTTTGCTGTTCTAATTGTTTCAGGGCTTTTTGCCAAAGGAGTGCATTTGCTTTGCAATGGTGCTATATCAAATTGTGTTAGAACGTCCCAAAAATAGCGTTATAACATAACCCAAGCCCCAAGAGTATTTAAATAGAATCACTTTAGAGTCTTTGCTTGAAAAAACAAGGACTAATTTGCCAATTTTTTATTTTTGCCTATACTTTTTAAGATATAGGTTTTTAAATATTTTAATATATGGAGGATTCCAATGTTTACACTACATAAAAAAACTGTTCTATCAATATTTGCACTCGTAACACTTGTATCAGGTTCATTGTCTTTTGCAGGAGGCGATTTTTTTGATGCTATAAAAAAGGGTGACTTAGAAGAAGTTAAGAGGCTTGTTGAAGAAAAAAAAGTTGATGTCAATAAAGGTAAGCCATCTACCTTTGTTATAAGAATACGTTTTGTTAAAGACGGCACAGAAAAACTTGTAACGAACAGCGAAAACCCACTTCATTATGCTTGTAAGAATAGCAACTTGGAAATAGTGAAATATTTAATTGAAAAGGGCGCTCAAGAATCTATTAATAAAAAAGTTAAGGGTTTTCCTAATCCAACTACTCCACTTTATTGGGCTTGCTATTGGAAAAACTTAGAGATGGTAAAATGTTTAGTTGAGAACGGTGCTCAAATTGATCACTATTCTTTAATTCTTTTTAACTTTTCTTATTTTGATAATCTTTTAAAGGCAAAAGTAAAACCTTATGTTTTAAATGCGAAAAATTTTGATAAACAAAAAACAGGAGAGGATAAAGCAAGTTTTGTAATAAACAAAATTAAATCCGTCTTCGCCAATAAGCTTTCGCCAAGGCTTCGGCCCACAGGGGCTTCGACGGACGCCACGCCTTTCATCCTCGAATCAAAGATTCGGAGTATTCAGGCGAAGCGAAGTAAAAAATATAGCCAGGAGATAATAGACTTGGTAAGACTTGCCTTTTGTAGATCTATTTTTGAAATAATAGACAAACAAGAACTTTATACAAAAACAGTTTTTTATAAACTATACCAAAACAAAAAAGACAAAAAAATAAGAGGTGTTATCCTGCAGGCTTTTGGTATATATAAAAGTGATCTTGATGAAAAATATCCTAAATTGGTTAAAATTATATTAGATAAAATTGATTTAGGTGTGGCAAAATCAAGAGATTTTAAATCAAAAATGCAAAAATTTATTGAGAAATACAAACTTTCATTTAGTAGAATGCTGAATAATAAAAAGTATAGAGATTGTATAATAAAAACATATTTATAATATTTAATGGGGGTTTCCAATAGTATTTTTGTTGTTCTAATTGTTTAAGGGCTTTTTGCCAAAGGAGTGCATTTGCTTTGCAATGGTGCTATATCAAATTGCGTTAGAACATCCCAGAAGTAGCATTATAACATAAACCGAGCATAAAAGTATTCAAATAGAAACAAGATTAGCCTTTGGGCTAAAAATTAAAGGCTAATCTTTTATTCCTTTTTATTTTATGCTATACTATTTGAAATCAAGATTTTTAAATGTTTTAACATATTTTAATATATGGAGGTTTACAATGTTTAAATTAAATAAAAAAATAATTTTATCGATTGCTGTACTTTGCTCTTTGGCAAGTTTTAATAATTCAAAAGGTATGGCTATGCCAATTGGGCCCAGCAACTTTTTGTTAAACAAAATACTAAAGGGTACAACAAGTAAATTAGTGTCAGGAGTTTATCACACAATAACCGGGGTTTATCATACCGTAAATTGGTCATTAAAAAAATACCATAATTGGTGTTTTTGGTCTGCCTTGAGAGAAAATAATATAGATACAAAGAAAATAAAAAAGCTGTTACAGTACAAAGATATAGATGTTAACAAACTTAGCTATGGGGAAAACGAATTGAAACGCGTATCCCCTCTTTCCCTGGCTTGCTACAGGGGAAACATCGAAGTGGTAAAATTGTTGTTACAAAAGGGTGCTGATGTTAATAAAGCTGATAAAGATGGCCAGACACCACTTCATGAGGCTTGTTCTTGTTTTTGTGGCAAATTAGATATAGTGAAAGTTTTACTCCAAAATGGTGCTGATGTTAATAAAGCTAATAAGAATGGCCTGACCCCACTTTATTGGGCTTGTTGTCGGGGCAAATTAGATATAGTGAAATGTTTACTCCAAAATGGCGCTCAGATCAATAAAGGTAATGATAATGAACCCCACCGTCATTGTCAAACTTGTATAATGAAATTTATAGTTGTAAATGGCGTCCTCAAAGCAAAGCCTATACATGAAGTTGATTATATAATCCCACTTTATCAGGCTTGCAAGAGAAATAACTTAGGGATGGTGAAATATTTAGTTCAAAATGGCGCTCAAATTGATAAAAGATCTATAGAGATTGCGTTCAACAGAAAAGTAGAAGCATATTTTTTAAACGCAAAAAAGTTTGACAGCCAAAAAAAGTTACAAGATAAAACGAAGTTTGTAATCAACAAGGTTAAAAAGATCAAGCTGGATAACAACAAGGAAAAACAAGAGGTAATAGACCTAATAAGGCTTGCGTTTTGTAGATCAATTTTTGAAACAATAGAAAAACAAGAACTTCATAAAAACACGACTTTTTATATATTATACCAATTATGTAAAAGCAAAC